>JBIKVK010000018.1:0-25965 GCA_044356835.1 Burkholderiaceae bacterium
TCACGCAGCAGACCGGCCGGTCGGTCGACCTCGCTCAAGCCCCGAAGCATCGGCTGCGGCCAGGCGATCCGCCACGGCCTGACATGAGGCCACAGATGGGGCCAGGCGATTTTGTCGCCTGAGACCAGTTCGAGCACGATATCGCCACCGCCATCGGGTCGGCGCCGGACCTGAGCGGATTGAATCCGGGCAAACGGAAGGTTGAAGGTGAGACTCAACACAATGCCCACCCGCATCACGACTCGTCGATCGGTGATGGTGTAGACGGTCGTTTGCTGAACGAGGTGCGCAAGCAGCCAAAGCAGGAGGCATCCGAGCGCAAAGACCGGCAGCAGCCAGGTCACGGCAGCGAGGGCCTCGCCGACCGATCCGCCATCGTGAATCTGAAATGCGAAACGCAATCCCAGGATGATCGCGAAATAGATCATCACCGCGCGCAGGTGGAACACCTCCTGGGCGATACGGCCGCGCTTCGGCACGCCCTGCCAGAGAACCGACTCGCTCGCGGGCAGGGTCTCAGGCAGGCCGTACTGCGGCTCGAACTCGTGCTCGTGGCCGTTGTGATGGGCGGTGGTCACGCAAGCGGCTCCCTGCGCTCGGGCGTGGCAAACAAGGTCCCGCCGCCGTAATACGCCATCACCTTTTCCTCTTCGAGCAAGGTGATCTGGACGCGCGATCGAGTTTGGGGAACCGCCTCGAATTGCGCGCCCAGGATGGACTGAACCTTGACCTTGCGTCCGCTCACACGGTCGTCCTGAATGCGGCAGAAGTTGATCGGGAGCAAGACTTGGCGGCCACCGGGCGTACGCAATTCCAGGAACCGAATCATGTGCTCGGAGCGATCAACCCAGACCTCGGTCACCTCGCCCCCCACCTGGCCATCGGCGCCCAGCACCGGCATGCCGCGGGGATCCGGGTCGCGGTGGTAGAGCGAAAAGCCAGGGGCTTCGGCCAGGGGCACGATCTTGATGTCCCCCTCGGCAGTCCGATCAGGGAGATCGCCTCGGCGGGTGTAGGCGCCCGGGCCAATCGATGTGGTCATCGGATCGCCCGTCGGCTCAAGAGGCATGCCTGCCGCGAGACCGATCCGTTGACCGCGAACGGGCGGATCATCGAAGTCACGCATGTGAGGAGAGTCAAAGTCGCCGTGATATCGGGTCCGGTAGATCTTGACCCTGGGCATTCCTACCAGCCCGGTATCGCGCTTGACCGTGCCGTCGGCCCGGTCGGTCTCGAGCGGGAAGCCCTCTCGTTTGCTTTCGTAGGTGAGGTATAGAACGAGGCCTGCGAAGAACACCCAGAACACATACAGGACCACCTGCGCGACATCGATGTATTGCGTAATAGCTCCAGTTCCCATGTCGATCTCCTTAGTACGGGGTCTGTCAGCCGGGAAATTCCGCCAGACCAAACTTGCCGCCATCCGGCGGGCGTATCCTGCTCAGTCGGACCAGGGGTCCAATCGCGACCAAAGTGACGAACAAGAGCAGCAATTCGATGTGATAGACGGCCGCGTAGCCCACCCCTGGAAAGTCAAGCACGGGACCCAAGGCTCCAGAGACCGCAAGACCGCTCATGAGGTCGCGCAGCATTCCACCAAGCGCAATCGCCAGCCCGGCGGCAGTGGCCTGCACGGCGCCCCAAGCCCCCAGCGCAAGGCCGTTCAGTCCGTCGGCTTCAAGTCCCATCGCCGCGGTCAGGGTCCCCATGGAGAACAAGCCTGCGCCCAAGCCGATCAGAAACGTGCCGATCCGAAACATCAAGGGGGCCTGCATCGGCTCGGCGAAGATGACCAGCGAAAACGCGAGGACTCCGACCAGTGCGCCACTGGCGCTCAGACGGTGGGGGTTGAAGCCACGCTTCAATCCGGCGGCCGCGAGCACAAAAGCCAGCAGGGCGCCGCTCGCGATGAAGGCGGTGAGCAAACTGGTCGATGACACCGACAGCCCAAGCACTTCGCCGCCGTAAGGCTCCAGGATGATGTCCTGCATGGTGAAAGCCGCCGTCCCGGTGAAAACAGCGACCATAAACCGCATGTGGCCGGGCCGGGCCGCAAACGCCCGCCAGGTTGCGCGAAACGAGGCCTGCCCGCGGTCGTCGCGCGTGAGCCCCGGTCGGCGGGGCTCCTGTTTCCAGAGCGCAATCACGTTGAGTGCGAAAGCCGCAAAGGCGGCACCCTGGACCACCTGGATGAGCTTGACCTTACTGAACTCCGAAAGCAGCAGGCTGAAGACCAGACCGCTCACCAGCATGCCCGCCAACAACATGGTGTACATCAGGGCCACCATACGCGGCCGGGCGGACTCGCTGACCAGATCGGTCGCAAGGGCCAGTCCAGCGGTCTGGACTGTTTGAATCCCGGCCCCCACCAGCAGGAACGCAATCGCAGCGCTCAATGGGCCAATCACAAGGGGCCAGTGCGTGTCACCGGACAGCAGGATCAATGAAAACGGCATGATCGCGAGGCCACCGAACTGCAGCAGGGTACCGGCCCAGATATACGGGACCCTGCGCCAGCCCAGCACTGAGCGATGTGTGTCCGAACGGAATCCGACCAACGCGCGAAACGGCGCGAACACGAGCGGCAGAGCCACCATCGTCGAAACGATCCAGGCAGCCACTCCGAGCTCGACGATCAGCACCCGATTGAGGGTACCCACCAGAAGCGCCATCGCCATGCCCACCGATACCTGAAACAGCGCCAGCCTCAGGAGCCGCACCATCGGCATCTCGGGCGTGGCCAAATCCGCAAAGGGCAGCCAGCGCGGGTCGATCTGGGACCAGCGCCGCGGCGACAGGAGATCGATCAGCATCATGCGCGCAGGAGCTCCTGGGCCTGCGAAGTGTAAAAACCCCGGGCCACCCGATGTGAACGACCCAGACGCCAGCCGAGCGGACCGAGCGCATCGGCGAGCATGCTCTGCATCCGCCGCGGTGCCACTGGCACGATCGATGGGGAGCGATCCGAGCGGGGAAAGAGCCTTCCGACCGCCATCATGGCGTTCAGCGCGAGATTACCCGGAGCAAAGGTAAAGACCATTGAACGGGCAATCCGGGACTCTAACCGCAGCAGCGCGTCGATCGCCTGCTGGGGCTCATAGTGGATCAGGGAGTCCATGGCCACCAGGTGATCGAAGCGGCCCAAGGAAGGGTCGAGCATGTCTCCCGCAAGCAAAGTTACCGAGCCATCGGGAAGATCATCGGGCAAGCGTTCGCGGGCAAGCTCGATCAAGGTAGGGGAGAGATCGATGCCTTTGACAACGGCTCCGAGTCGTGCGGCATCGACCGCAAGCAAACCCGTCCCGCAGCCTGCATCGAGCACGGTTCGCCCGGTCAGCTGACCCTGGGTCGCCAACCAATCGACCAGCAGGGCCCGCATCCGCTCGCGACCGGCCCGCACCGTTGCGCGTATACCGCTCACCGGAGCGTCCGAAGTCAAACGCGCCCAGGCCTGAGCGGCGGTCCGGTCGAAGTAGGCCTCGATGCGGCCGCGCCGCTCGAGATAGTCGGCGGTGTTTGCGTCCATCAGTCAAAACCCAGGAGATCGAAGATCTCGCGATCCTTGAGGGACTCCGGCGCCATGGCCGGCGTGCCTGCCCAAAGCCTCTCGGCAAGTCGCAGGTATTCCAACTGCACCGCCTCAAGTTCCGGGGAAGCCTCCATTTCGAAGAGGGTCGCCTTCTTCAGGCGACTGCGACGGATGACGTCCAGATCAGGAAAGTGCGCCAAGCGGTTGAGACCGACACGGTCGGCAAAGCGGTCGATCTGATCGGTCTGGGCACTCCTGTTGGCTATCACGCCCCCGAGCCTTACGCGATAGTTCTTCGCCTTGGCACCGATCGCCTGGACGATCCGGTTCATGGCAAAGATCGAATCGAAATCGTTGGCGGCTACGATCAGCGCACGTTCGGCATGCTGGAGTGGCGCCGCAAAGCCGCCGCACACCACATCACCCAGCACATCGAAAATCACCACATCGGTTTCGTCGAGCAGGTGGTGCTCCTTGAGGAGTTTCACCGTCTGGCCGACGACATAGCCACCGCAGCCGGTGCCGGCGGGCGGTCCGCCGGCCTCGACACACAGCACGCCGTTGTAGCCCTCGACGACAAAGTCCTCGATTCGCAGTTCCTCAGGGTGAAAATCGACCGATTCCAACACGTCGATGACCGTAGGCTGCAGTTTTTTGGTCAGGGTGAAGGTGGAGTCGTGCTTGGGGTCGCAGCCGATCTGCAGCACACGCTTGCCGAGCTTGGAAAAAGCCACCGACAGGTTGGACGAGGTCGTGCTTTTCCCAATCCCGCCCTTGCCGTACACGGCAAAGACCCGGGCATTGCCGATTCGAACGTTGGGGTCGAGCTGCACCTGAACACTTCCCTCGCCATCGGGCGGGCGGGGTGTGCGTCTGAGCTCTGTGACCGGAATGGCTGCAATATTCATGAACTCGCTCCCTGATAGACCCCTTCGATCCGATCCTCGAGTTCTTCACCGGCGCGGCGAAGGGCTTCGAGCATCTCGGGATCGGGGTTCCAATAATTTCGGTCGGATGCCTCAAGCAGGCGGTTGGCGACCCGGGCGGATGCCGTCGGATTCAGGCTCGCCAACCGGTCCCGCATATGCGGATCAAGCATGAAGGTTCGGGTCATCTGTTGATAGACCCAGGGCTGAATCTGTCCCGTCGTCGCCGACCAGCCCATGGTGTTGGTGAGATGGGCCTCGATCTGCCTGACCCCTTCATACCCATGCGCCAGCATGCCCTCGTACCACTTTGGATTGAGGACCCGCGTGCGGGTTTCCAGGGCGACCTGCTCGGACAAGGTGCGAACACAGCCTGTGCCACTGGTCTGGTCGCCAATGTAAACCGGGACGGGCTCGGTTGAGCGGCCGGATTGCACCTGGGCCCGCCGTACCGCCCGCGTCACGCCGCCGAGCGTGTCGAAATAGTTGTCGACCGTGGTCACTCCGACCTCAACCGAGTCCAGGTTCTGGTAGGCGAGACTCACGTCCTGCAAAACCGCGCGCAGCAATGCGGGCTGTTGAACCGGCTGACCGGTTTTGCCATAGGCAAAGCCTTTGCGCCGCGTATAGGCCTCAGCGAGTTCATCTTCGTCTTGCCAGCAGCCTTGCTCGACGAGATGGTTGACGTTGGCGCCGTAAGCACCGTCGGCGTTGCCAAATACCCGTAGGGCCGCAGTTTCGAGATCGCACCCCTGCTCAGCCATATAGGCCAGGGTGTGCTTTCGCACAAAGTTGCAATCAGGCGGCTCATCGGCCGCCGCAGCGAGGCTTGCAGCTTCGGCGAGCATGCGGATCTGGAGCGGCAACAGGTCACGAAAAATGCCCGAGAGCGTCACGACCACATCAATTCTGGGCCGGCCGAGCTCTTCGAGAGGAATCAATTCAGCCCCTGCGAGCCGGCCGAAGGAATCGAATCTGGGGCGAGCGCCGAGCAAGGCGAGCACCTGAGCGATCGGCCCGCCCTCGGTCTTGAGATTGTCAGTGCCCCAAAGCACCATGGCGATCGTCTCAGGCAAGGCATGGCCCTGCGCGAGGTGTCTCTCGAGCAGTCGCGCGGCCTGGCGTGCCCCATCGCTCACCGCAAAGCGGCTCGGCATGCGGAATGGATCAAAGCCGTGGAGATTGCGCCCCGTGGGCATCGCCTCGGGTGTGCGCAGGATATCGCCCCCTGGCGCAGGCGCAATGAAGCGGCCGTCGAGCGCATGCAACACCGCCTTGACTTCCGGGTTGCTCTGCAGTTGCGCGTTGGCCCGCGCGATCACTTTGGCCAGCCCCAGGAGGGATTCGGGGGGAGCCTTTCCCAGGCTGGCGGTCAGAATTTCGAGTGCCTGATGTTCATCTGTGCAATCGACGATGCGCTCGATGGCCTCAGGGTCGATCGCACGCTCGCTCATGGCCTGATGCGCCCGCGCCATGGCAAAGAGCACGTCTCGGCGCGCGTCGCGGGGCATCGGCTCGCCCAGGACATGGAGCCCGCAAGGAATCAGCGAAGACTCGATCTCGCGCAGACTTTCTTGAAGGCGCTCGATCGCCTGCTGGGCCTCTGCTACAGGAAGTCGCGGATGAGCGATTGGATCGATGTGCGAGACATCGATCTCTACAGCCTTCGCCTGCTCGACCAGCAACGACAGCAAGCCCGCCTGTTCGCTCTCGGGACTGATCGGCTCTCCGGGAGGCAACGGATCGAGGATGCGCCAACGGTCGAGCGTCTGCCGCAGTTCACCCAGTCCGGCGTAGAGCCCGGCTTCGGTGATAGGCGGGGTCATGTAGCTCAGCAGCGTCGCCGCCGCGCGCCGCTTCGCAATCGTGCCCTCGGAGGGATTATTGCTCGCATAGAGGTTGAAGTTGGGCAGATCGGCAATCAGCCGATCGGGCCAGCAGGCACCCGAGGCTCCAACCTGTTTACCGGGCATGAACTCAAGGGCTCCATGAGTGCCGAAGTGCAGCACCGCATCGGCCTTGAAGCGCTCGCGCAGCCACCGGTAAAAAGCGGCAAAGGCATGCGTGGGGGCGAGGCCTTTCTCAAACATGAGGCGCATCGGATCGCCCTCGTAGCCAAAACCAGGCTGTAGCGCGATCACGACCTGTCCCAGATCGAGCCCCTGGATGAAGATCCTGCGACCGTCCGTGAGCGCGCGTCCGGGCGCCGGCCCCCAGGCCGACTCGATATCGGCAAGCCAGCGCTCTCCGGCCACATGCTCGGCCACGGAAATGCTCGCCATCACATTCGCATCGGTGCCATGCTGGGCCGCGTTGCCCTCAAGCAGGCTCCGGCGAAGCGCATCCACCGAGTCCGGGAGCGTGAAGCGGTAACCCTCGGCATGCATCGCCCGCAGCACCCGCATAAGCGACTCAAACACCGAAAGATGCGCAGCCGTACCGGTCGCACCGCCATTTGGAGGGAAGTTGAAGAGCACAATAGCGACGCGGCGTTCGGCTGCGCTTTGCCGCCGCAGAGCGACGCTGCGCGAGACCCGGTCGGCGAGCATTTCCGCCCGCTCAGGGCAGGACACCATGTCCTGAGCGGAGGCGACCGTTCCGAAGGTGCAGGCTCGGCTGCAACCGCGACAGACTTCGCCGGCAGCGCCCGGCCGTCCACCAAAAACGCTGGGCGTGGTGGCTCCGTCGAGCTCCGGGATAGCGACCATGATGGTGGACTCGACCGGCATCAGCCCGCGATCGGACGCCCCCCACTGGGCGAGGGTCTGGAATTCGACCGGGTGCGCTGCGAAATACGGTACATCGAGCTGCGACAGCACAGCCTCGGCCGCCTGCGAGTCGTTGTAGGCGGGTCCACCCACCAGGGAGAAGCCCGTCAGGGACACCACGGCATCCACCACAGTGCGGCCCTTGGCGCGGAAATATCGTTCGATGGCAGGCCGGGCATCCAGCCCCATCGCAAAGGCTGGGATCACCCGCAGGCCCCGGGCCTCAAGCGCTTCGATCACCCCGTCATAGTGGGCGCTGTTGCCCGCAAGCAAATAGGAGCGCAGCATCAGCACGCCGACCGTGGCGCGAGTCTGCGCACCCGGGTTATGAGGCAGACGCGCCGCGTCATCGCTGATGCGGCCCTGCATGCGGGGGTGGTAAACCCCCAGGTCAGGGTATTCGACCGGGTCGGCTGCGCGCACGCGTTGGCGCAACGCCTCGCGCGGACCGACTGCGTAGCGGTTGATCAGCGCAATCGCGAGGTGGGTCATGTTGTCTTCGGACCCGCCCAGCCAGTATTGCAGGCACAGGAAGTACAGGCGCAGATCCTGGGCCGTGCCTGGGATGAAGCGCAGCAGCCTGGGCAGGCTGCGGAGCATTTTCATCTGGCGCGCGCCACTGTCGCCGCCGGGCCGGGACTGGCCACCGCCCCGAAGTTTCTTGAGAAACGCGAGGGCGCCGCCCGCAGGCCGGGACATGTCGAGCTTGCCCATCCGGGTGAGCCTCACCACTTCCGGAGCCGACATGGCGCAGACCATGGCATCCACCGAGTGCCGCCGGGCCTCTAGGCTGGCCAGCACCGGCAGGATGTGATCCTCCATGAACAACATCGTCACGATCAGGATATCGGCGCGGGCGATCGCCTCCAGACAGGCGCTCAATTTTTCGGGGCTCGCGCAGTACTCGGACGCGGCATGCATCTCGAGTGTGGCACCGGGCAGGAGCTGGGCCAGCCTGCGATGGGCACTGGCGGTCGCCGAGGCGAGGTGAGTGTCCATCGTGACCACGACCACCCGCAAGGTGCTCGCAGCCGAAGCAGCCGGACGCTTTCGGGCGACGGACTCAGCGGCCATAGTGGGCTTTGGCCTCGTAGAGAACTTCGCGGGTAATGCGCGCCAGGCCGCGCTCGAGCGCAAAGCGCTCGGTATTGCGGCGGGCCTTACCCCGGACGAAAAAGGGGATCTTGCCCAGCTCACGGGTCGCTTCATCGGCCCAGATCGGCGTGATGGGAGCCTCTGCGTCAATCGGCTCAGGGGTCGCTACAGCGCTCGGAACGGCCTGGGCCAGAACCGCGGGCTCAGGCGGGGCGTGCGTCGCTTCGCGGGCTGCGGGCGCGAAAGGCAAGGCAGCGGGATCGACCGGACCCGGAGATGCCGTACCTGACCGGTCCACCGAGCCTGCGGGCGCACCTGCCGGGCGTGCGCTTGAGTTCGCCTGAGGGTCACGGCCTGTGACCGCGGTCGCCGCATGGCCCAGATGCGAAGGTGCAGCCCCTGCGTGAAACTCGAAGTCCTCCCGGAACATGCCGAGCAGATGTTCCTCCAACCCCATCATCAGGGGATGAACCCAGGTGTCAAACAGAACATTGGCCCCTTCGTAGCCCATCTGCGGCGAATACCGAGCCGGGAAGTCCTGGACATGCACCGGGGCCGAAATGACGGCACACGGTACGCCCAGCCGCTTTGCGATGTGGCGTTCCATCTGGGTGCCCAGCACCAGCTCGGGCCGTGCCGCCGCCACCGCCTCCTCGATCTCGAGGTAGTCGTCGCTGATCAGGGCCTCGAGCCCGTAGGCCTGCGCAGCAGCACGCACCTCGCGGGCAAATTCACGACTGTAGCTGCCCAGGCCGACGACCTTGAAGCCCATCTCGTCGGCGGCCACCTTCGCCGCCGCGATCGCATGCGTGGCATCACCAAACACAAACACCCGCTTTTGGGTGAGGTAGGTGGCATCGACCGAGGCGCTGTACCACCCCGAGCGGGATCGGCTCTTTGAGCGGCATCGCTCCAGGGCAGCCTCAACGTCCAGTCCGGCGAGCTCGGCCACTTCGCAAATGAAGGCTTCGGTTTGCTGGACCCCGATGGGGATGGTGCGCGTGAAAGGCTGGCCAAACTTGCGCTGCAGCCAGGACGCCGCGAGGCCGGCGGTCTCTGGATAGAGCACGACATTGAAGTGGGCCTCGGGCAGTCGGGCAAGGTCAGACGGTCGGGCCTCCCAGGGTGCGACCACTTTGATCTCAATCCCGATGGTTTCCAGCAGGCGGCTGATCTCGTGGCAGTCGTCGCGATGACGAAAGCCCAAAGCGGTCGGCCCGAGCAAGTTGCAGGAAGCTTGGGCTGGACGCTCGGTCCCGGGCGTTCGAGCCAGCGCCCGCACCATCTGAAGAAACGTCTCGGCTGCGCCCCAGTTTTCCTTGCGCTGATAGGACGGCAGCTCAAGCGGCACCACCGGGATGGGGAGGTCCAGGGCTTGCGCAAGACCGCCAGGATCATCCTGGATCAGCTCGGCGGTGCAGGACGCCCCGACCAGCATGGCCTCGGGCGCGAATCGCTCCCAGGCCTCACGGGCAGCGCGCTTGAAGAGATCGGCCGTGTCGCCGCCGAGGTCGCGCGCCTGGAAAGTTGTATATGTGACCGGCGGGCGGGCGTCACGCCGCTCGATCATCGTGAACAGCAAATCTGCATAGGTATCGCCCTGAGGCGCATGCAGCACGTAGTGGACGCCCTTCATGGCGGTGGCGATCCGCATCGCACCCACATGCGGCGGGCCTTCGTAGGTCCAGAGAGCGAGCTTCATGACGCGCGCCCAGTCGAATCAGGTGCGGGTCGACCGGCGCGCGGGCGGACGGCCCGTACGACCCCTTTGGTCAGCTCGCGCCGCACAAAGGGACGCGCAAAGAGCTCGGCCAAATCACCTGCCTGCTCATAGCCGTGAATCGGACTGAAGACCAGCTCGATCGACCACTTGGTGGTGAAGCCCTCTGCCTCGAGCGGGTTGGCGAGCCCCAGCCCGCACACCACCAGATCGGCCGCATCAGAACGGCAACGGTCGAGCTGCCGTTCGAGGTCCTGTCCCTCGGAAAGGCGGGTGTGCTCGGGCAGCATTTCGAGTTCCCGTGCAAGCAGCCCGCGATGCAGGTAGGGCGTGCCCACTTCGACCGGAATCATGCCGAGCTCGCGCGACAGGAAACGTGCAAGCGGCACCTCGAGCTGCGAGTCCGGAAAGAAAAACACCCGCTTGCCCTCGAGCTGGCCGCGCCAGCGGTCGAGCCCGCGGCGGGCACGCGAGCGTGCTGCGGCAGTGACCGCTTCGAAGTGTTCGGCCGGCACCCCGAACGCTTCGGCGGCCGACCTGAGCCAGCCCGTGGTGCCCTCCTCCCCAAGGGGGAAGGGAGCGGTCATGACCGATGCGCCTCGCGCCTCGAGCGCCCGGGCCGTGTCACCCAAAAAAGGCTGGGCGAGCAGGACCTTTGTGCCAGGACCAACCGGGGGCAGCGAATCGCTTGAGCGGGGCGGAAGAACATGCACGGATTGGATGCCCAATTCAGCGAGCAGCCCGGTCAATTGGTCTTCCACCACATCGGCAAGCGCGCCCACCACAAGGAGCGACTCGGTGGGGACCGCGGGCACGGGCAATTCCGGAACAAGCGCGGCCAGGCAGGCATCCTCGCCCTGGGTGAAGGTGGTCTCGATCCCACTGCCCGAGTAGTTGAGCACGCGCACGTTCGGGTGATGCTGCGCATTCAGGCGCTGGGCCGCACGCCCGAGGTCGAGCTTGATCACCTCGGAAGGGCATGAGCCCACCAGGAACAGCATGCGAATGTCGGGTCTTCGCCCCAGCAATTGTGCGACGACGCGATCGAGCTCTTCATTTGCATCGGCGAGGCCGGCCAAGTCTCGATCATCGATGATGGCCGTGGCGAATCTCGGCTCGGCAAAGATCATGACCCCGGCGGCGGATTGAATCAGATGCGCGCAGGTACGCGAGCCGACCACAAGGAAGAACGCGTCCTGGATCTTGCGATGCAGCCAGATGATGCCGGTCAGGCCGCAGAACACCTCTCGCTGGCCGCGCTCGCGCAAGGCCGGTCGGGCATCGTCGCAGGGCTCAACAGCAATGGGGATGCGTGCATTCATGCTTTTGCCTCGAGACGGGCGCGCCGCAGCTTGAGGAGGAATTGGGCGGCGTTCACGAGATAGGTCGCGTAAGCGGCCAAGGCAAGCGCCATTTGGGCATCGGCGCCGAGCCAGCGATCATCGAGAATCCATGCGGCGAGGCAGGCCGTATGCAACGCGATGACCCACATGCTGAACACGTCCTCCCAAAAGAAGGACGGTGCAAACAGGTAACGCCCAAACACGACTTTTTCCCAGATGGCTCCTGTGATCATGATGAGATAGAGCACTACGGTCTTGATGACCACCGAAAGCGCTGCCGCGCCAAATCCTTCGCCAGTCCAAACATAGCGAAGGATCAGCCCAAGGCTCACCACGAAGACCACGAACTGAAGCGGCGCGAGCACCCCCTGAACCAGGGTCCAGCGCGTGCTGTCGCGTCTCATTCGCTCTTGCGGGGTGTAGACCGGTCGCACGCCCGGTTTTGCAACGAGCGTGGACGGGTCTGCCGCGAGGATTCGAGCCATCAGGGGTTGACCTCCGGATTTGACTCTAGGCTGGGGGGGCTGAAATGTCAACCTAGCGTGACGTCTCTTTGGCTTGACATGGATTGGTCCGATGGTGGATAGTCGGCGTCCAAGACAAGGTCGAACACCGGTTTTTTTTTTATCCCAATGAAAGCTGCGCGCGCCTTTGCCGACGAAAACGCTGGACAGCCTGCGCCAAACGCGCATCATGAATCTCGGGGGATCAGTCGCCCGGCCTCCCCGGTCCGGCTGACGATCGCCAGGGAGAACAACATGAAAGGCCTGCCGTCCGGCACTCAGGACGTATCGCACGGCCCTTTGCTCGATCTGCTCATGGGCGAGATCGTGCCTAGGCTCGCCCGCGCTCAGTCGCGGCATCGGATCGCGCCCAATGGATACCCCCCCGCGGACTCTGAGGGTGGGTCGCCAAAGCCCGCGCCTGCGCCCCGCGCAGAGCAAAGGGCTCATGGGGGGACGTCGCGTGACGGCCCGCTCATGCTCGAGTCGCAGCTCGCCCAAGCCCTGTGCGCACATGCGGTGCAAGGGGATTTTCGACAGGCGGGCCAGCTCATCGCGGCCGAGCGCAGCGCCGGGCGCTCGCTGGTCTCTATCCTTCTCGAACTGATCCAGCCGGCGGCTCGCGAGCTCGGCCGCGGATGGGACTCGGACACGCTGAGTTTCGCCGAAGTCACGGTCGCGAGCGGAGTCTTGAGACGCCTGATGGCCGAGGAACTCGGTCGGTCCCCTTCCTCAGCCGCGACCAGGGCCGGGGCCGACCCTGCGCCCAGCGCAATGTTTGTCGCCCTCCCCGGCTGCCAGCACCGAATCGGCCTCGGAATGATCGGCGCCATTTTCGGGCTGGCCGGATGGCGCACAGCGATCGCTGACGATCAGCCGCTGGAGCCCCTGTTGCGCCGGATCGTCCATTTCAAGCCCGCGCTGCTTGGGCTATCGCTGGGGTCGGATTTCGAACTGGAGCGCGCCTCCGAGTTTATACTCCGCGTCCGTCATGTCAGTGATCGCTCCAATCCCGTCATCATGGTCGGAGGTCCCGCAGTGATACTGCGCCCCGACACGGCCGCAGCGCTCGGCGCAGACCTGGTCGGCGGAGATGCCTTGGACGCTCTCAAACAAGCCGCCCGCCGACTGGAGGAGCCCCGCTTTGAGTCGGTCTGAGGGCCGCCGTGACGCCGCCCGGGTCACTCCGCTGCATCCCCGATGGGAGACTGAGCTCCTCGAGGCCGCTTCGGATATTGCACTATCGCTGGACGACAAGGGTACGGTCCTCCGGGTGACCAGTAACGGCGACGATTGGCCGGTGCAGCTGGCCCAGTATTGGAGCGGGCGTCCCTGGGGTGCGATCGTGACCAGCGAAAGCAGGCCCAAGGTCGAGGAAATGCTCAAGGAAGCGGCGACGGCCGATCGCTCCTCGCGCTGGCGCCACATCAATTACCTGGACGCGAGCGGCAATGAGATCCCCATCCTGATGTCAGTCGTCCGGCTGGGCCCCAAGGGACCCTTGATGGCCCTCGGTCGCGATCTACGCGCCGTGGCCTCGTTGCAGGCAAGGCTGATCGAATCACAGCAGAGGATGGAGGCCGATTACCTCAGTCTCAGGCGGACGGAAAACCGCTACCGTCAACTGCTCGACGTGGTGCGCGATCCGATCCTCATCATCCAGCAGCCTGGTCATTCGATCCTCGAGGCGAACCGTGCGGCTTGTGCGTTCTTCGGTCTCGAACACGACGCCCTTCTGACTCGGACCCTGGATGGCTTTCTGAATACCCGGTCCGCCACCTCACTGCGGATCATGTTCGAGCAGGTCACCGGCTCAGGACGCCCAGCCGAACTGGCCCTGCGCTTCAATTTCGGGCAGAAATCCACACGGCTCTTTGCAAGCAGCATGCGACAGGACGGCGACACGGTCGTACTGCTTCGGCTTGAGACAGAGGCCGGCCAGCAGCCCCTCGCAGGGAGCGAGGGTGCCTCGCTCCTGGAGGCACTCCGGCAGATGAGCGATGGCATCGTCACCACCGATGCGAAGGGCCTGATCCTCAGCGCCAACCCGGCCTTTGTCGAAATGATCCAGGCTGCACACGCCGGTCAGTTGGTAGGTGAGCCTTTGAGCCGGTGGCTCGGCCGGGCCCATACCGACCTCACCGTCTTGATCAACAGCCTGGCTCAGGGCGGCAGCATTCGCCTCTTCTCCACCCGCCTGGTCGGGTCAAACGGCATCGCGGTGCCTGTCGAAATCTCCGGGGTTGCGATCGCTAGCGACGATGCGCCCTACCTCGCCTTCGTCATTCGGGATACCGGGCGCCGTCTGGGCGATGAACATGAATCGAGCGCGGTCACGCGCTCTGGCGGTGACCTCGCCGCGCTCGTGGGGCGCATGCCGCTCAAGGACATCGTCGGCGAGACGGTCGATCTGATCGAACGACTGTGCATCGAGGCGGCTCTCAAGATCACCCGAAACAACCGCGCTTCGGCGGCCGACATGCTGGGACTTTCCCGTCAGAGCCTGTATGTGAAACTTCGCCGCTATGGCATCGAAGGTCCTGAGCTCGACGATCCCGGTCCCTGAAGATTCAGGGCTGAGCCGGAACGGCGTATCGGCAGTCGGTCAAGCGGGCGGCGCCCGCGATCTTCAGACTGCGCCCTCGCCTCAAAGCACCGCGCGGGAGCTCACCACGGTCACGAGCATTCTGGTCCTGGCCCGCTGGCCTGCGGCATCGGTCGCCTGGGGCCTCTATCAGCTCGCCCGCGGCGCTTTGACGCGTCCGAACGTAAGGGGCTTGCTCTGGCGCAAAGTGCTGGGCAGCGGCCGCGAAGGCGGCTTCGGGCTGCAACCAGGATGGGACCGCCTGGCGCAGCTTTGTGTGTTCGCCGACCGGGAGACGGCTCAAAACTGGGTGGCGAGCGACCCGGAACTGGCGGTCTGGCGCACTCGGGCTGCCGATCTGATGTGGCTCGAACTGCGCGCCTGGCAGTCGCGAGGGTTATGGTCGGGGCACACGCTTGCGACATCCCTCGAAGCCCCGGGGGTGGGACCTGTCGCATCACTCACGCGGGCCTCCATTCGACCGTCGCAGGTTCGAGCCTTCTGGAGGCATTCCCCCCCGGCCGAGCAGGCCCTGGCAATGAGCCAGGGCTGTCGTCTGGCCGTGGGGCTGGGCGAAGCGCCGCTCCTGCGGCAAGCGACCTTCAGCCTCTGGGACAGCACTGCGGCCATGGATGCCTATGCACGCTCCGGAGCGCACCTTGAGGCGATCCGACACGCCTATCGGGATCACTATTTCACCGAGTCGATGTTCGTGCGATTTGCCGTGACCGCCCGGGGGGGCCGATGGGGTGACTGCATTGAAGACTGAGGCCACGCGCAAGGTCATCGTGATCGGCGCTGGCGCGGGAGGACTCGCCGCCGCCTGTGACCTCGCCCGTCAAGGCGTTGCAGTCCAGGTGTTCGAATCCGCGGCCCAGGTCGGCGGCCGGATTCATCAACAGCAGGTGGGAGACCATCTGATCGATTCGGGACCGACCGTACTCACCATGCGCTGGGTCTTTGACGACCTGCTTGCGCAGTGTGGCGAATCGCTCGAGCAGGACGACTTTCGCCTCGAACCCTTGCAGGTGCTGGCCCGCCACGCCTGGTCTGACACCGAACGCCTCGATCTGTATGCCGACATCGGCCGCTCCACGGATGCGATCGGAGCGTTTTCGGGAGCCGCCCAGGCCCGCCGATTCGCAGCCTTTGTCGAAGAAACGCGTCGGATCTACCACCATCTCGAGGCCGCCTACATCCGCTGCGAGCGCCCAACCCTCGCCTCGATGGGTACGGACCTCGGAGCGGGCGGGCTCTTTGCGCTGGCGGGTCTGGGGCCCTTCTCCAGCCTCTGGCACAGCCTCGCCCGCCATTTTGAAGACCCCCGTCTCCGCCAGCTGTTTGCCCGCTACGCCACCTACTGCGGAGGCTCACCCTGGCTTGCGCCCGCCACCCTGATGCTGATCGCCTACGTGGAGATGCGGGGCGTATGGGTTGCATCGGGAGGCATGCAGGCCATCGCGACCCGACTGGCGCAGTGCGCAGGCCGGCAGGGTGCGTCCATTCAATGCGGCCAGTCCGTCGTCAGGATTTTGGTAGAGGGCGGAAGAGCCCACGGCGTCGAGCTGGCCGACGGCAGCCGGCATCTCGCCGACGCTCTCGTTTTCAATGGTGAGGCAGGTGCGTTGAATCAGGGTCTGCTCGGCGAAAAAGCCACTCGCGCCGTGCGATTGGATGAGGTCACTCCGCGATCGCTTTCAGCGCTGACCTTTGCGCTCGTCGGTCGCGCCGAGGGCTTCGAGCTTGACTATCACAACGTTTTTTTTCAACCCGACTACGCAAGCGAATTCGAAGACGTTTTCAATCGGTCGCGGCTGCCCGGCAAACCGACGCTCTATCTATGCGCCCAGGACCGGCTGCCGTCGCGAAGGCTCATGAACCCCGAAAGCCGTCTGCAGGGCACCGAACGTCTTTTCTGTCTGATCAACGCGCCGGCCACCGGCCATCAGCCATCGCTCAGCGATGAGGACATCGAACAATGCGCGCATTCCGCTTTTTCCCACCTCGAACGTTGTGGCCTCAGGTTGCACTCAGACCCAACGGCGCAACGCATCACACGTCCGCAGGACTTCGCGAGACGCTTCCCCGGATCGGCGGGCGCGCTCTATGGCCTGGCGCCCCACGGCTGGATGTCGTCCTTTCGCAGGCCTGCGGCACCGACGCGCTTGCCGGGTCTGTTTCTGGCGGGGGGGAGCGCCCATCCTGGAGCGGGGGTGCCGATGGCGACACTGTCCGGGCGGCTTGCGGCCGCGAGCGTGATGGCTCACCTCGATTCGACCAGACGATCGCACCGGGTGCGTATCGCTGGTGGTATGTCGACGGAGTGAGCGATTGCGGTGAACATGCCATCACGATCATCGCGTTTATTGGCAGCGTCTTCTCGCCTTACTACCACTGGGCCCGCCAGCGCGCCCGACGAAGCAGCCTTGAGGCGGACCCGCTTGACCATTGCGCCATCAACGTCGCGGTCTACAGCCCGGGCAAGAAGCGCTGGGCGATGACCGAAAGAGGGCGCACGCAGGTCGTACGCGAAGCCCGATCGTTCAGCGTCGGCCCCAGCAGCATGACCTGGGATGGTTCGGGCCTGACCCTGCGGATCCGCGAGCGCTCCGCACCGATTCCCAGGGCGGTACGCGGGACGGTACGTTTGCATCCGGAGCGACTGTTCAACTGGGACAGCGCACTCGACTCGGCGGGTCGGCACCGCTGGGGGCCCATCGCACCCCGCGCGCGGATCGAGGTGAACCTCGAACACCCGGGAGTGCACTGGTCGGGTCACGGCTATCTTGACGCGAACGAGGGGGATGAGCCGATCGAGGATCGGTTCGAGTCCTGGGACTGGTCGCGTACGGTGCTGAACGACGGCGGCAGCGCAGTGCTCTACGACCTGCGCGAATGCTCGGGCAACGAGCGACTGCTCGCTCTTCGATTCGGGGCTGACGGTGCGGTGTCACCCTTTCAGGCCGGGCCGCGCCAGCCGCTGGGCCCCACCGCCTGGCGTGTCAGTCGGTCGATTCGCTCGGAGGCCGCAGGCGAGGCCCCACGCATTGTGCGCACCCTCGAGGACACGCCGTTTTACGCTCGATCGCTCGCGCGATCGACCTTCGAAGGTCAAAGCGTGATTTCGATGCACGAGACGCTGAGCGGGCCTCGGCTGCGCTCGCCGATCGTGCGCCTGATGCTACCTTGGCGAATGCCTCGGCTGCGTTGAGGCCTGACGCTCTCGCTCGGCCAGCGTCAGAAAAAGATCAACCATCCATGCGGCTTTCTCGGAGGCCGTTCGAGGCGAGCGCCGCTGCATCGTGACGTCCGCAGCATCGACGAGAAAATCGATCGCGGGTAAGGGTCGATGCCCGCGCGGTCGACGGGGTGCGGCCAGCACGCTCGGAAGACACTGCAGGAGACGCGCGATCTTGCGCTTGGGCCCCACGAAGGCGCGACGGGTCACCGAATCATGTCGGGCACGACGGATCTCGTGGCCGATGTCGGCATAAATGAGGCGCGCAGCCAGAATCGCCGGGCGACAGCCCCGCGGCAACTCGGCCAGCCCTTCTTCGGCCCGGCGATAGAGCACCTCGGCAAGGGCGATCAGGCGGGCAACCACGCGCGCCAACGCGGGACTGGGCCGGGGATCGGCCAGCCACTGATCGGGATCGATCCCCGCCGCCTGCAACCAGTCGAGCGGCAGGTAGATCCGGCCCAGGCGCGCGTCTTCGCCCACATCGCGAGCAATATTGGTGAGCTGCATGGCGACGCCCAGCTCGCAGGCCCGCGCCATCGCACGTCGGTCGCGCACACCCATGATGAGCGCCATCATGGCGCCCACCGTTCCGGCCACGCGGGCGCAGTAGTCGAGCAGCGCATCGATGTCATCGTAGCGACGACCCCGAGCGTCCCAGTCAAAGCCCTCCAGCAGGGCCTCCGGGATGCTGCGCGGTAGGCCATACTCTGCGACCACCTGCGCAAAAGCCCGATCTGCGACAAAAGCCTGAGGAGACCCGGCGTAGATCGCGCCCAGCCGTTCACGCAGCGTCGAGAGTGCTCGGGCGCTTGCACCCGCTTCGGGGCCCGCCTGGTCGATCGCGTCATCGGCGACCCTGCAAAACGCATAGAGCGCCGTGGCAGGCGCGCGGTATCGAACCGGAAGCAAACGGGATGCCGCAAAGAAACTCTTGGAACCATTGCGCATCAGGGCGACACAGTCCTCGCTCGAGACTGCGGCGGGGTTCGGCTGCGCACGGTCATCGAGGGACCGGTGCTCTGCGAGGGTCATTGCGGGCGCATTCATGAGTTATAGGCCGGGGCGAGCCGGACCGCAGAGGCCCGCTCAGACGCGGGCGGAATGATGGAATCGAGCGCTTTGGCCGAGGTGAGAACGCCCGGGATGCCTGCGCCGGGATGCGTACTGGCGCCGACCAGGTACAAGCCATCGAACTCTTCGCTGCGGTTGTGAGGGCGAAACCAGGCGCTTTGCAGAAGGCGCGGCTCCAAGCCGAACGCCGCCCCCTTGAAGGAGAGGTAGCGGGACTCAAAGTCGGACGGGGTCAGCACACGGCTGCTGCAGACCTGCGCCGGCAGGTCCGGCAAGACCGTATCGGCGAGGTAGCGCTCAATGGCGCGTCGGTAGGTCGAAGCGTGCGCAGTCCAGTCGATCCGGGCATCCAGGTGAGGCACGGGCGAGAGCACATAGAAAGTATCGCAGCCCGGGGGGGCAAGCGACGGATCGGTGGCAGTCGGTCGGTGCAGATAGAGGCTGAAGTCTTCGCTCAGTCGCTTGCCCTCGAAGATGTCACCGAGCAGACCCTGATATCGGGGTCCAAGCAGGATCATGTGATGGGGGACGTCGTCATAGATGCGACGGGTGCCGAAGTACCAGACAAACAGCCCCATCGAATAGTGCGACCGCGCGATCTTGCGATCGGTCCAGACCCGTCGCGGCTGGTCTGCGAGCAGATGGCGGTAGGTCCAGGCCGAGTCGGCATTGGACACGACCAGGTCAGCATCAATGGCCTCACCGTTCGATAGCGTGACGCCGCAAACGGTTCGTCCCTGGACACGGATTTTGGCGACTTCGGCTCCCAACTGCAGTCTGCCCCCCAGATCACGCAGCAGGTCGACCAGAGCGGACACGATCGCACCCGTACCGCCAATCGCAGAGTGCACCCCGTGGGCTCGTTCAAGCGAAGTAATCAAACTGTAGACCGAGGTCACCGTCATGGGGTTGCCGCCGATCAAAAGCGGGTGAAAGCTGAAGACCTGGCGCAGGCGCTCATTGCGCATGTGCCGAGCGGCCAGGCTGTAGATGCTGCGCCAGGCGCGCATGCGCACCATGGCGGGCACGGCGGCCAACAAGTCGGCCACCGAATTAAAGGGTACGGTGCCCAGCCCCTCGTAGCCCAAGCGGTAGCACTGGTCAGCCTCCCGCATGAAGGCCTCGTAACCCGCGACATCCTCGGGGCTCAGGCGCCGAACCTCCTCGCGCATCTGCTCGGGATCCTGCCAGTAATCGAAGTGGCTGCCGTCGTGAAAGCGGATTCGGTAGCACGGCTGCATCGGGACCAGTTTCACGTGATCGGAGAAGCGGCGACCCGCCAGAGTGAATAGCTCCTCGAGCAGAAAGGGCGCAGTCACGATGGTGGGGCCGGCATCGAAGGTGAATCCGTCCTGCCGGAACACGCTGGCGCGGCCGCCGGCCTGATCGAGTCGCTCAAGCACGGTGACCCGATAGCCCTTGATGCACAGCCGGATGGCAGAGGCCAGACCGCCAAAACCCGATCCGATCACCACGGCATGCGCAGGGGAGTCGGCGGATGAGACAGGACGAGCGCCCATGGGCAAGCAGCCTGAAAGATCGGGCCCGGGGATTGACACCCAAGGCTCCGGAAAGTGTGGAGCGGGACGAACACTGTAAATTGCAATTGACGGACTGTTTTGTCAAGTAGAAAATCACCCCCATGAGTGTCCGCACCCTGCCCACCTGGTCGGCCTTTGCCGAATTGCTCAAACCGATCACCTGGTTTCCGCCGATGTGGGCGTTCGCCTGCGGCGTGATTGCTTCCGGCGCTCAACTGCAAACCCACTGGACCCTCGCCCTCTTGGGCATCGTTTTGGCAGGGCCGATGGTGTGCGCGACCAGCCAGGCGGTCAACGACTGGTTCGATCGGCATGTCGATGCGATCAACGAGCCGAACCGACCGATCCCCTCGGGCCGCATGCCCGGCCGGTGGGGCCTCTATGTCGCGATTGTTTGGACCGTGCTGTCGCTGCTGGTCGCCACCGGGCTGGGGGTTTGGGGCTTCGCTGCTGCCGGGCTCGGACTCGTCCTTGCCTGGGCCTACAGCATGCCACCCATCCGGCTCAAGGAAAACGGCTGGTGGGGCAACTTGGCCTGTGGCATCTCTTACGAGGGACTGGCCTGGATCACAGGTGCAGCGGTGATGGCGGGCGGGGCCATCCCGGAACTTCGATCGGTACTGCTGGCCGTGCTCTACAGCCTTGGAGCACACGGCATCATGACCCTCAATGACTTCAAGGCGATCCAGGGTGATCGCCTGATGGGAGTGCGATCCCTGCCCGTGCAGCTGGGTGCTCATGGCGCAGCCAGGGTGGCGTGCTGGTTCATGGGCGGCTCGCAATTGCTGGTCATCGGACTGCTCGCGTCCTGGGGGGCGCCCGGTTCGGCGCTCGCAGTGACGGGGTTGCTGCTCGCTCAATGCGTACTGATGCGCCGCTTCCTGCGGGACCCGATCGGGCAGGCGCTTTTTTACAGCGGCTTCGGCGTCCCGCTCTTCGTGGCCGGGATGATGGTCAGCGCTTTTGCGCTGCGGGCACTCGGCGGATGACGAGGGGAGACAGGATCAGCATGGATACATCACGATCCGTAGCGCGAAATCACGAACCCGCAGCGATGCCGGCCACAGAAACGGCACGCACGGAGCCAGCCGCCGTCACAGGGCGGGCCTTCGGGTGGTTTTCGATTGCTCGACTGGGCTTGATCCAGGCCTGTCTGGGTGCTGTCGTTGTACTTGCAACCTCAACCCTCAATCGCGTGATGGTCGTGGAGCTCGCCCTCCCCGCAGTGCTGCCCGGCCTTCTGGTGGCGATGCATTACGTGGTGCAGCTGCTGCGGCCGCGCATGGGCTTCGGCTCTGACCAGTCGGGTCGCTGCACCCCCTGGATCCTGGGGGGCATGGTGGTGCTCGCCAGCGGCGGCCTCCTCGGCGCCTGGTCGGTGACACGCATGGACGACACCCTGGCAAGCGCCATCGCGCTCGCCGTGCTGGCCTTCGTGATGATCGGCGTTGGGGTGAGCGCCTGCGGAACCTCCGTGCTGGTGTTGCTTGCAAAACGTGTCCCCGAACGGCGCCGCGCCGGTGCGGCCACGATGGTCTGGCTGATGATGATCGCAGGCTTTGCCGTGACGGCCGGCATCGCCGGAAAGCAGCTCGACCCTTACTCCGAGGCGAGGCTGCTCGTTGTCGCCGCAACCGTCGCAGCGATCGCGGTAAGCATGACCGCCATGCTGCTGATCGGGCTCGAGGGCAGGCGCGACGGAGATGTGGGTGAGGCTCAACCCGGTCCGCGCGAATTCGTTCGAACTCTGTCCGAGGTCTGGCGCGAACCGGCCGCCCGCCAGTTCACGATTTTTGTTTTTGTATCGATGCTCGCATTCAGTGCCCAGGATCTGATCCTGGAGCCATTCGCCGGCAGCGTGTTTGCTTACACGCCCGGGCAATCGACCCAGCTGTCCGGACTGCAGCACGCCGGCATCCTGGTGGGGATGCTCCTGGTCGCCGCTGCGGGATCAGGTCGAATCTTCGGCCGCAAGCTGGGTTCGCTGCGTTTCTGGACGGTGAGCGGTTGTGTCGCCTCGGCCTGTGCGCTGGCCGGCCTGGTGATGGCCGGTGTGGTCGGACCGGGGTGGCCGCTCGCCGCCAACGTGATGCTGCTCGGTGCAGCCAATGGCGCGTTCTCGATTGCGGCCATCGCCTCGATGATGCGGCTCGCCGGAGAGGGTCGGGCACGGCGCGAGGGCACCCGGATGGGCTTGTGGGGAGCAGCCCAGGCGCTCGCTTTTGGCTTTGGTGGTCTCCTGGGCACCGCTCTTTCGGACCTGGCGCGCCTGGTAATCAACGACACTGCACTCGCCTACGCCACGGTATTCGGCCTGGAGGCAGTGCTCTTCATCCTTTCGGCGCGCCTGGCAGCGGCCATTCGGGAGCCTCAGCCCGAACCGCAGGGCAATTCGGCCAGCCCGGGCATCAAGCCCAATATTCAGGAGACGGCTCATGCGTGAATACGATGTCGTAGTGATTGGGGGCGGCCCGGCCGGGGCCACTGCGGCCGATGATCTCGCTCGGGCGGGGCACCGCGTTCTTCTGGTGGACCGGGCCGGACGCATCAAGCCCTGCGGCGGCGCCATTCCGCCGCGACTCATCCGGGATTTCGATATCCCCGATGCACTGCTGGTGGCACGAGTGCGCTGCGCGCGCATGGTGTCACCGAGCGACCAGCGCGTCGACATTCCGATCGAGGGCGGCTTCGTGGGCATGGTCGATCGGGATCAGTTCGACGAATGGTTGCGAGAGCGGGCCGCTGCGAACGGGGCGGAGCGCATGATCGGTACCTTCGATCATATGGATGCGCCCGACGAGGACGGCTTGGCGACGGTCCACATTCTGGCCAGAGCTTCTGCCGGTTCGTCCGAGCCGATGACAAGCAGGGTCAAGACCCGCATCGTCATCGGCGCCGACGGTGCAAAGTCGCGCGTGGCCCAGCAGCAAGTCCCGGGTTCCGACCGGGGTCAATTCGTGTTTGCCTACCACGAGATCGTGCGTGCGCCTGAAGGGGATGCGCCCGCCGGCGTCGACTACCAAGCCCAGCGATGCGACGTGTACTACCGAGGCACGCTTTCGCCTGACTTCTACGGCTGGGTGTTCCCGCATGGCGCCTCGATGAGTGTCGGTACGGGCAGCATGGACAAAGGATTTTCACTGCGTAGTGCGGTGGCCGCGTTGCGCGAGACCGCGGGCCTGGCAAACTACGAGACGATTCGGCGTGAAGGTGCCCCCATTCCATTGAAGCCGCTGCCGCGCTGGGACAATGGCTTGAACGTCGTGCTGGCCGGTGACGCCTCGGGCGTGGTCGCGCCGGCCTCGGGCGAGGGCATCTACTACGCGATGCTGGGCGGTCGGCTTGCTGCAGATGCAGCCGCGGCCTGCCTCGCCAGCGGCGACGCACGCGCCCTCGCCCTGGCGCGAAAGCGCTTCATGAAAGAGCACGGCCGGGTATTCTGGGTTCTCGGTCTGCTGCAGCGATTCTGGTACGGGAGTGACAAGCGCCGTGAGCAATTCGTGAAGATCTGCCGGGACAAGGATGTCCAGCAGATCACTTTTGACTCTTACATGAACAAGCGTCTGGTGCGTCGCCGGCCCATGGCCCACCTGAGGATCTTCCTCAAGGACCTCGCCCACCTGTTCGGTATCGCTAAGGCATGAGATCAACGCGCGGCTTGTTCGCAGTCGATGTCGGGATTGCAGCCGCGGGCGTGGTCATCACGGCCGGTCTTGGCGGAGCGCTGACCCGACTGGACTCCTGGTACTACGCGCTCGCCCAACCGTGGTTCAAGCCGCCCGACTGGGCTTTTGGCCCGGCCTGGACACTGCTCTTTACCCTGATCGCAACCTCGGCCGTTCTCGGCTGGCGGGCAGGGGCTTTCGTCTCACCCTCGCCGCGGCCGCGCATGGTTCAGTGGTTTGTCTTGAACGCGGTGCTCAACATCAGCTGGAGTTTGTTGTTTTTCTATCTACAGCGACCGGACTGGGCCTTGTTCGAAGTCCCCCTGCTCTGGGCATCGATTGCCTTGATGATCTACCACCTCTGGCCTTACGCGCGGCGCGCCGCGCTGCTGCTGGTGCCTTACCTGTTATGGGTGACGCTTGCAGCCGCCATCAATCTCGAAACCGTTCGCCTCAACGCGCCGTTCTAAACGCGACGCGGTCCGGTCCCATCCGCTTTTTGCCCAAGGGTCAGGCGGCGCGACCCAGCGCTTGAACCTGGACGTCCGCATGTCGTCTTTGACTGGCGGCAAAAAAAAACGCCTTCCGAAGACCGGAGGCGTCTGGCACAATACACCGGAGGATGGGTAAATAAAAAAGTGTGCCAAATCGATGGGGTGCAAAGCTCGTAGGCCGCGCCCCGTGTCCGTTTAGCGCCTGCCGTCGGGCGCACTCTCCTTGCCGGGCCACCCAGCCCGTTTCGTTTTGTTTCCGATTCGACTCATCACGGCCGGTTACAAGGCGTGGGTTGCGCAGGTGCTCACTGGAACTGCCTCAAGAGGTCTGAGGACAGGCCGAAGAGTTCGCTGGTCTTGACCGTGCCCTTCGGGGGTGCTTGCAGCTCGGGATGAGCCTTGACCATATTTGCTCCATTGAGCGGCCGATTGACGCCCTGGTGACAGGTGGCGCAATTGACCTTGGCGATGTCGCCGCTCGGTCCGAGCCGGTGTTTGGGCTGCCCCGCCGTCAACGGCACCATGAATTGATTGTTCACTTCCCGGACCATTCGGATGCCATGCCAAGCAGTGACCCGCGCCGGCGGACTCTGATTCCATTCTGCAAACGCCCGGCTGTTATGACAATGAACGCAGCCGACCCCCAGACCGTTGGACATATGCATCATGAGCCCATGGGTCCACTCGGCCTGCTTGAGGGGGACGTCATGACCGGTCGGTAACGCGGTCTTTGCCGTAACTCGAATTTCCTGATTGCCCAGCAGGAAGGGTGTGAAAGGATCGTAGGGCAGTGAAGCATTGCCGACGGAGACCTTGCCCGCCTTATTCTGCCCGTTGTCGTTGCCCAGCATGCGGCCGGCGGTCTTGGGCGGCGGGTCCGCGAACCAGCGCTCGGCGGGTACGGCCTGACCTCGGTGGCAGGTATAGCAGGTCACCCCGGTATCGCCCACATGGGCCTTCCAGGCAGAATTGATCTGCCAAGTCATCTGCAGCATCCGCCGTGCGGTGTTCTTGGTGTAGACCGAGTCATCGGCAAGATTCTGAAGGTTGTGGCAGTAGCCGCAGCTTTCATTGGGCGCAATCCACTGAGTCATCGCGACCATCAACCGATTGAATTCGCCCACCCCAAGGTCACCGAGCACCTTGACGTTCTGATACACATCCTTGGCGCGTGGGCCGCCTGCATCGACTGGATCAAGAGGCGTAGGAGCCACATGGCGATCGGCCTGAGCGGTCACGATGCGAGGATTGGTGACCTTTTCCATGCCGGTTCCGCGATAGCCGATCTGCTGCGTGTCCATATCAGGACGTTCGCAGCCCGATAGGATCAGCACCGAGGCCAGGACAGGCAGGGCGAACAGGATTCGCGCTTTAAGCTTCATTGTGTGCACTCCCTCAACGCCCGGGCGCCGGATCGGGGACCGGTCCCCAGATTTCCGGATAAGCCGGCGCAACGCCGTGTTTGACGCCCCACAGGTACCAGTT
>JBIKVK010000152.1:0-7840 GCA_044356835.1 Burkholderiaceae bacterium
GACCGCATCCTCAACCTCAAGGCGGGCTTTAGCGATCCCGCCGCAGCCCGCGTCATATGCGACGAGTTCCTGGCTGCGGCCGAGGCGCTGGTCGCCGATGGCGCCGAGGTGGTCATCGCCGCAGGCGGGGTCGGCATGGCGCTTCTCGAAAAGGAGGGCATTCACGAGGTTCGACCCGGCGTGCCCGTCCTGAATGGCGCGACGGCCATGGTGAAGCTCGGCGAAGCCGCCGTGCGCATCGGTCAGCACACCGGGGGGGTCTTCACCTCCAAGCGCCTGCGCTATGCGCCGCCTTCGACGGACCAGATCGACGAGATCCGCAAGTACTGTGGCGACGTCTATCCGTCTGTCAAGAGCCCGTCCTCTGCGGGCTGACCACCTCATCACGCGAACCCCATTGACCGGAGTCTTACTGCCATGACCCAATCTCAGAAGATCCGCCGCACGCTCGGCGCGCTCTCCATCGCCAGCCTCAGTGCTGCGCTCCTCGGCCTCGTCAGCCCGCTCGCGCTCGCGCAGGACTATCCCAACAAGGCCATCCGGCTGGTGGTGCCCTTCGCGGCGGGCGGCGGCACCGATCTGCTGGCACGGATGCTCGCCAAGGAAATGACCACCTCGCTCGGCCAGTCGGTGGTGGTTGAAAACGTTTCGGGTGCCGGTGGTTCGATCGGTGCGGCCCAGGTTGCACGCGCCCCGGCGGATGGCTACACCCTGATGATGGGTACTCCCGGCACGATCCACATCAACCCGGCGATGAATCCCAACGTCAAATACAACGTCGAGCGGGATTTCATTCCGGTCGCGCATTTCTCGGAGAGCCCGTCGATCCTGGTGGTGGCCGTCGACAGCCCCTTCAAGACCGTGCAGGACGTGCTGAGCGCCGCCCGAGCCAAGCCCGGCGAGCTCAACTACGGGAGCGCCGGTGTCGGCTCGTCCACGCACCTGAACACCGAGCTCTTCATGCTGCTCGCCAACATCAAGATGACCCACATCCCCTATCGCGGTACGGCACCCGCGATCACCGACATGCGGGGTGGGCGTCTGCAGCTTCAGCTCGAAAATCTGCCGGCGGTGCAAAGCCTGGTGAAAGACAAACAGATTCGAGCGATTGCAGTGGGCTCGCCACAGCGCTCTCGGCTGATGCCTGAGCTGCCTACGATCGCCGAGTCGGGTGTGCCCGGGTACGAGTCCTCGTCCTGGACGGGACTCTTTGCGCCCGCGGGCACCCCCGCAGCGGTGGTGGCGCGGCTCGAGCAGAGTGTCAAGCTCGCGGCCACCAACGCCGAGGTGATCACCCAGCTGAGCAACATGGGGGCCGAGCCGGTGGGCAGTGGTTCGGCCGAGTTCCGAAAGTTCCTCGACCGCAACCAGAAACTCGTGGTTCGCACGGTTGATGCGGCGAACATGAAGTCCAATTGAACCAAGGTCTGGACATGAGTGATCGCTCCGCCCCAACGTTTCTCGACGGCAGCCCGCTGCCCACGCCTGAGGCCGTACGCGAGCGGCTCGAAGAATTCCGCGCCCGAAGGGGCTATGTCAACCCGCAGCAAGGTCCTTTGGCCTGCGCTCTGCCGTCGGTGGCCGACGGCTACCGGGTGCTCTACAAGTCCTTGGTGCTGGACGAAAAGCATCTGGTGCCGCTCGAGAAAGAATTCGTCTGGCTGACGCTGCTGTGTGTGGCCCGCGAGATGGGGACCCACCACCTCAAGCTCTTCTTTGAGCATGGGGGCACTGACGCTCAGGCCGATGCAGCTTTCCGAATCGCGGGGTGGGTGACGGCCTCATCATCCTACGAGGCCCTCGAGTCGCGCTGGCAGCCTTTCTTCCCGAGGGTACCGGCGCCGCAGGCTTATCGAACCGCATTCAAGACGCTGGTCGAGGGCTTCGAGGGCGTACCCTATGACTGGGCTTGTCTGGCCTTCCTGTCGGGTCACACCGGCGGCAAATCCAAATGGGGCGTTCGAGCGGCCATCGAGCTTTGCTATGAAGCCCGGGTCAGCGAGGCGCGGATGGCCGAGGCGATGAGCGTGGCGATGTGGCCGTGTGGGGCCAATTGTTTTCACGACGCGGCCGGGGTGTGGCTCGAAATGATTCAGCAGGGTACGGTCGACGCATCGCCTTCATTTCGTGCCTGGGCCTCACTGCCCAGCCAGGACGGCCTGGAGCTCGCTCCCACGCAGGGGTGACGATTGCGTGATCGATCGGTCGGGCGGGCGCCACCTGACCGTCATCCGGGATCCCCGGGTCAGGCCATTCTCCCCGGATCGATGAGGAGGGTCGGTCGCGCATCGATTCGACTGGATTCGCGGTTCGCCTGGTCCAGGGTGAGGCCCTGGGCAATATGCAGTTCGGTGAACCGTTGCAGCCGCTCTGGCACCGGATGGTCCGCCGACAGTACGGGCGCTTGCCCGAACTCGGGCGGATCGGCCATTCCGCGTCTGATCAATTCATTGTCGATCTCCTGCTTGATGAAGCCCAGAGCCCTGGAGCCGTAATGGATCGGTGAAGTGCGTTCCATGAAGCTGTCGAGCTCGGCCATGCCGGGTTCGAGGTCCTGGTCATTCACCGTATTCATCATGACGCGCAGGATGTATGAGCTCGCCTCATGCAGTTCGGGCTGCTGTTCATACGCGTCGCTCAGCTCAAGCAGGCGTTCGTCTGAACAACCGTTCAGGACCGGACCGAGCTCCCGTTTGATCGCTGCTTCAAGGTGCTTACATTCCGGGTCGGGTCGCCCGATGTCCGCCAGGACGGATTGCCCCAGGGCAGCGCCGTCCTTCAGTTGCAGGATCACGTCGGTGGGCTCTGCCCCCAGTCGATCGATCATGCCTCGGACCAGCATACCGGCCTTGATTTTCATGACGTCAAGTACGTTCGTCTTTCCGACCTTCGTGTCATCGAGCGCCTGGTAGATGCGGCTCGCCTGCTCCGGGTGGGTCGATTCCAGCGCCCTCCAGGTGTCCACCAGTTCCTGACGGGTCTTGGGCAGATCCGACCGCGCGTCGGCATCGCCCCCCAGGAGCGGCATTGCGATCATCATGTCCACGAATGTCGTGATCTGGCGATCGTTGGGACCCTCGAATCCGCTCGAGACAAGCTCTCGCAGGTTGGCATAGCCCAAGTCCGAGCTGAGCGCCGCCTTGAGCTTGTCCGCCCTCAGTTCGCCATTGCCTGCGCTCCGGTTGTTCAGCTCCAGGGTGTGCGCTTCGCCCTCCGGGGTCTCGAATCGGGCTATGAAGGTGTCAGGGGTGCTCCCTGCGTCCACGCCCTTGAAGTTCGCCGAGCTGAAGACCGGATTGTCCAGGTTGTCGGCCAGGAACGCGCGAACCTCCGGGTTATCGGTCACGAACTGCAGCGCGCCGGAGGTGTATTTTTCGAGGGTGCGACCTCCTATCATGGCTTCGCTCTTTTCGTTGATCATGGCTGCGAGCTTAAAGCCCTGACCCATCAAGCGGTCAGCTCTCATCTCCGCATTGAACTCGGCGAACGAGGTTTCCGCGGTGTCCCGCATGCCCTCGGGCGACCGGTATACGGACGAACCCTCGATCGAGAGGGCAAAGCCCCACTCGCCACCGGCCTCCTGCGGCGGCGCACACTCGACCTGGAACATGGCCTGCGCCTCGGGCTGGGCAAAGTCCCGCAAACGGTTGAACCGCTGCAATTGACTGACGGGGCGCTGTTGTTCACCCTGGGGGCTCGTGATCGACTCGTAGAGCTGACGGATGGCCTCGCGCTTCACGCCGCCCCGGAACCGGTCGGCGACCCGATCGAAAAATCCCATCCGCTGGGCCTCGTCCAGCGACCCGGCATTGAGAATTTTTTCGATTCGACTGGTCTTGAAGGCGTAGCTCTTGTTTTGTACGCCGGTGCGCAGTTCGATCGGCATGATGTGCTCCGGTCCTTTAGGGGGGCGAGTTCAGTCTTGCGGTCTGAGCCTGACCAACCGATGATTGTAGCTTCGTGGCGAACCGGGCATCCCGGCGATTGACTGGTCTGAAAGAGAGAGGTCATCCTGATGCGTGACTTTGTTGGCTATGGACCCGATGTGCCGCAGGCTCGCTGGCCTGGGGGCGCTCGCCTCGCGGTGCAGTTCGTTCTCAACTACGAAGAGGGCGCTGAGCGCTCGGTCCTGGATGGCGATCGAGCCGATGAGGCGGGCCTGGCCGAGGTGCCGGGGGGACGGGTACCGGCAGGCACTCGCGATCTCGCGTTCGAGTCGATGTACGAATTCGGTAGTCGTGTCGGGGTGTGGCGCGTGCTGAGGCTGTTTGCCGAGCGGCGCCTGCCCCTCACGGTATTTGCCGCAGCCCGGGCGCTCGAGCGCAATCCCGCGGTGGCTGAGGCGATTGCGCGTGCCGGTTATGACATCTGCTGCCACGGCTGGCTCTGGATCGAGCCCTTCCGACTCAGCGAAGCCGAGGAGCGGGAGCAGATTGAGAGGGCGGTCTCGACCATTCGTGCGCTGACGGGCGAGCGGCCGCTCGGCTGGTATTGCCGTTACGGCGCGGGCGAAAACACCCGGCGACTGCTGGTCGAGGAGGGCGGATTCGTCTACGACTCGGACGCTTACAACGACGAGCTGCCGTATTGGGTGGAGGTGTCCGGACGGCCCCATCTGGTCGTGCCCTATACGATGGATGCGAACGACGGCAAATTCGCCGCACCGGCCGGGTTTGTGACCGGAGACGATTTCTTCACCTACCTGAGGGACAGCTTCGATCAGCTCTATGCGGAGGGCGCAAGCGTGCCGCGCATGATGTCAGTCGGACTACATGCGCGGATCTCGGGTCGGCCCGGACGGGCCCGGGCGCTGGCCCGCTTCCTCGACTATGTGGCGGGGCACCCCGGGGTGTGGATCTGTCGACGCATTGACGTGGCTCGCCACTGGCAGGCGCATCACCCGGCCGGGGGCTTGGTCAAGTCCAGGAGTTCGACGGTGGTACCCGCGCCCGACTGACCCTGTTGATTGACCCTGACAACACCGAGATTGACCGCGCGGCCGCGCGCCATCATGTCGCCCTTCACCAGGATGAGCCGCTGCAGCTTGAACTCGCCCGCGTCGTCTTCGAGTTTCTCCAGGCGGGCACGGTGATTTTGCTCGGCCAGTTCGAGTTGCTGGCGCGCGACCGAAGTGCCCAGCGCCCGATTGGCCTGCGCTTGGGCGCGCTCCTTCGCATATTGCGCGTTCAGATCCTGAAGGCGCGACTTGTCGCACTCGGAGCTCGCAAGCAGGAGATAGCCGTCCGGGGTGTCGACCTTGCTCAGCATCGAATCGAACTGGGCGCGCTGCGTGTCGTCCAGGCGTGACAACTGCGTTGCGAGATTTGGGTCCATGCTTTCGAGATCGGCTCGGGTCAGGCCCGAGGCCAACGGGATTGCGTATTCGAACTCGGCCTTCACGGCCGATCCGTCCTGGGGGATCGTTTGAACTGAAAGTTCAGCCTCGTACGACTTGGATAAGCTGGCTTGCGCGCCGACCAGCGGAGCCATGCCCGGCCTGAAGCTGCCCTCGAGGACACTGCCCGTCGGGAGCACCTGGGCAGCGCCCAGGCTCGCCAGGTTGGCCGTACGCACATTGAGCCCCGCAGTCCCGGTGAATTGCGTGGTGTACGACTTTGCCTTCTTGAAGACTGCGACCTTGTTGTTTTCCTGGGTCGCGCCCGCCCGCGCCACCGCGCTGCTGCCCCCCAAGCTGGCCCCGAGCATCGGCTTTGCGTACGCGTTGCTCGTTGCCGGGGGCATATAGCCGGCCGTGAGGCTGGCATCGAATGAGGCCTTGAGTTCGAACTTCGAGATGGCGCGAATGTCCTTGGCGAGCGCGAGATCCTGGGCGGTGATCGGCTCGTCACCGAGCAGGCGATTAAGGAACTGCTGAACCGCCTTGAGCTGGTCCGGCCCCTCTTTCATCGGAATCTCGATGGCATAGCCCGCGACCGATGACCTGGTGAGCTGCGCCTTCGCCGTGGCCTTGACCAAGGGCCCGACGAGATCCTGGCTCGCACCCAGGCGCAGGCCGCCCGTGACCCCGCTGCGGATGGCGATCGACAGGCTCTCGGCTTTGCGCTGGATGACCATGATGTCGCGTTTGCCGCTGGAAGCAGCGACGTCCACTTTCGAGCCGGTGATCGGGATCGGAATGCGGTTCAGTCCCACTTCGATGCTGCCGTTGGCTTTGAGGAACATTCGATCGCCGGATTTCATCGTAGGAACCTGCCCAGCGATGAGCGCGCTGGTGGCGTCCTGAAAGTTGCGATGCGCCTTCGCCGAAGGGATTTGTGCCTTGCTCGCCTCTTTGACCCAGCTCTGAAGCGTCTCAGCGGTCAGCTCACGCACCAGCATGTCTTCGATCTCTACCGCGAAGCGATCGGTGTCGACGCCTGCCTCCTTTACGAGCTCGAGGAAGCGGTCGCGCTGGTTCCAGAGCACCGCCGGTGTCTCATCGCCGGCCGGCAGATCGGCATGCCGGCTTTCGGTGAGGCATCGCGCCGCTGCATTCGCAAAGGCCATACGGAGGTCGCGTTTCTGCTCGGTGGACAATTCGCGGTCGCGTCCCCGGATCAGGTCACTGTGCAGTTTGGTGTCTTCGCGAAGCGCGTCCCGGAGGACTTTCTCCTGACCGGGCGCGGTATTGAGAGTCTGCACCCAGTCCGCGACCGCTGCCAGGCTGGGTGAGTCGGGCTGTTCAGGGTCAAGGGGTACCTCGGACCGCGCGATCAACGCATCGAAATCGCCCGGCTGCCCGGAGGGAAAGAGGCGCGCGTGAAGCGGGCTTCCCGTCAGGCGCCGCAGGGCCTCGATCTGAGACTGTGCCGAGGCTTTTAGGGCTTCGATCTGTTCACGGCAGGCTTGACGGTCAGGTTCGAGCTGATCGCTCTCCTCAGGCGACAAGTTCGGGTCATTGAGCTTGGCCTCGAGAGCCGTCATCGCTTCGAGCGCATCACGCTGACTGCGCAGTTCGACCAGTCCATTTGCACACTGTGCGGTCGCGGCCTGTGCGGGTTTCAAGGCCAGGGCGAGGGCGCCTTTTTCGAGGGCAGCGATGCCGTCCTTCGCCTGGGCCAACCGGGCCGAGAGTGCTGACAGCTGATCGTAGGTAGCGCTGATCCGGCCCGCGGCCAGATGCCATGCCTGACGCTGATCGGCATCCACGGGCCGCGTGCTCATCTGCATGAGACGACCCGCCCGAATCGCCGCATCGGCTCCCGTCAGGGCGATGATGGCCTCGGCCCGAGCAGCGTTGCCGAGAAGCCCGCCCAGATCTTGACGAGCGAGCGCATGCCCGAGGAGCTTTGCCTTGGTTTGTTTGAGCGTATCGTTGATTCGGTTGACATCGCCGCCGCGCCGCAAGCCCGTGCCCACCAGTTGCCGGACCGACTGGGCAAGTTCTCTGCCCTGGATGTTGGTGAATGCCGAATCGTTTCCCGCGCGCAGAGCACTGACGGCATCGGCGCTGAATCCGAGTGCGGACAGGTCCTGGTCGGTAAAGACGCTGGCCAGCCCGCTGCCGGCAAGGCGGGTGTCCAGATCCGGATCGAGGCCGCGTTTGAGGCGCTCGGCGCGGACCTGGAGCAGCATGACATGGGCCAGGAGCAGATTGACCTCGGGCATGCTCTTGACGAGGTCGGGCTGGCCCTTGATGAGACTCATGAAGTCGCCGTCCAGCCGTACCCGCGCTCCCGCGAAGAAGGGGGTGAACTTGGCCCGGTCGCCCTCGGTGGTGCCAAGGCCTTGGAACAGCCGGCGCAGGTCGCGTACCGACTTGTGAAGCTCATGTCGAGCTTCAACGTACTGACGCTCGGCATCCGAACCCGCCGCGGCTTTTAGCAAATTGAGCCGCGTG
>JBIKVK010000153.1:0-7832 GCA_044356835.1 Burkholderiaceae bacterium
TGTAGGCGACGGCAGCGCGCCATGACGATATCGGACCGATCGAAGCGAGAACAGGCTTGCCATGGCGTCTTTCGGCAGGTAGATTGCGCACAAATTTAATCAGTCGAGGAGACATCGTGCGCGCGCACCCCTCATCGGTCAAAGCGAGTATCTCAATCCTCTCGGCAGCGCTGCTCGTCGCAGGCTGCGGGGTCGGCACAGACGGCCAGGATGGTCGTGGCGCTGATGCGGTCAAGGTCGATCTGAACACCGCTCGGGGAACCTTGCGGGTCGAACCGCCGCCCCGCATTACCCTGCTGACTGCGGCAGCTTTCGACAGCACCTTGGGCAGCTCCGCGTCCGGCCAAGGGTTACGACAGCTGGCGGGCACGCCCAAGTGTGACATCGCGCTGCACAAGTTTGAATACAGTACGGTGAGCGGCAGCGGAGGTGCGGTCAAGGCCTCCGGAGCGCTGATGATCCCAGTCGCGAGCAGCGACCCCACCAACCAGGCGGCGAGTTGCGCCGGTGCGAGGCCCGTGGTGCTTTATGCCCACGGCACCACCGCAGAGCGCTTCTATAACATCGCCAACCTGGCCGAGAGCTCGAACGGGGGCAGCGCCGAGGCGGGTGTCCTCGCGGCCATGTTTGCCGCGCAAGGCTTCGTGGTCATCGCCCCCAACTACGCGGGCTATGACACCTCTGACCTCGATTACCACCCCTACCTGAATCACGACCAGCAGGCCAAGGACATGATCGATGCCCTGGTCGCGGGCCGCAGGGCGCTCGGCTCGCTCGCCCAGTACAAGACCGTCGACAGCGGCAAGTTGCTGGTGACAGGGTTCTCCCAAGGCGGCAGCGTGGCGATGGCCACGCAGCGCGAGATGCAGGCAAAGGGCATCACCTACACCGCAGGGGGCCCCATGTCGGGCGCCTACGCGGTCAAGACCTTTGTCGACCGGATCTTCCAGGGCGGCCAGGATGCCAACGTGCCCTTGGGCACGCCCATCCCCCTGGGCGGCCCCATCCTGGGCACCATGCTGCTCCGTAGCTACCAGCGCTCTTACGGGGGCATCTACTCAAGCCCCGCGGCGGTCTTCTCGTCCAAGTTTGCCAACGGCATCGAGTCTCTCATTCCGACGGCCAGCGGAAGCACATCGAGCTTGCTGGACGATATCCGTCTTCCCAAGACCGCCCTCTTCCAACCAGATATCTCGAGGGGCGAGCACTTGATCGCCGCCCAGGTTCAGGCACTTGCCGGGATCAACATCTATGACAGCACGAACCACCTGATTACCACTGCGTTTCGTGCCGCCTACAACGATCCCAATGACACGACGCTTTCAATCATGCGTCAGAGGCTGATCGAGAATGATCTCCTCAACAACCCGGTGACCGGTCCTTTCCTTCCGAATAGGCCCATGATGCTCTGCGCTGGTCGGGACGACCCCACTGTATTCACGGCGTATAACCACAAGAAGATGGACGATTTTTACGCTACGCTTGAAGCTGGGAACAAAATTCCCGTGGGTGTGATCACCCGGCTCGACGTTGACCCCCAACCTCCAGCGCCTCAAAACTCAATCAATCCGCTCGTCCAACTGCAGGCCGCTTTCCAACAGCAAAAGGCCGCCGGGGCGATCACGACTGCCAACTACCACGGCAACGTCTTCCCCTTCTGCGCGGCAGCCGTGAGAGGCTTCTTCCAGCAAGTCATCGCAAGCAACCAGTAAAAGTCGCCCTTGGCCAAAGCCGACCACCGGGATACGAACATGAAGATCACCCCCAGCATCCGGCCTTACGCGCTCACGCTCGCTACCGTGTTCGCGCTGCCCTCTGTTCAGGCCGCCGACCTCCAATTGACGGATGGTTGGAAGGGCACCTTGAACACCACCGTATCGTTCGGCAGCAGTTGGCGCATGCAGGCGCCCAGCACCGATCTGTTCAGCGAGCCGGACGGCCGACGCATCGGCGTGGCCGGCGGCGCGGGCGGCTCGAACACCTCGAACGGCAATCTCAACTACGACAAGGGCGACCGGTTTTCAACGCTGTTGCGCGTGAACTCCGAACTTTCGGTCAGCAAGGGCGACATGGGCGGGTTTGCTCGGGTGCGCGCCTGGCACGACTTCACCCTGAACGACAGTGCGGTGAGAGCCGGTAACCGCGCGAGCAATTATGCGATGGGTGAACCGCTGTCCGATGACGGCTTCCACCCCCTGCAAAAATTCAGCGGCGTGGCGCTGCTCGACGCCTACGTCTACAACACCTTCGACGTTCAGGGCAAACCGTTGCAGATGCGCTTGGGCAACCAGGTGCTCAACTGGGGTGAGAGCCTTTTCATTCAGGGCATCAATCAGATCAATCCGATCGATCTCACGTCCTTGCGAAAACCCGGTACCGAGATCAAGGATGCCTTCCTGCCCATCCCGGCCCTGTCTGTCAATGCCGGCCTCGGGGGCGGCACCTCGATCGAGGGGTTCTACCAGTTCCGCTCGGTGCCCTCCAACATCGACAGCTGCGGCACCTACTTCGGTGTGATCGAAACCCAGCTGACGACCCGCGCTGGGCGGGCCTGCTCTGAGGTGCTGACCACGGTCGACGGTCGACCGACCGCGAACCCTGGGCTGAGCAACTACGACGCGCGAATGGGAGGGCTATGGGTGCCCATGGTCGACGGCCGGGACGCGCCCAAAGGTGATTTCGGACTGGCGCTGCGCACGCCGGTGAAGTCCCTGGATGTCGAGCTGGGTCTCTACGCCGCTCTGATCGGCTCTCGCACGCCCTTCGTTTCGGGGCGATCAGGCACCAGCCTCACCGCGCCGGGCGGCGTGGGTGGTATGGCACTTCCCATCCACCAGCAGCTCAATGCCTCCCGGGTGCCCGCGGTGGGCTTCTGGGAATATCCGGAAGACGTCCGCCTCTTTGGCGCCAGCATGAGCACCAATATTGCCGGCTGGTCGGTCGGAGCAGAGCTGTCGATTTCGCCGAATCAGCCGGTCCAGATCAATTCCGGCGACTTGATCACCGCGCTCTTGAGCGGTGTGGGTCCCTACGGGTCAGAAGTGGCTCGGTATCGCGACCAAGGCGTCGGTACCTACATCCCCGGCTACAAACGCTTCCGCAAGAACCAAATCCAGGTGAACGGCATCAAGGTCTTGCCGCGCATCATGGGCTCTTCCCAGTCCACCCTGGTGCTCGAGGCCGGTCTTCAGCAGATCGATATTGACGAGACCCTTCGCTACGGCCGCCCCTTCATTTTTGGCTACGCGGGTCACTCGGGCACATTGGGAGGCAACTGCCTGACCAACGTAAATGCCGACGGCTCACCCCGTCTGGGCTGCACCGACGACGGCTTCGTCACCCGTTCCTCCTGGGGCTACCGCGCTCGGGTGCAGTTTGAATACCCGGGTTTTGCAGGCACCGGTGCGACGCTCTTCCCGATGATCAACTTTGCCCACGATGTTCGCGGCTATTCGGCCGACTCGCAGTTCGTCGAAGATCGCAAGACCATCGGCGTGGGCCTGCGGCTCAATATCGCCCGCCGGCACAATGTCGAGTGGAACTATGTCCGGTACAACGACAAGGCGCTCTTCGACGCCTTCCGCGACCGCGATTTCATGAGCGTGGCGGTCAGCACCACCTTCTAAGCTGAGAGTGCCCACGGCGGGGTGAGCCCCCGCCGCACTCAGTCGGCCCTAGAGGGGGCTCGATCCATCAGACTGCGGATGGATGCCTTCATCGTCTGGCGGTGGGCGTTCGCAGCGGGCAGCATCCGGTCAAAATAAAACCTCGCGACCTGCTGCTTGGCACGATAGAACTCCGGCGATTGCGCACCTTGTCCGCGTGCCAGCGCCTCATCGGCGCGCCGGGCCATCAGGCTCCAGAAGTGGGCCATCATGAGGTACCCGGAGTACATCAGATAGTCAAAGCTCGCTGCGCCCACCTCCTCTCGGTCGCTGCGGGCGCGCATCATCAAACGCACGGTGAGTGCATTCCATTCAAGGGCATGACGGATAAGGCTCCGCGCCTGCCGACCAGAATCACCGCCTGACCAAACATACGGCCGCGCGGATCGCCACATGCGCCCGGTAAAGTCACGCACACACCGCCCGCGGGTCGACAACAGTACCTTACGCCCCAGCAGATCGAGCGCCTGGATGCCGGTCGTCCCTTCGTAGAGGGTCGCAATCCGCGCATCGCGCAGGATCTGTTCGACCCCCTGCTCCCGAATGTAGCCATGGCCGCCGTAGACTTGAATCGCGAGGCTGGCCGCATGCACGCCCATCTCGGTCAAGAACCCTTTCAGGATCGGCGTGTAAAAACCGAGCTCGCCATCGAGGCGAGCCGCCAGGTCGGTCTGCCCGGCGCGCTCGGCCTCGAACATTCGATCGGCGATCTGCGCCGCGGCGAACACCATGGCCCGCCCGCCTTCCGCAATCGCCTGCTGGGTCAAGATCATGCGCCGCACATCCGGCTGCCAAATGAGAGCGTCGGCAACCTGATCAGGCTCCTTCTTGCCCGACAGCGCGCGCATCGAACGTCGTTCTTTCGCATAGGCGAGCGACGCCTGGAAGGCACGCTCGGCATGGGCCACACCCTGAATCGCAGTGCCAATCCGGGCGATATTCATGAAGGTGAACATCGCCTCAAGCCCCTTGTGAGGTTCACCGATCAGCCAGGCCTTCGCCTCGTCGAACTCAAGCGTCGCGGTGGCATTGCCGGCAATCCCCATTTTGTGCTCGAGCCCGCGACAATACACCCGGTTGTGCTCGGTCAACTGCCCCTGTTCATCGACCCAGACCTTTGGAATCACGAACAGCGAAATCCCGCGCGTCCCGGGCGGAGCATCGGGCAAACGAGCCAGGACAATGTGCACGATGTTGCCCGCGAGATCGTGGTCACCGCTCGAGATGAAAATCTTGGTCCCCGAGACGGCGTATTGCCCATCGGGTACAGGCCGCGCCAGCGTCCGGATCTGTCCAAGATCAGACCCGCACTGGGGTTCGGTGAGACACATGGTCCCTGTCCACTCGCCGGAAACGAGCTTGGGAAGGAAGCGTCGCCGGATGGGCTCAGATCCAAATTTCAGCAGCGTGGTGATGCAGCCAATACTCAGCCCGGGATACATCGCAAAAGCCCAATTGGCCGCACCCATCATCTCGGTCTTGAGCAAATTGAGCGACATGGGCAGGCCCTGGCCACCGTATTCGCCGGGAAACGAAATCGTCTGCCAGCCGTCTGCGATGAACCGCCGGTACGCATCCTTGAATCCGGCGGGCGTCGTGACCTCGCCGCCCTCGAATAGGCAGCCTTCCCGGTCGCCCACTGCATCCAGGGGCCAGAGCACCTCTTCGCAGTATCTCGAGCACGCCTCGAGAATGGCTGCAACCACATCGGGACTGGCCTCCGCGCCCTGCGACAGCGAGGCATAGTGCCCCGGGTAGTCGAAGACCTCGTTCATCAGAAAGCGCATGTCACCGACCGGCACACGGAATGGGGTCACGATTCAGCGCTCCAGGATGGCGACGACGCCCTGGCCCCCGGCTGCACAGACCGAGATGAGCCCGCGGCCCCCGCCCCGCCGGGCGAGCAACTTGGCCAAGGTCGCCACGATGCGAGCGCCGGTCGCTGCAAAGGGGTGTCCGGTGGCCAGAGAACTGCCCGCCACATTCAGCCGGGTTCGGTCAATCGCGCCCAAGGGCTGGTCGAGGCCGAGGCGATTGCGGCAATACTCAGGGTCTTCCCAGGCCTTGAGTGTGCAAAGCAGCTGCGCCGCAAAGGCTTCATGGATCTCGTAGTAATCAAAGTCCTGCAGGCGAAGGCCTGTGCGCTTGAGCATACGGGCAACGGCGTACGCCGGAGCCATCAGCATGCCCTCCACGTCAGGGCCGGATAAGCCCTGCCCGCCCCCGTCGCCGAAGAAATCGACTGCCGCAGATTCGCTGTGGGTAAGGAATGCAAGAGGCTCGAGGCCACGGGAACGCGCCCAGTCCTCGCTCGCCAGCAAAACGGCCGAAGCACCATCGGTCAGGGCCGACGAATTGCCCGCCGTGAGCGTCATCTCCTCGGACTGCATTCCCCTTGGAAAGGCCGGCTTGAGCAGCGATAGCTGATCAGGCTTCAGACCCAATCGCAGATTGGTATCGCGACGCACGCCCGCGAACGGCGTGATGAGATCATTGAAAAACCCCTCCTCGTACGCCCGCGCCAGCTTCTCATGGCTTGCCAGTGCGATCTCATCCTGCTCTAGGCGAGAAATCGACCAATCGCGAGCCATGCGTTGCGCATGCTCCCCCATGGTGAGCCGGGTTCGAGGTTCAGCCGCTTTGGGCAACTCGGGCCGCAGAAATTGCGCTGGGCGTATGCGCGACAGCGCCTTGAGCCGCGGCCCAAGGCTTCGGGCCCGATTGAAGTCGAGCAGGATGCGACGCAAGCGGTCATTCAAAGCGATCGGCGCATCCGAATTCGTATCCACGCCGCAGGCAATACCACAGTCGATGCGCCCGAGCGCAATCCGGTCGGCGACGAGCAGGGTCGCATCCAGCCCGGTGCCGCATGCACGCTGCAGATCGATCGCAGGCGTCTGACGCGACATGGTGGTCGAAAGGACCGACTCACGCGTCAGGTTGAAGTCGCGCGAATGCTTCATCACTGCACCCCCCGCAACCTCACCCAAACGCTCGCCATGCAGGCTGAAACGGTCAAGCAGCCCTTGCAGCGCCGCCGCGAGCAGCTCCTGCGCCGAAGCCTGCGCGTAGACCGTCTGCGAGCGGGCGAACGGGATGCGGTTGCCGCCGAGAACGGCGACGCGACGAACTGTGCTCATGAATGACCTTGAATCGTGTGAAACGGGGCGGCGTCCCGATCCAGGACGCTGCGCAGATGGATACGCTCACCCGTGGGGTCTCGCACCTCGAACTGCAGCGAGTCACCCCGCCAGCTGCTCCAAAGCGAAGCCTGCCCCGGCAATCTCAGGGGCGAGGCAAATACGGTACGAAGCCGCATCCGACCTTCAGCGGGAAGGTCCTGCAATCCGGCAAGAGCACGTGCCAGCGACCACAGGCCGTGGGCCATCGGCTGCTGAACACCGAGGAGCCGTGCAGACCAGGGCCACAGGTGGATCGGGTTGTAGTCCTCCGAGATCGGAGCATAGCGGCGCCCGATGTCGAACGGGGCTTCAAATCCGCCGGTGCGAACGAGCTCCGGGACAGCGGCATCGTGAACCCCCATCGTCGAGACCGAAAGCCAGGACCGCTCGCTCCACTCCGGTCCGACCGCCGCCGCTCGGCTCAACTTCAGAAGCACCTGCACGCAGGACCATACGGGCTGATTGTCCTGACTCAGTTCCAAATGGAGTGTGAACGCCTGACCTTTGGGGTGGCACAGCAGCTCACCGGGGCGCAGCACGACGCGCACCTGTGCGCCCTCCTGGAGGGGCCGCAGAGAGCGGATGTCGTTGGCGAGGTGGACGATCCCCAGCGCCGACCATGGAAAATCGGCCGACGCGAAGAATCGCAGGAGCAGGCGAAACCCGAGCAGTTGCGGAAAGGTGATGGGGATTGATCGGTCAGTGGCTGAAAAACCGCACACGGCTCGGTAATCCCGGACCCGATCGGGATCGATGAGCACCTCAGGCTGAGACCACTCTCCTGCCCTCAGTCCGACACCAGGGGAAGGTCTGCGGCGTGCGGTCAGCAACACCCGCAACAACGTGGACCACAGCGGTGGAGGCGCCTGGAAGATCTGAGCTTTGGGATTGGACTGAGTCATGAGCGGGGGGCCTTAAGATCTCAAGCGCCGAGCAGGCTCTGCCCGCAGATGCGCAGAACCTGGGCATTCACACCCTCGGAGTC
>JBIKVK010000154.1:0-7750 GCA_044356835.1 Burkholderiaceae bacterium
AAATTGGGACGCTTCGAAGTCGGTCGGGTCGATGCCTGCAGGGCCAAAGAGATCGCCGTAGCCGATCTGCAGGCCTCTCACTCGGGGGTGGCAGCAGGCCAGTTCGGCGGCCCGACGCAGGCCTCGCGGCGATTCGATGTTGACCAGGATGCCGAGCGGTTCGGGCATCGAACGCTCGGCCTCGATCCGATCGAGAAGCCGGGCGAGCTCGAGCACCTCGCTTGCCTCTTCAACCATCGGGAGATTGATCAGGTCGAGGATGGGCAGGGCGATCGCCTCGACGTCCCGTGCAAAGTGCGCAGTCTTGGTCGCGTTGACCCGGACGATCAGGCGTTTGCCTGTATACGCGGTGCCGAAACCCTTGAGCAAATCGGCCAAAGCGATGCGCGCTGCGTCCTTCCTGCTCTCTTCGACGGAGTCCTCGAGGTCGAAGGAGAGGCTGTCGGCCTCGCTCGCGAAGGCCTTGGCAAAGAGGTCGTTTCGACTGGCGGGAACAAAGAGCTTGCTGCGCATCGTTGACGGATCGGATTTGAAGAGTGGGTCGGGTCTCGATGGATCGGCATTCTACGGAAAGCCTCGGGATTCGAAAGACGGCCGCTCGCGGATCAGACTGCCTTCGGGCGGGATATCGGCTTGACGCTCGGCGCGTCGCTGCCTATAGTCGGCCGCGGGTTTGCCCGGGGGCAGTGTCCGTTTCTGGTCGATCTCCGACCGGGATCGAAAAATAAGTGTCTTACATGGGAGCGATGTGATGGGTTTGCCGACCAAACTGAGGCGATGGGCCGCCGTATTGTTCCTCGCTCTGGTGGGAACGCAGCTCTCGTCCAGCCCCGCAAGGGCAGTGGAATTGCCCGCCCAGATCAGGCTCGTCGTGCCTTTCGCTCCGGGTGCGAGCAATGACCTCTTTGCGCGGGCCCTCGCTGCGCGGCTTGGGCCCAAGATCGGGTCGACCATCGCCGTCGAGAATCGTCCGGGGGCGGGTGGTGTGATCGGGGCCGAGCAAGTGATGCGGTCCCCGCCGGATGGGGCGACGCTCCTGTTTTCGTCCAGTGCCATCACGTCCAATGCTGCAGTGCAGGCCAAGCTGCCTTACGACCCGCTGGCTGATGTCGCTCCAGTGGCCTTGGTCGCGACCAGCGGTTTGATGATGGTGGTGCCGATCGGCTCACCGCATCAGTCGTTCGAGCAGCTGCTGAAAGCGATTCGGTCGTCCCGCGGGCAGATGACATACGCCTCCTCCGGTGTTGGATCGATCAATCACGTCAGCACCGAACTGATGCATTCGATGGCCGGCACCGCCGGTGTCCACGTCCCGTATAAGGGCATCAGCCAGGTGATGGTCGATATGGTCGCCGGACGGGTCGATTACCTCCTCACGACCGTTGCGTCCTCGCGTGCCCAGGTGGCGGGCGGCAAGCTGCGGCCGCTCGCGGTTTCCTCCCTGGAGCGCAGTCCCTTCAATCCGGATTTGCCTGCGATCGCCGACTGGATTCCCGGTTTTGCCGCCGAGGTGTGGTGGGGGGTGTTCGCTCCGGCCAAGCTGCCGGAGGCAATGATCCAGCGCCTCAATACCGAAATCCGTGCTTCGGTCACCGACTCCGAAATGAAGGCCTTGTTTGCTAAGGAAGCTGCGGTCGCAGGCGAGCTCGATGTGCCGTCCTTTGTGCGTAAATACCGCGATGAGATCGAGGTCTGGCGCAAAGTGGTCCGCGATCGCAACATCGAGCGTAATTGATCGGCGGTCCAGATTCGATATCCGGGGGTGCAGGCAAATGGTCCAGGCGGTGAGCAGCACGGTGGCGATGCCACGGCGCAAGGTGATGAAGTCACCCGGCAATGGCGTTGAGCGCTGGCGGACGGAATATTTCGGTGAAGTCGGGACCGGACAGTTTTTGCCCGGTCCCCAGGCTTTTCTTATCGACATGCGCGAAAACGACGAAATCCTGCCCCATTTTCACGAGGTCGATCAGTTCCAGATCTTCGTCGCGGGAGACGGCACGATGGGTCGTCAGGCCGAGGCGCTCGGGCCTGTGGTGGTGCACTACGCGGACCGCTACACCGGATACGGACCGATCGTTGCCGGCCCCTGGGGCTCGGCCTACTTCACCTTGCGGGCCAAAACCGATCCCGGTGGCGTTTACCTGCACCAACCGGGATATCGCGAGCGTCTCAAGCCCTCCCTGAAGCGCCACTTCAGCGAACGTGCTCATCTGTGCACCCCGGCCGTATTGCAGGCCCGCCCGTCGGTCACCCGTCATCGCGTGGCCGGCTCGGAGGACGGGACGGGACCGGGCGCAATACTCATTCGCGCCGGCGCGGGGCAAAGCTTCGAGACCACCGATCCGACCGGCACAGGCGGCTATTTCATCCTCGTCGTACAGGGCGGCATCGAATATGGTGGCCAGCCTTATCCAGCCTGGTCGGTGATGTTTGTGGAGCCGTCGGACGGGCCGCTTGCGCTGAGCGCGCAGGCCTCCGGGGCTGAACTGTTGCTGCTTCAATTCGATACCCAGGACCACCGATGACCGACAGCAGGGTGCTGCGCAGGAAAGCATGGCGGCCGGATGCGACCGGGCCGCTGGAGGGCGTGCGGATCATCGATCTGTCCCGTGTTGCAGCGGGCAACATGCTGAGCCTGCAACTGGCTGATTTTGGTGCCGATGTCATCAAATTCGAGCCGCTCACGGGCGACACGCTTCGGGGCATGAAGATCGAGGGTGTCGAGACCTATTGGAAGGTGTATGCGCGCAACAAGCGCAGCGTGGCGCTCGACTTTCGTCGGCCCGAGTGCATCGATCTTGTCAAACGGTTGGTGGCCGATGCCGATGCGCTGCTCGAAAACTTTCGGCCGGGGGTGATGGAAGAAATGGGCTTGGGGCCGGAGGTGTTGCATGCCATCAACCCCAAGCTGGTGATCGGCCGTATTTCGGGCTGGGGGCACAATGGGCCCTATCGGCACAAGCCCGGGTTCGGCACGCTGGCCGAGGGCTATTCCGGGTACGCCGCCATCAGCGGTTTTGGCGACCGTGAGCCTCTGCTTCCGGCCATTTTTCTGGCCGATATGACGACGGGCCTGCACGGTGCGTTCGCACTGATGGTGGCGCTTTGGAACGTCCGGGTGAAGGGTGGAGCGGGTCAGGTGATCGAGTTGTCGCTGCTCGACTCGATGCTGTCGATTCTGGGCCCGCTCGCGGCGAACCAAAAGTTGACCGGCAAGGACAAGCCTCGCACGGGCAGCCGATCCACGACCAACTGTCCGCGCAACGTCTACCAGACCAGCGACGGCAAGTGGATGGCGCTGTCGGCCTCCACCCAGCGGACCGCTGAGCGCTTGTTCCGTGTCATTGGCCGCGAGGACATGATCGGCGACCCCCGCTTTGCCACCAATTCGGCAAGACTCAGCAACGTCGAGGAAGTTGATCGGGTGGTGGGCGGGTTCATCCGAAGCAGGACACTCGCCGAAAATCTCGATGTGTTTGATCGCGAGGAGATCACGGTCGGTCCGGTCTACGAGTCCTCCGATCTTGCTCATGATGCTTACATCATCGAACGCGAGGCGCTGGCGGAGTATGAAGACCCCGAAGTGGGATTCATTCCGATGCATGCGGTCACCGCTCGCATGAGCGCAACCCCAGGGGTGATGCGGCGACCGGCGCCGGCTGTGGGCGAGCACACACGCGAGATCATCGAGCCGTTGATCGGAAGCGACGCCTATCGCGAGCTGGCGGACTCCGGGGCGGTGGCCGAAGCTCGACCCCGAAAAAAATCCTGAAGGCATGATCTGCCTGTTTCAAGCATCATAAGGGAGTCACACTCATGGCTGTTCCTGGTTTTCCGATCCGGTCGCCGGGTGTTTGGCGAGGCCCCGACATCGACTGGAAAAAGGAGGGTCTGCACCTCCTGACCGAGGCCGAGATTGCCGAGATCGATCGAGCCCTCGCGCATCTCAATGCCTTGGGGCGCCTCGATCTGCCGCAGATCACGCCCGAGACCTTCCCGCTGGAACGAATGGCCGAGTTCATGCGCGCGTTGCCTGCCCGGCTTGCAGGCGGCGTGGGTTTTCTGATGCTGCGCGGCTTGCCCCGTCGCAAGTACAGTGACGATGACATGCTGCGGATCTATGCCGGTTTGGGCTCTTACATCAGTCCACCCATGGTGCAGTCCTACTTGGGCGATCTGATCGGGCATGTGGTCGACGTGAGCGATGTCGAGCCCAAATCGCGGGGTTACCGCAAGGGCGGCGGGCAGCTCATGCACACCGATTCCTGCGACATCATCGGCTTGATGTGCCTGCGCACTGCGCTCTCCGGGGGCGAGAGCCGGATCTCCAGCGCACTCGCGGTCTTCAACGAGATCGCAGACAAGCGGCCCGATGTGCTGGCCATCCTCGAAAAAGGCCTTTGGCTCAAGCGTGCGGACGAGGATGGCCGTCATGCGACCAGCACTTACAGCCGTGACCGGGTTCCGTTCATCACGCGCAGGGAGGGCAATGTGATCTGCTATTTGCCCACCGGCTATGCCCGCTTGTGTGAAAAGAGCGGTCAGCGGCCCTATACGCCCGAGGAGTCGGAGGCGCTCTACCATGTGCGCAAGGTCGCCGCCTCTCCCGAGTTTTACCTCGACATGGGCTTTACCGAGGGCGACATCCAGTTTCTGAACAACCGCATGATTGTGCACGGACGCACGGACTACAAGGACGCGGAGTCCATTCACGAGCGGCGGCACCTGCTCCGGATGTGGATGTCGGTGGCCCAGTGGCCGACCATGCCGGAAGAGCAGATTTTCCACACCGCCGAGGACCACCGGCTGTGGGCGCGCAATCGCACGGCGTTCTCCGAGTTCCCGTCGGAACACGACGCGCGCCTCGAGAAACTGCGCAGGGAAGGCTCGGCGATGGTCGACTGAGCGCGTGGAGCCCATGCTGCTTCGCCTCCGCACCGATCATTTCCTCAGGCGAAGCGCGTCGGAGCGGGGCTCTGGTCAGAGTGTTCCATCATCAGTCGGGTGAGTGTCGCATTCAGTTCGGCACGCAGGTCCCGCGCTTCAGGTCTGTCCCAAAGGTTGGTGAGCTCGAGGGGGTCCTCAGTCAGGCAGTACAGTTCGCCCCAGTGGGTTCCTTCGTATACGCTCATTCGATGATTCGGAGTGACCACGGTGCGCACCTTCGCCCGGCGGTCCAGCCAGCCCGCTGCGCGGTGAGCCTCTTCCTCGATCAACACCGCCTCACGCCAGACGGTCGGTGCCCGATCCCGTTGCGCTATCGGAAGAAATGAGCGCCCCTGCATGCCGTTTGCAGGCCCCACCCGCGCGCGCTCCAGGATGGTCCGGGCGACGTCGATCGCCCCGGTCAACGCACTGCGGCGAGTGCCTGCCTGGTCCGGAAGTGTCGGATCGCGCCAGATCATCGGTGTTCGAATGAGGCCCTGGTAGTGCATCTGGGACTTCAGCAGCAGCTGGTGATCACCCATGTAGTCGCCGTGATCGCTTGTAAACACAATCACTGTGTCACGGTCCTGCCCGAAACGCTGCAGGGCTCGATGAATGTCGCCCACAGCCTCGTCGATCATCGCGATCATTCCGTAGGTCAGCGCAATCGCCTCCTGAATCTCGCGTCGGCGGGCGGCGTAGACGGCCGGAACGCCTGCAGTCGCATCGCTCAGCTGACCCGCCTCCCGCTGGCGGTAGTACCAGTCCAGGTGCCGGGGCAGGTCTTTCCTGGGCTGCCAGTACGCCTCATTAAGCTCTATGGCTTCCGGATTGTAGAGGTCCCAATAGCGGCCGGGCGGGGTCCACGGATGATGGGGATCGGGGAATGAGCACCAGAGAAAAAACGGCTGCTCGGGCGATCTCGAAAACTCCTCCAGGCGTGCAATGGTTCGATCGGCGACATAACGGGTTGAATAGAGTTCTTCGGGGACCGACGTGCGCCAGCCTTCGTGGGTCGTGAAGCCCGGAGCCGGTTGCGCGCGCTCGCGGCCGCGCAGCTGATCTATGGCTGGGTCTCGCGCGCGGGCCCAGGCAAGATAGTCGGCTCCGGTCCGATCGCCGTGCCGGGTCGAGAGGTCCACATGGTCAAACCCGTAGTAGGGCAAGGGCATCCGGTAGCCGGGCGTATTCCAGAGTTCTGCGGATTCCAGACCATAACCTTCCCCGGGCCGATCGGTACGTCGTGATCGCCGCTCGGCGAGGTGGGCCGGTGGCGGGCGATGCCCCTCCGCAGCGGGCGTCTGACCGTAAAGAGCCGCCACCTGGGTCACATTCTGCAGGTGGGCCTTGCCGACGAGCGCCGTCCGGTAGCCGGCGGCCGACAACAACTCTGGAAAGGTGACGTTGTCCAGACCAAGCTCGATGCCGTTATGCCGAACGCCATGGACCGAGGGCATGCAGCCGGTCACCAGGGTGGCACGGTTTGGCATGCACACCGCCGAGGCGACATAGTGACGATCGAAGCAAATGCCTTGGGCAGCGATCGCATCCAGGGCCGGGGTTCTGAGCGTCCGGTTGCCATAGCAACCGAGATGGTCTGCCCGCTGCTGGTCCGTAATGATGAAAAGGAAATTGGGCGGGCGCGGCATTTTGATTTCAATCAATCGTGATGACAACGTCTTTCAGGAATCGCTCCCACCGTTCGCTTTCAGACCGAAAGGTGGTGGCCGCAGCCGTGGCGGCGGGGTCCGGGAAGGTGAGACCCAGAGTATCCCAGAGCTTGCGTGTCGAGGGGTCCTCCAGAGCTCCGCGCAGCACCCGATTGAGCCGCTCCACCAGTGCGGAAGGCATCCCAGGTGGACCTGCGATCGCGCCCCAGCTTCTCACATCCATCCCCTGAAAGCCGAGTTCCTCCATCGTGGGCATGTCGGGCATTACCGACAGGCGCTGGGGCGCAGCTACGGCCAGCGCCTTCGCCCGGCCTGCCCGGAGGGCTGGCATGACCGAGGAGGAAATCCCAAACATGTAATGCACATCGCCCCGGCCCATGTCGACCAAGGCGGCTGACAAGGCCTTGTAGGGGACATGCACGACATCGAGCCCGAGGCTGCGACGAAAGATTTCGCCCTGCAGATGGGCCGGGGTGCCGTTCCCTCCCGAGGCGTAGGAGTAGGCCCCTGGCTTGGCCTTGAGCATCGAAACCAGGTCTGCCACCGACGCCGCGGGTAATTCCGGAGCCGTCACCAGGACATTGAAGCTGAACGACATGAGACCGATCGGCGTGGTGTCTCGAGGCAACTGAAAACGGCCCTTCGCGAGCAACCACTGAGACACCGCAATGGCCGAATTCGTGTACGCGAGCGTGTAGCCATCGGGCGGGGCTTTGGCGAGCTCGATCATCCCGACAGTGCCCACGGCGCCCGCGCGGTTCTCAACGACCAATGGCTGGCCCAGTTGCTCGCCCATCAGACGTGCGACTTGGCGCGTTGCCTGATCGAGGCCACTACCCGCCGCAAACGGCATCAGCACCCGCACGGGGCGAAGCGGATACTGGCTGGACTCTTGAACCGACGGCTGGGCGAGCGTCGGAATCGTCACCATCCAGGCCAGTCCCAGCAGGGCCTTGGTGAATGGATTTATCTTCTGGAATGACATGCTCGAGAGCTCCCCCTGAGAGCGGTCCTGGATTTGCTCGGCCGGCTCAGTCCACACCGAGCAGACGCGAGATCTTGGGCCAGGCCTCGCGACCACGCTCGAGCATGGTCGCTCGTGCCGCCGGGACAATCCGGGCATCGATCTCCGCACGATAGCTTGACCGCGCCTG
>JBIKVK010000156.1:0-7703 GCA_044356835.1 Burkholderiaceae bacterium
TCGCCGGTGCGAACGAGAGTGGGCACGCCCTCGCAGGCACCGTTTAAACGGATCGAAACCTGGTTGTCCAGCCGCTCGCCGGTGACCTCGATCTGGACCTCCTCCGCATATTGAAGGGGCGTGGCTACGATCGCGGTGGCCAGGGGGCCGCCCGCGCCAGGGTCGTCGCCCGAGGGAGAACCCCCTCCGCAACCGGCCACCAGTCCCAAGGCCATCATCAGGGCTGCCCGCCCCACCGCCCAGCGCATCGGGGTCGCCGGTTCGCGATGCGGACCCCGGGCATGCGTCATAGTCCGATCACGAACAGGGCCACCACGCAGACGACCCCTCCGGTCCAGACCAGGCTTCGCAGCGTGGCCCGGTCGGTGATGTAGGCCCAGCCGTAGCTGATGCGGAGCGCGACAAAGGCCAGAGCCCATCCGTCGATCTGGGCCTGGGGCGCTTCGCACAGATGGGCGATGATGACTGCGGCCGCAAAGGGTGGAAAGGCTTCGTAACTGTTTAGTTGCGCCCAGTGGGCGCGCTGCTGCCGGCCTTGAAGCGAGTCGAGGTATAGGCGCGGCGCCCGATTGTTGTAAGGCGTCTCGCCCACCTTGGCGATACCCGCAAACACATAGGGCAATAGCGCAGCCGCAAGGACGCACCAGAATGCAATAGTCATGGCCGACCCTCCGATTGTTTAAGGGGCTCACCCGATGAGCGGGGTTGTGCCGTGTCCGCGGCATGAGCTGCCTCACGCGCCTGGGCTTCGCGGGCAAGCCGTTTGGCTTTCTCGCGTTTGAGGTCGTGAAACTGCCAGGCCGCAAACACAAAAACCAGCAGGAAAACGCCGAGTTCGATCCAGATGCCCAAGCTCACCTCCAATCAGTCATGAGAGTGCGCAGCGCGCGCAGGCTTGGCCTACACTTCATCACCGACACCAATCGCTAGGATACTCCGATGGACTACCTGAAATTTGGCCGCACCGGGCTTGAGGTTTCGCGCATCTGTCTGGGCTGCATGAGCTACGGCGAACCCGGGCGGGGTGCCCACCCCTGGACGCTGCCCGAACAGGCGAGCCGCCCCTTCATCCGCAGAGCCCTCGATCTTGGGATCAATTTCTTCGATCTGGCCAACACCTATTCGGCGGGTTCGAGCGAGGAGATCGTGGGGCGCGCGTTGCTCGATTTCACGCGCCGCGAAGAGGTGGTGATTGCGACCAAGGTCTATAACCGAATGCGGCCTGGTCCGAACGGCATGGGGCTATCGCGCAAGGCCATCCTGTTCGAAATCGACGCAAGTCTCAAGCGCCTGGGGACCGACTATGTCGATCTCTACCAGATTCATCGCTGGGACTCCCGCACGCCCATCGAGGAGACCATGGAGGCGCTTCACGATGTCGTCAAGGCGGGAAAGGCCCGCTATATCGGGGCCTCGACCATGTGGGCCTGGCAGTTTTCAAAGGCACAGCACGTCGCCGAGAGCAAGGGCTGGACCCGCTTCGTCAGCATGCAGAATTTCCTCAATCTGCTGTACCGCGAGGAGGAGCGCGAGATGCTGCCGCTCTGCCGGGACCAGGGCGTGGCCGTGATGCCCTGGAGCCCATTGGGCCGCGGGCGGCTCGCCCGACCCTGGGAGGTTTCGAGCAGCCGTACGGAGTCCGATGATGTGACCCAGCGCCTGCTCAAGCACACCCAGCAATCCGACCGCGCGATCGTGGAAGCCGTGCAGTCGCTCGCGGCACGCCGCTCGGTTTCAATGGCCCAGATTGCGCTCGCGTGGGTGCTGCGCCAGCCGGGCGTCGCATCTCCGATCATTGGCGCAACCCGGCTCGAACATCTCGAGGAAGCCGTCGCCGCGTTGAAGGTGCAGTTGAGTGACGCTGAGTGCGTAGAGCTCGAGCAGCACTACCAGGCGCGGTCCCCGTTCGGTCACGCGGCCTGATCCAGCCGGTCGTGGCCGACGGTCAGCGCCGGCGACGGCATGGATCCGGCGGGCGCTGCACGTGCACGAGCCCGGGTCAGCGATCCATCCCTGCACGCATAAGAAGACTCTCGTCTCGGATGCTGAGGTCTTGACCATGGAGGTCGAGCGGCCGGGCGTCGGCGACCCAGGCGATCAGGCGGGCGGCGCGTTCCGCGCTGCCGAGGTCGGCGCGAGGGACACGGCTGACGTCGTTGATGCCCGAGGCCCGGATTCGGCTCTGCATGTCGGTATCGACCATGCCCGGCTGCAGGCCGAAGACTGCAATCGTGTCGGGGCGCCACTCATGGGCGAGACACCGTGTGAGCATCCAGAGTCCGGCCTTGCCTGAACAGTAGGCGGCCCAGCCTTCGCGCGGCGCATGTGCGGCCCCGGTGGACACATTGATGACCGTTGCGCTGGGCGATTGACGTAGTGCGGTGAGGGCTGCGTCCACCATGTTGTAGGGGCCCGCGAGGTTGATCTGTATGGACCGAGCGAAGTCCTCCGCAGAGATCTCGCCGACGCGGCCGATAGGATCGATCACGCCCGCGTTATTGATCAGGATGTCGAGTCGCCCATGGCGGGACAAGGTCTGGGCGACGGCCGACCGGGCCTGGTCGGGGTCTGCGACATCGCAGGTCACGATGCTCGTCTGCATTCCGAGCGCTTTGACCTGCGCTGCGATCGCGGAGGCTGAGTCGGGCGAGCGAACCGCCAGCACGGGCGTGATTCCGAGGCGGGCGAGGGCCAGCGCGCAGGCCGCGCCGATACCCCGGGAGGCGCCTGTGACCAGGGCTACGCGACCCGTATTGGGGGATAAAGTGTTCATGACCGAATTCGAGTCCGTTGCGGTTTCAGGATCGTCAAGATTATTCGAAGTTTGGAAACCGATGGATTTGAAGCACAATCGGGCAACGGCATTCAAGCCGTTCAGATTCCTGCGCACCTTGCTCTTCGCCTTCTCCGGAGACCCGAATGCACTACGCGACTTCGACCAACGACCATGGTATGGCGCACGATCCGTTCAAGGCCATCGTCGTGCCTCGTCCGATCGGCTGGATCGGCACCGTGTCGCAGGATGGAGTGCCTAACCTGGCCCCGTACAGTTTTTTCAATGCAGTGAGCGACAAACCGCCAATGGTGATGTTTTCGTCGGCGGGCATCAAGGATTCGGTGCGGAATGTCCTCGAGACAGGTGACTTCACCTGTTCGTTCGCAAGCCTGGCACTGGCTCGCGGGATGAATTTGAGCGCTGCGCCCGTGAGCCGCACTGCGGATGAATTCAAGCTGGCCGGGCTGGAGGCTGCCGCCTCGAAGTGGATCAAGGCGCCCCGCGTGGCGGCGAGCCCCGCGGCGCTCGAGTGCAAGCTCTGGAAGATGATTGAACTGCCGCAGTCGCCTCGCGCAGCGGTGCCCTGGGTGATGATCATTGGTGAGGTCGTGGGCGTCTACATCGCGGATGAGGCGATTCGAAACGGGCGCTTCGACACCGCCGCGATGCAGCCGCTCGCACGGATGGGGTACATGGACTACACCGCCGTCGATCCCGGCAACATTTTCGAGATGGTCCAGCCCGCGGCCAGCGCCGACGGCATGTCGCTCATCGAGCGGACCGGCGCCTGGGACGGCACGTATCAGAAGCCTGGCGAGGCGGTTTCGAAGGGTTGAGGCGTTAGGTGCTCTGGTGCGAATCGCACGATCGCGGTCCCAAACTTGAATGGGTTTGAAATTCACTCGGCCCGGATGCCCGCCGATTCGATGGTGCGGCGCCATTTGGCGGCTTCGTTGCGAATGAATTCCGCGAAGGCCTCCGGGGTGCTGGTGACGATGTCCTGACCCATTCCTTTCAGCCGCTCGACCACCTCTGGTCGCTGCATCACTTTCACGATGGCTGCATTGAGTTGCCTGACGATGGACTCGGGGGTGCCGGCCGGGGCCAGGATGCCGTTCCAGGTCACCGCCGAATACCCGGCCAGTCCCCCTGTCTCGCTGATGGTCGGAACACCGGGCAGGGTGTCGGCTCGCGCCGTCCCGGTCACGCCCAGTGCCTTGACGGTGCCGGCCCTGATCTGTGGGAGCGCCGAGGGAAGCACGTTGAACATGAGATGGACCTGACCCGCGACGACGTCGTTCATGGCCGGGGCCCCGCCTTTGTACGCGACATGGGTCGTGGTGATACCCGCCATCGCGTTGAACAGCTCGGCCGCCAGATGCTGCGAAGAGCCGGTGCCGGGCGAGGCCATGTTCAGCCGGCCGGGGCTCGCCTTGGCATATGCAATCAACTCGGCAACCGATGCGACCGGCAGCGCCTTGCTGACAATCAGCACGTTCTGCACGCTACCCACGAGGGAAACAGGCGCGAAGTCACGAACAGGGTCGAAGCCCGCGTTCGGATAGAGGGCCGGGTTAGTCGCCAGTCCAGGCGAACCCATGAGCAGGGTGTAGCCGTCGGGCGCCGCCTTGGCGACACCGCTCATCGCAAGATTGCCCCCGGCGCCGGGGCGATTCTCGACGATGACTGACTGCCCGAGTACTTCGCTCAAGCCCGGGGTGATGGACCGCAGCAGGATGTCCGACCCGCCCCCGGCTGCAAAACCCAGTACGACCCTGACTGGTCGTTCGGGCCAGGCAGCGGATGCGCAGGACAGGCCCGCCAGCGATAAAGCGGCCGCGATGCGCAGACCGGAGCGAAGCAATGTTGGCCAGATGGCGACCGTACTCATGTCCTTGCCCTCCTCAGGATGCGCAGGGCAGCAGGTTGCTGCTGCTCGCGCAAGGCAAGTCAAGTTTATACACCGGCGCCCCGGTTGTCGCCCTGGGCTGGCCGCGGCCTATTGCCATAGGGCGAATGCTGGGACCGGAGAGCTCAAGGTAGACGTCGTGAGTAATCTGGCTTCGGTTGGACGGAGGGTCTGGGTCGAAATGCTCGTTAACCGCGAGAGCCAGCAGACATCGTAGAGGGACTGGGAGGGCGCCGCAGAAGACCTGTCCGATCAGTACGGAGAGAAGGGCAGGTGAGGCTCACGTTATGAGCCTGCGGACTGGAAGGTCGGGGATTGGAAGATCGATATGGCGCGCCCGGCAGGATTCGAACCCACGACCCCCTGGTTCGTAGCCAGGTACTCTATCCAACTGAGCTACGGGCGCGCAGACAGCGGAGTATAGCAGGTTCGGTTGCTTTACTCGCTGCTCAAGCTCGGGGCTTTGTCAGATTGCGGCGCAGAACTCGAGCGGGGCTTGCGAGACGGTTTTGGGTTTCGCGCGGCCAATTGGGTGTCGGTAAAGCCGGCCCGGATTGCGACGCGCATCAGGTCGGCCATCGATCGGGCCAGCAGTTTTTCCATGATGTTGGAACGGTGGGCCTCCACAGTCTTGATGCTGATGTCGAGGTCGTCTGCGATCTGTTTGTTCAAGCGGCCAGCGACGATGCGTTCCAGAACCTGCCGCTCTCGCTGCGTCAGCCGCTCGATCCGATTGGCGGCCTCGCGTCCCGCATGCGCATGCTGTTGCTGATCAAATGACTTGAGCAGCGACTGCTCGACCACAGATCTCAGTCGCTCTTCGCTGAAGGGCTTTTGCAGAAAGTCCACGGCCCCCTTTTTCATGGTGTCGACGGCCATCGGGACGTCGCCATGGCCGGTGATAAACACCAGAGGCAGGGCACAGCCTCGCCGGTTGAGTTCGTCTTGCAGGGCAAGGCCGGACAGACCGGGCATCCGGACATCGACCAGCAGGCAGCCGACCGGCTCGCTCGCCACATTCGCCGCGATAAAGGCCTCTGCGCTCTCGAAGCAGCGGGTGGAAAACCCGTTGCCTTCGAGCAGCCAGCGAATGGAGTCTCGTACCGCCTCGTCGTCGTCCACAACGAACACTGTCCCAAGCTGAGAGGGCTGCACGGGCATATCGAGGTCAGAGCTTTTCAAGGTCATGATGGGTAGGTTCCTGGGCACGTCGGACGGTGCGCGCGGCGAAGGTCATGGGAACGCGGCCGGTCAAGCCGCAGCTTCGAGCCTCAGGGCAGATTCCGCGACCGGAAGGGTAAACACAAACCGGGTTCCGCCCTCGTCGGGACGCTCGTGCCAAAGCCGGCCCTGATGGGCCTCAACGATTGACCGACAAATATTGAGGCCGATGCCCATGCCCTCGACCTTGGTGCTGAAAAATGGCTCAAACAATCGATGCTGGGTGTCGTCCCGAATGCCGCTTCCACGATCGCTGACCGAGATGTGCACGTGCTCGCCCGTCGCGTTGACGCGCACTGTCACGATGCGTTGGCTTGCCACCGGAATGTCGCGTGATGCATCGATGGCATTTTTCAAAAGGTTGATCAGGACCTGTTGCATCAGTACGAGATCGACGTCCAGTTGGGGTAAGCCAGCTTCCACCACAGATTCGATCCGAACGCGGTTGCGCTTGGCTTCAATCTCAGCCAGGCCCAGTGCTTCGGCCAGGAAGTCGGACACATGACATAGCTTTCGCTCGGGTTCACTCCGTTTGACGAAATTGCGGATGCGTCGAATGACCTCGCCCGCCCGCTCGGCCTGCGCGGCGGTCTTGTCCAATGCATCCAGCAACATGCTCGGGTCAAGCGATCTTGCCTGCGTCGAGGCGGCTCGCAGTCGTGCCCTTAGACCGTTACAGTAGTTGGCAATCGCGGTCAGAGGCTGATTGAGTTCGTGGGCAAGCGAGGAGGCCATCTCGCCCATGGTCACCAGTCGTGAATTCTGTTGTAGCCGTTGCTCCTGGCGCCGCAAATTCTCGTCGGCCTCGCGTCGGGCAGTGACGTCGGTGGCAACGAGCATTTCGACCGGGCTGCCATCCACCCATCGAATGGTGCGGGCCCGGACTTCGAACCATCGGTTCAATCTGGGGTGGAAGCATTCGTTGTTGGCGGTCTCAAGCTGCGCTCGGCGAAGCGCCCGATGACTCTCACCGACATCACCAAACCACTCCCGGTACATGCGGTTTGCAAAAAGGAGCATCTCAGTGCGGCCCGGATCGGTTTGTGGCGAAGGGGACACGACCACCGAGACCGCGGCGTCCAGTGCCTCGAGTACCGTAGTGAACCGTTCATGTGCAGCGGCGAGCGCTGCCCTGATTCGCCTGGGCTCGGTGATGTCGTTGATCGAGGTCATCCAACCGGTATGCCTGCCCGAGCGGTCAACCAGTCGGGACACGTAAATCTTGGTGTCGATCAGTGCACCGTCACTCCGTCGGATGCGGGCCTCGACGCTCCCGCGGTTGATATCGCCCGCCAAGACCCGCTCGAGGTTGGAGCGGTGCAAGTCGAGCTGATCATCCGGCCAGTAGGGGAAAGGCGGTGTCTTGCCGACGAGGTCCGAGGGGTCTAGGCCCACCATTTCGCAAAAGGCTCGATTCACATAAGTGATACGACCCTCAAGATCGAATGCTCGCATTCCGGTCACCATCGACTCTTCCATTGCTTCGCGAAATGCCGTCTCGGCAGCCAGAGCGGCTTCCGCCTCGCGCCGCTCGGTCGTGTCGCGGGCAATCGCATAAAGCAGGGTCGGGGTGGTTTGGGGGTCTCGCCGAATCGACCATTGCAGCCAACGCCAACCCGAACTGTCCCGGATTTGGCTGGATGGATTGGAGGCGCGCATGAACCTCGCCTCAAAGCTGACGCCTTGGGCGCCCTCCGAGGCGACAGCGTCGATCATCCGAACGAGCCCTGCTCGGTCCTCGGGATGCGCACAGTCGATGATGCGTTGCCCCGTCCCGGTGGGATCAAAAAAAAGCTC
>JBIKVK010000157.1:0-7639 GCA_044356835.1 Burkholderiaceae bacterium
ACGTGCTCTCGGCAAGTAACAACCTGTGGAAGGATGTGATTGCCGGGGCCAGTTCCCGGGTGCTCGCCGGTGACGGCAATGACTCGATCTACGGTCGCGACGGCGATGACGAGTTGAATGGCGAGGGTGGCAATGACCGACTGTATGGCGAGATTGGAAATGACACGCTCAATGGCGGCGACGGCGCCGATTTTCTGAGCGGCGGTGAAGACAATGACGAGCTCTCCGGCGGCGACGGCGCGGACACGCTGAACGGCGATGCCGGTGACGACGTACTGAACGGAGATGCGGGGGCCGATTCGCTGGTGGGCGGCGACGGTGATGACACCCTGTCCGGTGGCGACGGCAATGACACGGGGTCTGGAGGCAATGGCGATGACTCGATGCTCGGCGATGCCGGCACCGATCGCCTGGCCGGTGGCGCAGGCAACGATACCCTGAAAGGTGGAGCAGATGCCGACACCCTGGCCGGTGATGCCGGAGACGACGATCTCTATGGCGGATCCGACAATGACACCCTGACCGGCGGAACCGGCGCTGACATGCTGGCGGGTGAGGATGGCAGCGACAGCCTCAATGGCGGCGACGGCAACGACGAAATGTTTGGCGGTACTGGTGATGACACGATCATCGGCGGCCTGGGCGACGATATGGCCGAAGGCGGTGATGGTCAGGACAGCATCGACGGCGGTGACGGCAACGACACCCTAGGCGGCGGCAACGACAACGACATCATGTATGGCGGAGCCGGTGACGATCTGCAGAACGGCGGCAAGGGCAACGATCTGGTCACAGACAACGGTGGCTATGACACGCTCTATGGCGGCTCGGGCAATGACACCGTTCGCGGTGGCGATGACGACGACGAGATCTACGGTGAAGACGACAATGACCGTCTCTTCGGTGAGAACGGGAATGACGTCATCTACGGAGGTACCGGCGACGATCTGCTGAACGGCGCGTCCGGCGTGGATGCCCTCTACGGTGAGGATGGTGACGACACGCTCGTCGGAGGCACCGGCGCCGACTTGCTCGACGGCGGGGACAACGACGACGTGATGCGCGGAGACGGTGGCAACGATTCGATGATGGGCGGACTCGGTGACGACATCCTCGAAGGCGGTGCGGGCAACGACGCGCTGGCCGGCGAGGAGGGCAACGATTCGATGTCCGGGGGTCTTGGGCGCGATTCGCTGTATGGTGGTACGGAGGACGACACGCTGTCGGGCGGCGATCAGGACGATATGCTCTCCGGCGGAGAACAGCAGGATGAGGTCTATGGCGATGCCGGCAAGGACACGCTGTGCGGCGGCGACGGCAATGACATCCTCGATGGTGGCACCGACAATGACACCTTGGTGGGTGGCGAGCAGGATGACACCATGACCGGTGGCCTGGGCTCCGACAAGTTCGTCTTCCATGTGTTCACCCACTACGGCGAACAGGATGGACTACACAGCTGGCTCGATTCGGCGGAGCTCGTCAGCACCGACGAAATCCTTGATCCCGAGTGGCTGGACATCCTCTACTTCGATGTCGACGATCCGATGGTGATGAGTGCAGCAGACCTCGATGCACTGGTGCATGTGGTCGATGATGGCACCGACGTCACGATCTGGTTCGAGCGTGATGGTGATGACAGCTGGACGGGCGATGCCGAGGATTCGATCATCCTTCGCAACATGGGTATTGCTCCCGGATCAGACGGCATCTCGTCACTGGTTGAGCTCCTGAGTTCGATCAATATCGAAGTCGTCTGAGTCACTAAGCTGTACTGACCCGGCAGTAAGCATCGGGGCGGTGGTCCGAAAGGGCCCCGCCCCGAACTGTTTATCCGCTGTCGGGCTTTGCCCGCGTCCGTCATCTGCCAACCAGGGGCCGTTCAGAACATGCGTTCAAAAGTGATCGACTCGATCTTCAAGGGGCAGTGGCAAGCGCTCATCATGGTGGGTCTCTTCAGCATCGTGTTCAACGTCTTGATGCTGACCTCGCCCCTTTTCATGCTGGCAGTGTTCTCCAATGTGATGACCAGCAAAAATCTTGACACCCTGATCCTGCTCAGCGTTGCAGCCGCGGTTGCACTGGGATTCCAAGGTCTGATCGATTATGTCCGGACGCGATTGCTCGTGCGGGTCGGCATTGCGCTGGATCTTGCGCTCTCTCCGCAGGTGATCGAAGCGATGATCGTACGCGCGGGGCATCCCGGGTCAGAAGATCGGCATGCGCTCAACGACGCGGCCGAAATCCGAAAGTTCGTCACCGATATCGGTGTCATGAGCCTGATCGACCTGCCGTTCGTCCCGCTCTATCTGCTCGTGCTCTGGTGGCTCCACCCTGTCCTGGGTTCGGTTGGAGTGGCCGCGGCCCTGGGCCTGCTGTTGCTCGCGGTCATCAATGACGGCCTGACCCGAAGGCCCAGCGATATTGCGCAGGCTGCTACCCGCCGGCGGGCAAATCTGACCTCGGAATGTCTGGGCAATGCGGACTCTGTACGCTCCATGGGTATGGTCGATGCGATGATCGAACGCTGCCGGCGCGCGACTCTCGAGTCGCTTCACGCGCTGGAGCTCGGAGCCGACCGGGCCGCCATCTCGCGCACGCTGGTTCGGGCTTTGCGAATCGGCATCCAGATGTCGGTGTATGCCGTCGGTGCTTGGCTCTATCTTGAAGATCAGTTGATGGTGGGGGCGATCGTTGCCGCCTCGGTGCTCTTGGGGCGGGCTTTGTCGCCATTGGAGTATGCGGTGTTTGCATGGCGCTCGGCCATCGCAATGCGGGAAGCCCATCGTCGCCTCGGCGCGCTCTTGGGTTCACGGAGTCACGAGCACAGTGCGGAGCGATCTGAGCCGGACTCCGAGACAGCCGTGGCGGAGTTACGGCGCGCGACCGTGGTCTCGCCAGAGTCGAACCGGGTACTTCTGAACTCGGTCTCTCTGGCCTTGGCTCCGGGTGAGTTGCTGGGCATTATCGGTCCGTCGGGAGCAGGTAAGTCAAGCTTGGGCCGACTGCTCGCCGGTGTCGGCGTGGCTCGCTCCGGTTCGGCCTGGTTCAAGGGCCGCCGGATTGACGTGTTTCGCTCCAGTTCCGACGGCGCATGTGTCGGGTATTGTCCGCAGCAGCCGCAGCTCTTTGCTGGCACGATCACTGCAAATATTGCTCGGTTTTCAGAGAGCGAGCGCGTCGACGCGGTCATGCAGGCGGCTCGTCTGGTGGGGCTTCACGACCGAGTCGAGGCGCTGGCCGAGGGCTATGGCACCTACCTCTTGCCGGACGGCTATCCGCTTTCCGCGGGCATGCGTCAGCAAATCGCGCTGGCGCGTGCGTTCTACGGCAGCCCGGATCTGCTGGTCCTTGATGAGCCGGCGGCGTGGCTGGATCAGGCAGCACAGGTGGCTTTGATCGAGGCGATCGAGGTGGCGCGGGCGCGCGGGGCGGCGGTCGCCGTGATGACGCACCAGCCCGGTTTGCTGCGCAACGCAGACAGAATTGCCGTAATGAAGGCCGGTGCCATCGAGATGATCGGTCCGCGGTTCAAGGTGTTTCAGCAATTGGGGGGACGTGCGTCCCGGGCAACACCGGTCGAGGTGGCGTCTGCGGAGCGGGATGCCGCCGATGCTGGGCGAGCCCAGGCTCCTCCGACCTCCGAGGACAGCGCGGCATCGGCCCGCTCGGCTGGCAGCTTTGTACTTTCGGCGCCACGTCCCGGTCAGGAGCAGTTCGAATGAGTGGCTCATTGGTCAGGGTTCAATCGCATCCGGGGCAGCCTGCCCGACGGATGCCTCGTTACGAGCGATCGATCGCGCGCAGCAGCCGCCGACTCATGATCGCCGGTAGCCTGGTGGTCTTGTTGGGCGTGGGTGCGCTCGGCGGATGGGCGGGCTATGCGCCCCTGCGCGGCGCAGCGCTCGCGCCCGGCGTGGTTAAGGTCTCCGGCGAACGCAGGGTGGTTCAGCATCTCGAGGGCGGCATTGTCCGTGAGCTTTTGGTGCGTGAAGGGGAATCGGTCAGCGAAGGCCAGGTGCTTCTCAGGCTTGTCGACGTGATTCCACGCGCCCGGATGTCGCTGTTGAAGCTCGAGCGTGACACTCTCATGGCGGAAATTGCGCGTGTCCAGGCCGAGCTAGATGGCGTGTCGGATCTGCGTTTTGACGAGGGTCTGATCGGTCGCCGCGCCGAACCCGAGGTGGCCCGTTTGATCGAAGGTGAGCTGCGACTTTTCAAGAACCGACGCGACGCTCTTGCCAGCCAAATTGACGTGCTGGAACAGCGCAAGGTGCAGACCCGAGAGAAAATTTCCGGTCGGCAGCGCGAGATCGAGTCGACGCAAGTTCAGCTTTCTTACATCTTGCAAGAGATCGAAGGTGCCGAGACTCTGCTCGAGTCCGGCATGTATCTCAAGACCCGCTACTTTGCGCTCAAGCGCACCGAGGCGGATTTGATGGGTGCGATCGGTCGCCTCAGCGGTGATGTCGCCGAGGCCAATGCCTTGATTGGCGAGACCGAGCTGAGGATCATCGACCTGAAAAACCGCTTGCGCAGTGAGGCCGCAGATCGCCTGCAGGATTTGCGGGCCCGCGTCCGCGACGTCGATGAACGGACCGATGCTGCCCGTGATGTACTGAGCCGAACCGAAATCCGCGCGCCCGCGACCGGGACCGTGATCGGCCTGAAGGTTCACACCCCCGGGGCGGTGATTCCTCCGGCGGGTGCGATCATGGAAGTGGTGCCCAGCGGCGATCCGCTCGTCGTCGAAATCCAGGTGCAATTGCAGGATGTCGATCGTGTGTGGCCCGGCATGCCCGCCGAGGTTCGGTTCACTGCATTCAGCAGCCGTGCGACGCCCGTTTATTCGGCGCGGGTGATGAAGGTGTCCCCGGATCGTTTGACCGATGCTTCTCGGCAGCGGGCCTATTACCTCGCGCAGGTTGAGCTGGACCGCCCGACCACCGGTCAGTTGACGCTCCAGCCGGGCATGCCCGCTGAGGTGTATTTGCTTGAGGGCGAGCGCACTCCTTTGGACTATTTGCTAAAGCCGGTCAAGGAGCAGCTGCGCCGCGGAATGACCGAACGTTGAAGGTCGTGGGGTTCTGGCCACCCCGAAGCGTGGCCAGGCGACTCAATCAGTATTGCCCTCAATCAGTACTGCCAACAATGCGTGGGTTCGCCGCAGTCAAACACTCCGCCGTGAGGATTTGAAATTCCTGATGAGCTGTCTTCGCTCGCGCCGCTGAGAGTGACGGATACCTCGGATGAAGGCGCGCCTTCGCCCGCGGCGGTTACGGCCGTCACACGGTAGTAATACGGAATCCCGGTCACCGGCACGCTGTCGATGAAAAATCCGGCTGATGTGCGTACGAGCTGATTCGTAGGGGTCAGATTGTTCGCGAAATTGGGTTCGACAGAGCGGTAGATCTGGAAGTACAAGATGTCTTCGGGATTGACCGGGACCTCTGGCGCTTGCCACAGGAGAATCGCAGAGCTGCTGTCGTCCGGGTTCATCGCTGCACTCAGGAGCCGTGGCGAGTTCGGTACGGGAGTCTGGGGCTGGGCCGACACTGGCTGAGACACCGGACCTTCACCCGCTGATCCGACAGGCGCGAGCGCGTAGTAGTAGGGGGTGCCATTTTGGAGGCCGGTATGGATGAAGGGGGGCGAGCCTGCATTGATCACGGCCGGGTTGCTCTGCAGGCTGCCCAGGCTGTTTGCCCAGTAGATCCGGTACTGCTGCGCATACGGAGGTTCGATCCATGTGAGCCCGATGGCGCTATCGCCGCTGGTGACGCTGAGCCCCGAGACAGCGCCCGGCGGCAGGGTGGCCGAAACCTCCGAAGACGGAGCGCTGACGCCTGCGGCGTTGACCGCCTGGACGATGTAGAAATACTCGAGGCCGCCAAGTAGTCCCTGGTGCTTGAAAGGCGACTGAACGTTTTCGATCCGCTGGGCAGTCTGAACGCTGAGCCCCGGCGTGGTGGACCAGTAAAGGTCATAGCGGGCAGCCCGCGCAGCATTGGGCCAGACCAAGTTGATCAGGCGCTGCTCTTCCACGTTTGCGTTGAGACCGGCGACTGCGTCGGGAGCCACCAAGGCGGTTGAACCCCCCCCCGCCGTGTCGCCGCCCGGAGCGGTGCCGCTGTCGCCGGAGCCGCCGGGGCTTGCGCTGCCGCCACCAGAGCCCGTGGTGCCGCCTCCAGAACCGGAAGCGCCACCGCCGGAGCTTGTGTCGCCGCCGGCAGCCACCGAGCCACCGGTGCCGGAGGCGTCGCTTCCGCTACTGGCGGTCGATCCTGAGCCTGTGCTGCCTCCTGCGCTATTCGTGCCGCTCGAGCCCCCTGCGACGGTCGTACCGCTGGCACTGCTCGCTTCGGAAGGGCTGTCGCCGCCTCCGCCGCCGCATCCGGCCAACAACAACAGCGCGACCAACGCTGTGGACCATGGTTTGCCGCCGCCGGGTCGGGATGAGCCGATCGATACCTTCATCATTTGAAACTCCTGCATGGGTGCGCGGGTCTGCGCTTGCCTGAGCGGTGAGTTTCGGGATCGGAGCGGCGGAACTGCTTGACGACGGGCAAGTGAGGTATGGAGCCCTGTGCAGTTCAGGGGGCAGAAGTCAAAGGAAGTGCTAGCGGTCGTCCTCGACCTCGGGTGCGGAGGACAGCAGGCGCTCGAGCCGCTCGATGCGATGTTGATGAGCCGTCGTGATGGCGTAGAAGCGTTCCTGAAGCGATTCCGATTGCCCCACCTGGGTCAGAACGCCTGTTCTGAGTTCGTCCTGCACGACCACTTCCGGAAGCACGGCCAACCAGCCGCTGTCTCGCGCAATCAGCCTAAGCATCGCCATGTCGTCCACCTCGGCGCGAGTCCTGGGCGCGACCCCGGCTGCAAGACACAGTGCGTCGAACTGAGCGCGGAGGGTGTGGCGCGGCCCTGGCAGTGCGAGGTCGAGACCGTCCAAATCCTGGGGTACGCGCAGACGGACGCCTCGCCATCGGCTGCTGGGACCGACCAGCGAAATCGCCTGGGTATCCAGGAATCGACACAGGAGCGGCCGGTCAGGCGTCGCGACGACAGCCTCGTTGGCCAGGACGACGTCGAGCTGATGTTCGATCAGGCGTTCAAGAAGCGCCTCGAGCGTCCCCGACTCGATGACCAACGATACTTCCGGATCGGCAAGCAGCGGGCGAATCCAGTTTTCCAGGTAGTTGCGCGATAGCGTCGAGACGCTGCCGAGTCGAAGCCTCAGCATGCCCTGTTGTTCGCCCTGAAGGCGGCCGAGCATCTCCTGCCCCAGTCCAAAGATGCCGTCTGCATAGGATGCGACCAGTTGGCCTGTACGCGTTGGAATCAGGCGGCGTCCGTCGCGCTCAAAGAGCGGCTCGCCGAGCCGCTCTTCCAACTGGCGAATTTGCGAGGACAGGGCAGATTGCGAGAGGTGAAGGGCCTGAGCCGCTCGCGTCAGGTGCCCTTCGCGGGCGACTCGCCAGAAATAGAAGAGGTGGTGGAAGTTCAGTTGCTCGACTTTCATCGTTCTAAAAAAAAGAATAAAAATTCAATAATTATGTATTTTACTGGATGAATTGTGCGGGGCATCATGCGGCCCCATCCCGTCCTCGAGTCCATTGATGTTTGACCTCCCGACCCT
>JBIKVK010000158.1:0-7581 GCA_044356835.1 Burkholderiaceae bacterium
AGGAAGACCATCCGCAGGCGCGGCAGGTTCACATCAAGGTAACGGACCCCGAAACGGGTGAAAGCATCAACGTGCCCACGCTCGGCTTCAAATGGCAGGGCCGGGCGATCGGCCCAACGCGAGCCCCTTCACGCCTTGGCGCAGATACCGATGCGGTGCTGGGCGAGGCCGGATACTCGGCCGCTGAGCGGGCCGCCCTGAGGCATGCCGGGGTGATCAGCTGACCACGCCTCGCGATGCTCTATCATTCTTTCTGAACAAAGCTTATCAACCCAGTCGCCAGGGGAGCCCACCAGGATCGGTCGCATCGACGTCGGTCCTGAACGGCTGAGAGTGCGCCCGCTGCCAGCAGCGCAGACCCTGGAACCTGATCCGGTTCACACCGGCGGAGGAAGTGCGACATGTCCATGCTCCATCTCGGCGCGCTCATCGCGTCCCTGCTGCTCTTCATTTTGATTGGTCTGCGCGCGCGCACCGACTCAAGCGATCTTGATGACTATCTGACCGCGCGGAACTCCCAGGGCGCATCTGCTCTGGGTCTGTCCTTCCTGGCCTCAGGCCTTGGAGCCTGGATCCTCTTTGCTCCGCCCGAGATCGGTGCCTTTGTCGGCCCGGTTGCACTCGCCGGATACGCCCTCGGCGCGGCCCTGCCCTTTCTGGTGTTCGCCTGGGTGGGGCGGTCGGTCCGATCCCGCTTGCCGCGGGGACGCAGCATGGGCGAATACGTTGCGAGTCGCTATGGGACGGGCATGCGTCTTTGGATTGCGCTGCTTTCGGTGCTGTACATGCTCTGCTTTCTGACCGCCGAGCTCACGGCCATCGGCGGAATCACCGCGCTCTTGTCGGACCTTTCGCCTGCGATCGCCGTGCTGGGAGTGGCCGGCGCCACGCTGATCTACACCACGCTGGGCGGACTTCGAGCAAGCATCGTGACCGACCGATGGCAGGCCTGGCTGCTGATCGTGCTTCTGCTCATCGTGGGCGCAGCGGCCATCTTCGCCGATCCGCCTGCGTTGGCTTCGGTCGCGGCCGCTCCGGCCAGCGCCCCGATCGAAGTGGGACTGTCCGTTGCGGCGACCCTGGTGATCGCCGTGACCGCGGCCAATCTGTTTCATCAGGGCTACTGGCAGCGCGTCTGGGCGGCTCGCGACCCGCGGGCACTCGGACAAGGGGCCTGGCTGGGCGCGATCACCACGGTGCTTGCGATCGCGCTGGTCGGCTGGATCGGACTGCACGCGGCCCGAAGTGGATGGCCACTCGGATCACCCCCTCTGCCCTTTTTCGCCCTCATCCGTGAGGCCGGCCCGTGGCTCACCCTCGTCACGCTGGTGCTTGCCGTTGCGCTGGTGGCGTCTTCGGTCGACACCCTGCAAAACGCCATCGCATCACTCCTTGCGACGGAGATGGGCGCGACAACCCTCAAAGGGGCCCGCTGGATCACCGTACTGCTGATGATCCCGGTCGTCGTGATTGCGCTTGAGGGCATGTCGGTGCTGCGGCTCTTCCTGATTGCCGATCTGCTGTGTGCGACCGCTGTCGTGCCCGTGTTGCTGGGGCTGTGGCAGCGCATGCACGCGCGAGCGGCCATTGCGGGCGCCTGCGCCGGTTTGCTGGGGGCGATCCTCCCGGGATGGGTCAGCACGGGCCAATTCCTCGGCGGTCTCCTGGCGGCGAGCTTCCCGGATTCCATCCCGACTCTGCCCCCGTTCGCTGGAGCTCTGCTCCTGTCGACACTGGCGAGCGTCGCTACAGCGTTTGCGGTCCGAGGCTCATCAGATCGGCGCCCGGCTGCGCCGTGAACCGGACCCACGATGAATAAGGCCGAGAGGTCCACCATGACCGAGCCCATGCTTCCCGTGAACGTTCAGGCCAGCGTGATCGCCCGCCAGGGGCGTCTGCACGCCCATGAGCGGCTTGAGGGCCCGCGCTGCGCATTGCTGGTGATCGACATGCAGAACTATTTCTGTGCGCCGCAATTTCCCGCCGGGCATGCGAATGCGCGAGCCATCGTGCCGGCGATCAACCGCATGGCTGAGGCGGTTCGGAGCGCGGGCGGCAGAGTGATCTGGATCCGAACGACGGCCATCGATGCACTCAAGCAGTGGAGCCGGCATCATGAGCGGATGCTCAGCCCCGAGCGATCATCGAGGCGCCTCGCCTGGCTCGATCCAACCCACGAGGGCTATCAGCTCTTCGACGGGCTTCGCGCCGAGCCCACTGATCTCACGATTGACAAGATCATGTACAGCGCGCTGATTCCCGGATCATCGAGTCTCGATTCAGTCCTGCGCGAACTCAAGATCGATACGCTCCTGATCGCGGGCACTGCGACGCATGTGTGCTGCGAGTCGACCGCGCGCGATGCCATGATGCTCGATTACGGGGTGGTCATGCTTGCAGACGCCAATGCAGCCTCGGGCCCTGCTGCCCATGATCAGGCGCTTCAACGAATCGCGCTCTACTTTGGCGATGTGATGTCGGTCGATCAGGCGGTGTCGCGGATGGAGGGCCCAAAATGAATTCATCCCGACTGCTCATCACCGGTTTCGAACCCTTCGATGGCCACGACATCAACGTATCGTGGTCATTGGCTCAGGCCTTGCCCAACCGGGCCGGCCCGGGGGATCTCTGGGTAGCAGGCCGTCTGCCCTGCGCGTTTGGTGCCGCTTCTGCAGCACTGCTGGACCTGATTGAACGCCATCGACCCGATACGGTCATCGCGCTCGGCCAGGCCGAGGGCCGAGCCGAAATCACGATCGAACGGGTCGCCATCAATATTCGGGACGCCCGAATTGCGGACAACCATGGAGCGCGACCGGTCGATGAGCCGATTATCGAGGGCGCACCGCTCGCCTATCCGAGCAGTCTTCCCTACCGCCAGTTGGTCAACCAGTTGCGCGCGAAAGGCCACCCAGTTGCGATCTCGAACACTGCCGGAACCTTCGTCTGCAACGAGGTGTTTTTTTCCCTGCAGCATCACCTGAGAGGGCGACCGATCCGGAGCGGCTTTGTACATCTGCCGATTCTTCCGGAACAGCAGTCCAGCCCGCGCGCAGCCATCGCACGCGTCGCGCGGGAAGATGCCCCGATCGCTCCGGACCGGGTCTGCCCGACGCTCAGTTTGGAAACTCAGCTGAACACTTTGGTCGATCTCATCCGGCTGATGGCCGAACCCTAGCGAGGCGGGTTGATCCCGATGAGCGCACGACCGTGCGACGCTGGGGCACCAACAGCCCTTCGCACCTCCGCTCCGGAGGCCGACTAGAGCATCTCCTGGACCCGCTGCCTCAGCTGCCTGCGCCTGACCCGCCGGACCCTGAAGGTCCAGATCCAGGACACTGCCCCCGCCGCCTCCCGACGGCAGGGCTGCAGAATGTCCGCGCTCGATCAGCTCGCCGGCCTCATCAAAGCAGCCAGCCCGCGAACACTGGGGTTGGCCCCGAGATCCCAGCACGCATCGAGCAGTCGCCGGGTCTGAGCCGTACCCAGGATCGGACTCGACATGTGGGCAAACTTGTCCTCGAGCTGCTGGTTGCTCATCGGCCGAGCCAGCGAGCCGATCGCATGATCGACCCGCACATGGACGCGACGCCCGTCCTTCAGGATTGCAGTCAGGTCGGCACTCGCCTCGTCAATAGAATCATCCACGGTCGCCATCACCTTGCGCCGAAGATCGACCACATCGGGGCGAGCGACAATCTCGTCCGCGTACTGTTCCTCAGAGGCGCGACCGAAGATCAACCCGGCCGCGCAACCGTGGTAGACGCTGAATTTGCCCTGCAAGCCATCTGCGGGCTCTTTCTTGCCGGTGAGCTCAAGCACCAGAGAGTGCACCTTCAACTCGATGCGCTCGATCTGTTCGGGCAGGATCCCCTGGTCGCGCAGTTGGACGCAACCGTCAATACTGGGATGAATCACAATGCCGCAGGCAAAGGGCTTGTAGGTGTTGAAACTGATTTCGAAACGGTCTCCGAGCTCATCGGTCGCCTCGTTCCAGCGACACCGGGTCGACACCACCTGCGCCCAGCCCCGCGCCGCCTCGATCGCGCGCGGACTCGATGTAAAGCCTTCCCGAGCCATCAGCGCAGACATCAGGCCGGCCCGAGCCGCCCCTCCAGGGTGAAACGGCTTGGTCATGGTGCCGAACTGCTCGCGCAAGCCCACCGGCTGAGAGGCGGCAATGCCCAGCGCCATCGCGGTGCGATGGGCATCGAGCCCCAGCAAACGCGCGCAGCCGGCCGCAGCTCCGAACATTCCTGTGGTCCCGGTGATATGCCATCCGCGGTCGTAGTGCTCGGGGTACACGACATTGCCGAGGCGGCAGGCCACATCGATCCCGAGCACCAGCGCGTCGATCAGGGCCCGGCCGGATGCGTCCAGGTGTTCTGCGAGCGCCAGGACCGCCGAGGCGACCGGACCGGCTGGGTGGATGATGGTCTTCAGGTGCGTATCGTCGAAGTCGAAGGTGTGCGAACTGATGCCGTTCAACAGTGCGGCGCTCGCCATGTCCACGCGCTCGGACCGGCCAGCGATGCTGGACTGAGACGCGGGCTCCAGCGCTCTAACTGCGGCGAGTGCAGCTTCAGTCGCCTCGTGCTGCGCCGCGCCCACCGCGCAGCCCAGCCAATTGAGGAAAGTGCGATGGGCTTCCCGATCGACCGCCTCTGACCACCCCTTTGAGGGATGGCCTGATACGAACTCCGCGAGCTTGAGTGTGACGGGAGGAGCGTTGTGGTCGGCAACGACCTGAGTATTGCGAGCCATGGAATTCCCGAAAATTTGGATGGAAAAGTATGCCGGTGCGTCTCGTCATTCAACTGTCGAGCTGGATCCCGCGCTGCTGGGCAAGGCGGGTCCAGCGAGCAACGTCCTCGGCAATGTACTTGCCGAACTGATCCGCGCTCATGGGCATCGGCTCGACTGCCTCACCGGACAGCTTGTCCCGCAGATCGGGAGCGCCCAACACGGTGGCGAGCGTCTCGTTCAGACGCCGCACGATATCGGCCGGCAGTCCGGCTGGGCCGACCACTCCGTACCACTGGACTGCATCAAAACCCTTGAAGCCCATTTCCTCCATGGTCGGGATGTCCTTGAGGGCCGGGTGGCGTTGCGTGCCGGTCACCGCGAGAGGGCGAACGCGACCCGAACGAATCTGGGGCAGCGCGGCGGCCAGGCCGGGCATCATGACCTGGGTCTGCCCCGAAATCAGATCAAGGAAGGCCGGCGCAATGCCCCGATACGGAATGTGCGTGATAAAAAGATCCGCTTCCTGCTTGAGAAGCTCCACCGCAAGATGGGTCAGAGATCCCGCCCCCGCCGAGCCATAGCTCAGACGACCCGGATTCTTTCGGATGTAATCGACGAGCTGGACCACGCCGCTCGCGGGAACTTCCGGATTGACAACCAACACATTAGGAGTGCCCCCGATCATTCCGATCGGTGTGAAATTGCGCACCGGATCGTAAGGAAGCTTCCGCGTAGCAGGCGCGGTGCCATGAGTGGCCACGTAACCCTGCATCAGGGTGTAGCCATCGGGGGCAGCCCGCACCGTGTTCTGAGAGGCAATCACACCGCCCCCCCCGCCTTGATTCTCGACCACGATGTTTTGGCCGAGCACCTTCGCCCAACGCTCGGTCACCGTGCGTCCCACCATATCACTGCCGCCACCCGCGGCCACCGGAACGATGTATCGAATGGGCTTGTTCGGATACGCGGACTGCGCGACCGAAAGCGATGGGAGCACCATCGCAGCGGGCAGCGCACCCAACAGAGTTCTTCGTTTCATGATGCCTCCTTGTTCAGACGCGACCAAGCGTCGGTGACGTGGGATTCGAGTAAGGCTCGGGCACTGTCGGCATCGCCCGTATCGAGCGCAGCCGCAATCGCTTCGTGTTCAGCGATCGATCCGTGCATGGCCTCGCGTTGCGCCAGATTGCGCATCCGCGACAGGTGCAGCTTCTGGATCACCGAACGGTAGCTCGATTCGAGCTCTGGATTTCCTGCAGCGGTGACAATGGCCCAGTGGAATTCAAGATTGGCACGATAGAAACCTTGGAGCTCTTCTTGCGCCGCAGCCGACCTCATGTCGGCCATCGCTGCGTCCAGCCGCTCGGTCAACATTGCGCGGGCCGACTCGTCCTGCTCGGCCGCCCGGCGGCCCGAGAGACCATCCAGCACTGCGCGCAACTCGTAGAGGTTTCGAATCTCGGTCGCGCTGAACTCTCGGACGAAAACGCCCGAGTGCTTTCGAGACACGACAAGCCCCGAGCTCTCCAGCTCGCGCAAGGCCTCACGGACCGGAACTCGGGAGACGTCGAGGCGCCGCGCCACATCCGGCTCGTTGATCCTCTCTCCCGGCCGCAGACGGCCGCCCACGATCAGTGCAAGCAGATCGTTCCGAACCAGCTTAGCGAGCGACATCGAGCGGATTTCGGCCACCCGCTCGAGATCGGGCGAGTCAATCCAGGGGGGAAGATTCATCATGGCCTTTCCAGACCAAGGAGGTATTTCGTATACGATAGGAGAATACATTGGGATCCAATCTCAACCGCCCGAAAACCATTTGACGGAGTTGCCCATGAAAGCCTGGATGCTCGACCCCAGTGATCTGTCAGTCAGTCTCAGCGAGCTTGAACCGCCGCAGCCTGGTCCTGGACAGCTGCGGATCCGGGTGTTCAGTGCCGCCATGAATCGGGGTGAATTGCTCCAAGGGTCCAAGCGCACCACTCAACCCAAGGTCGCTGGCATGGAGGCCGCGGGGGTGGTCGAGGCAGTGGGTCCGGACGTCACCCGATTTGCCCCCGGAGACAGGGTCACCGGCCGCGCGGCCGGCGGCTTTGCCGAGTACACGCTGATGGATCATCGTGATGCAATTCCGGTGCCGTCAACGACCGATTGGGATGATGCAGCCGCCCTGCCGATTGCGGGCCTGGTCGCCTACGACATGCTGGTCCCCGAGGGCGAATTGTCCCGGGGTCAGACGCTTCTGGTCACCGGGATCGCATCGGGCGTGGGCGTCGCCTGTCTTCAGATGGCCAAGGCGCTGGGCGCTCGAGTGATCGGCACCTCGGGCTCGGCGGCCAAACTGGAACGCCTCAAATCGGCCGGCTTGGACCTCGGAATCGCCACGCGCGGCTCCGACTTCGTTGACCAGGTCACAGCATTTACCGAAAACAGAGGCGTCGACCTCGCGGTCGATACGGTGGGCGGAAGCCAATTCCCGGCGTGTCTGGCGAGCTTGGGCTATATGGGACGATTGGCAATCGTCGGTCATGTCGACGGCGTCATGAAGGCCGAGGTTGATCTCGGGGCGCTGCATCGCAAGCGTCTGCGCATCTTCGGGGTCAGCAACGCGATGAGGACCGCAGCCCAGCGAGAGGCGACGGTGGCAGGATTCATCCGGGACATCATGCCGCGTGTGGCCTCGGGTCAGATCAAACCTCTGATCGACCGGACGCTTCCGTTTGATGCAGTGCCTGAGGCCCATCGGGCGATGATGGCCGATGCGCACGTCGGCAAGATCATCATCAGGGTGGCCCGGTAACAAACAAACCGGGCAGGGCCCCCCAGAGGCCCTGCCCG
>JBIKVK010000159.1:0-7555 GCA_044356835.1 Burkholderiaceae bacterium
TGCGCGGGGATTGCGGGTGAGCACGCGAGAGGCTTACCTCAGACCAGCGGCCGGCCGGAGCAATCTGGTCGTGAGAGCCGGCGCCCTGACTGAGCGGGTCCTTTTTGAAGGGCGCCGCGCGGTCGGTGTGAGCTATAGACGGGCGGGGGGCACCTTCGTCGCCCGGGCACGGGGTGAGGTCATCCTCTGCGCTGGCGCCATCCAGTCCCCCCAACTCCTGGAACTGTCCGGCATCGGCGATCCGGAGGTCCTGTCCGCGCAAGGCGTTCCCGTCTTGCAGGGCAATCCCTCCGTCGGTACCAACTTGCGCGATCATCCGCATACGCGACTCAGCTTCCGGATCCGGGATGGTCTCGAGACCTTCAATACCTTGTACCCCAGCCTGATTGGAAAGGCGCGAATGGCGCTGCGTTTACTGCTCGCCGGTAACGGTCTCATGAGCTGCAGCGGCCAGATCGTGCATGCCCTCACTCGAAGCGAACCCCACCTGCGGCAGACCGACGTCAAGATTCAGCTTCACTGGTTGTCCAGCCCAGATGCTCGCGATCCGCGCAATCTTGTCCTCGATCCCCATCCCGGTGTGTCCATCGGAACCTTCATGCTCAGGCCTTTTTCTCGCGGCTCCGTGCATATCCGGTCCAAGGATGTCGCGGACCATCCGGAAATCCATTCAAACTATTTCACCGACCCCGAGGACCGGCGAGCAGCCATTGCTGCGGTCAGACTCGCACGGCGCGTCGCAGCCCAACCGGCGCTTGCGCCCTTCCAGCTGACCGAAACTCGGCCTGGGGCCGATGCGCAAAGCGATGATGAGGTATTCGACTTCATCACGCGTACAGCTCAGACCTCATACCACCCGATCGGTTCCTGCCGGATGGGAGGCGATGCGCAATCAGTGGTTGATGAGCGCTTGCGAGTACGGGGGGTCGATGGTTTGCGCGTTGCCGACGCGTCCGTGATGCCGACGATGTGTTCCTCGAATACGAATGCGGCCTCTATCGTAATCGGCGAGAAAGCCGCCCGGATGATCGTGGAGGATCTCCGGCGCTAGACCGTTCGCAGTCCCAGCTTCTTCATGATGGTGAGGGTCTCTGCGACCTCGGCGGCGACGAATGCACGCAGTGCATCGACCGACGGCGTCGATCTGGGGTCGCTGCCGTTCTTGGCAATGGCCGATTGAAATTCGGGGTCGAGTGCGATCGCCCGTACGACCTGATCCATTCTCGTGACGATCGCTGCCGGCAGGTTGGCCGGTCCGAACACCGCGCCCCAGGACACGTGCTGGTAGCCCGGCAGGTTGGCCGCCTCGGCCACGGTGGGTGTGCCAGGCAGTTGGCCTGAACGCTCCGGGCCCGTGGTTGCCAGAATACGAAGTTTGCCGGCGCGCTCGAGTGCGAGGGCTGTCGAGAAGAGTCCCGACAAGAAATCGATCTGGCCCTGCGCAACGGCCAGTGCCGACTCGACCGCCGCCTTGAACGGGATCTGGGTGACTTCCAGCCGACCACCCGCGGCATTGTTGAGCTTTTCCCAGGCGATATGGCCCGGAGATCCATTGCCACCGGCACCGTAGTTAAGCTTGCCCGGACTGCGGCGAATCGCATCGAACAACTCTGTCAGGCTTCGATGGGGCGAGTCTTGACTCACCGCGATGCAGAATTGCGAGGATGAAAACATCCCGATCGGTGAGAAGTCTTTCATCATGTCGAGCTTGTCGCTCATGGCCTGGTGAACGATGTGTCCGGAGTGCAGGTAGCCAAAGGTGTAGCCGTCCGGCTTGGCGGCGCGCAATTGCTGCCCAGCGACGAGGCCCGCGGCCGAGGGTTGATTCACGCTGGTGACCGCAACACCCAGCCGTTTAGCCATGCCCTCAGCCACACGACGTCCGGTGATGTCCACGCCACCGCCTGGCGGTACCGGCAGGATGAATTGGATCGGGCGGCTGGGCCAATCAGTCTGCGCGAGGGCTGCTCGCATCGCAGCGGGGAAAGCCGACGCGGCGGAGCCCGCAAGGCTGCCGACCAAAAGGAGCGAACGACGTCTTGGGTTCATGGTCATCGAGGGTCTCCACATCGACGCAAAGCAGCAGGAGAGGGGCGGCGCATCCGGGCCGGACAGACTCGCTATTTGACCCTGTGACAGTATCCGGTCCCGTTCCGACGGACAATTTAGTGATTCAGATCGGCTGATCACCTGAAGGAATACTATTGAGATTTGGTGATCAATCTGCGATCCGCGCATCACGCGGTGGTGCTCCTTTCGAGCGGTAGGTACTATGGAAGTTCCCGATGAAAGATCTTAGCGATGCCCTGTTTCGTCGGCTGCGTGTGCGCCATATCCAGTTGATCGCAATCCTGGGTCAGACGGGTTCCGTCCGTGCTGCTGCGCACTTGCTGCACCTGTCCCAGCCGGCGGTCAGCAAAATGTTGCAGGAGACCGAAGAGGCGTTTGGTGAGCGCCTGTTTGATCGAAGTCGACGCGGGGTGTCGCCGCGACCTGCGGGGCTGCTCGCGATTCGTCGTGCGCAGGTGGTGCTGAACGAGCTGCGCAGTGCAGCGATCGAACTGCAAACGGCGCGTGATGACGGCCTGCTGCGTTTGGGCACGTTGCCGGTCATTGGCCTGGTACCGGTTGCAGTGGTGGCGCTTCTCGCTGAGTTTCCGAAGGCTCGGGTCAAACTGACCGAGGCGGGAGTCCAAACGCTCATCGATGGGCTGTTGGACGGATCGCTCGACTGCGTTTGTGCTGCGTTGCCTGCGTCCAGCCTGGAGCGGGTCGACGAATTACGGGTGGAGATCATCACCGAAGACCAGCTGTGCGCGGTGATTTCGCCCCGACACCGCCTCGCCTCGCGTTCGAGCGCCCAATGGTCGGAAGTGCAGGCCTTGCGCTGGGTGAGCACTCCGCGTACGACACTCACACGGCAGGTTTTTGATTCAGCCTTCATCCATCGCGGCATGATCCCTCCCACCCCGGTCGTCGAGACCCAGTCGCCGCTGACCCTCAACACCTTGATCGCCAATGATCCGTCACTGATCGGGCTGGCCCGAATTGACGCCGGGCGCCTGGCCGTCCGGACAGAGGGGCTTAGGGTGCTGGGTCTCGAGCCGACCGTGCCACTTCCCCCTTTGTGCATTCTCACTCGCCAGGACGCCTCGCCACCGGCCCCCATACTCGATGCGTTTCGGGGGCACTTGCGCGCGGCTGCATCCGAGGCCAATGGCTCGCAGTGTCCGAAACCGGCTCAGACGGTGGCGATGGGGCTGGCGGGGGACCCCACTGCGCCGGGAAGGCGCAAGGGCGGGGCGGTCAAGAGGAAGCGGCTTCGGGCATGAGTCCTGAGCCAGGTTGCGAGTGGCGTGAGCCACCACAGTTCGCCAAGGTGCACACCCAGTTTGAACAGGCAATGTTCATGAAGAGGCAGGGCTGCGCAGCGGGCCGCCCGATCTGAGGCTTCGCGTGCCGGCTGTGCCTCAACCGCGTAGTTGTCGGCGGCGAGGATCGACAGGCCGCTGTCGGTGATCCACTGAAGCAAGCGTTCATCACGCCCATCCAACGAGGCGCAATGGGCCGTGATCTTGACCGGGTCTGGATTGCCTTGACAGTCGACCAGCCACTGGGCAAAACCGGTGTGCAGCAGCACCATGTCGCCCGCCTCGACCTCGATACGATCGGTTTCGATGATGCGCATCAGTCCTTCGTAGCCGACGCTCTGCGGCGCATCACCCAGGTGCGCATGCAGGTCGATCAGCACCGCGCGCCCCTGCACGCCATGCCCGGCCATGTGTTCGATGCCCAGAGCCTTCGCCACAGACGTACTCGATCGGTTGGACCCCGAAGGCAAGCCAGCATCGGCCGCTTCAGTCGGGCCGAGGATGTGCTGCCCGCCCCGGTAGCCGTTGTAAAAGACCGGCTCGTCAATCCCGTCATCGTTTGCGTCAAAGAGCGAACCCACGTGGGCAAAGCTGTCCCATTGGGTCGAATACTGCAGGTGGAGGACCGCAAGGTCGTCACAGATGACATCAGTGAGACCGGCGTGATCGTCCACCAGCCGATACAGCATATTGGGACGCTGGCCCCGAAGAGTGGGCCTGAGGACGGGCGGGTGGCGTCGCGGGTTCAGCGCATTGCCTCCCGGCAAGTCAAGCGGCAGTGAAAGGCAAAAGGTCAACCCCTCGCGGACTTCGGCGATACCCTGTCGGACTTTCTCGGGCGTGATCAGGTTGAGCCGGCCGAGCTGGTCGTCCTGGCCGAAATCGCCCCAGGTCGAACCCGCCGGGCGCCTTCGCCAGCGCGGCCCGGGCGAGTCCTCTGGCGTGGATGCCGAGGCCCGGGTCGGCTTTGGGTCCTCCGTGGGGGCGGCCGGTTCGAGCGGGCGTGGCGTGAATGGAGATCCGGTCATGATGAAGGCCCCTTGAAGGCAGGCCCCAGGACCTGTGGTGAGCCCTGGGTTGGTCTTTGGATGGGACACGTGGCAGGATAGCCGACCGGGCCGATTGGGGAAACCGATCCGGCTTGGCTCGTGGACGAGTGTTCCAGAGCTCATCTGGGTAGTCCGGTCAGTTTGGAGGTTGTGCTTCAGTGGATGCGGCAGCTTGGATTGGTCTGGTCTTGGCGTTGTTCGCCGTAGCTGCGCTCACGGCGGGGTGGATGAGCTCGCGCCATCGCGCTTCAGCCGAATCGGCCAGGCGCAGCTTCGATGAGCTTCAGTCCCAGCTCGCCGCCTCGCGCGAGCAGGCGGGTCGCCTGGATGCGCTCGTGGGGGAACGCACGCGTCGTATCGAAGGGCTTGAGCGGGATCTCTTTGAAAAGAGCTCAGCGCTGGACCGTCTGCGCGATGAGCTCGCAACCCTCAACAATCAGCTCACCGAGGTCCGCACCCAGCGGGATGCCGAGCGCACTCAGGCGGCCGAAAAGCTCGAAGTCCTGAACAACGCCCGGCAGGAGCTGAGCCTTCAATTCAAGGCCTTGGCCCAGGAAATCCTGGAGGACAAATCAAAGCGGTTCGCGGAACAGAATCGGCAGAGTATGGGGCAGTTGCTCGATCCCTTGCGCGAGCGGATCATCGAATTTCGAAGCAAGGTCGAGGAGATCCATCGACTGGATACCGAGCAGCAGGCGGTGCTCAGAACCGAGCTCGGTCAGCTGCGCAACCTCAATCAGGAGATGTCCCAGCAGGCCCACGAGCTTGCGACGGCACTCAGAGGTCAATCAAAGAAGCAGGGCAATTGGGGCGAGCTGATCCTCGCCAACGTGCTCGAGCGCTCGGGTTTGCAAGAGGGTCGAGATTTCAGGCGTGAGGTGAGCTTTGACACCGATGAGGGTAAAAAACGCCCTGATGTCATTGTTTATCTGCCGCAGAACCGTCACCTCGTCATCGACGCCAAGGTCTCGCTGAACGCTTACACCCGATACGTCAACGCGGATGACGAGGCTGACCGCAGGCAGGCTTTGCGTGAACATGTCCAGGCGGTCTCGAACCGGATCCGCGAGCTGTCGGCGCGCGACTATTTCGATTTGCCGGGGATCAATTCGCCCGAGATGGTGTTCATGTTCATCCCGGTGGAGTCGGCCTTTGTTGAGGCACTTCGCGCCGATGAGACCCTCCTCGAAGAGGCGGTTGGCCAGAACATCCTGGTCTCGACTCCGACAACGCTATTGACCAGCCTGAACATCGTTCGGCAGTTGTGGCGATTTGAGCAGCAAAACCGCCACAGTGCCGAGCTGGCCGATCGAGCGTCCAAGGTCTACCAGAAGCTTCAGGGTTTTCTGGCCAGCATGCAGGCCTTGGGTCGACAGCTCGATCAGGCTCGGTCCAGTTATGAAAAGGCAATGGGCCAGCTGGTCTCGGGACGGGGCAATTTGATTACGCAGGCGCGCGAGTTCGAGCGGCTGGGCGTCGCGGTGCAGTCGGCCTTGCCCGAGGAACTCGTCAGCAAGGCTGAGCTCGAGATCGACTGGGAACCCTCGGCCGAGCCCGCAAGCCCCGATTCCAGCACCGCTTGAATCGGTTTGCGCCCTCTAGGGCATCAGCCTGGGTGCATTGCTGCTGGGGGTGAGTCCTAGGCTCAGACGTCGATCGCGTTGGCCGATCCGGCGCGCTTGCGAAGCTCGAATTTCTGGATCTTGCCTGTGCTGGTCTTGGGGAGTTCACCAAAGACCACTGCACGCGGTACCTTGAACCCGGCGAGGTGCTTCTTGCAGTGGGCGACGATATCCTCGGCACTGGGCGCTGCGCCAGGCTTGACCTCGATGAAGGCGCAGGGGGTTTCGCCCCATCGCGGGTCCGGTTTGGCGACCACTGCAGCGGCGAGCACGGCAGGGTGACGATAGAGAACATCCTCGACTTCGATTGATGAAATGTTCTCGCCGCCCGAAATGATGATGTCCTTGCTTCGATCCTTGATCTTGATGTAGCCGTCCGGGTATTGCACCGCGAGATCGCCGCTGTGAAACCAACCGCCGGCGAACGCTTCCGCAGTCGCCTTGGGGTTTTTGAGGTAACCCTTCATTGCGATGTTGCCCCTGAACATGATCTCGCCCATGGTTTCGCCGTCGCGGGGAACGGGCTGCATCGTGGTCGGGTCCAAAACTTCAGCGCTCCGCTGCAAGTGGTAGCGAACCCCCTGCCGAGCGTTCAAGCGGGCCCGCTCACCGATATCAAGCTCACTCCAGTGCTCATGCTTGGCGCAGACTGTCGCCGGGCCGTACACCTCGGTCAGCCCATAGACGTGAGTGAGGTCAAAGCCCATCTTTTCGATGCCCTCGATCAATGCGGCTGGGGGCGCTGCACCGGCCACCATGCCTTTGACGCCTGCCGGAACGCCCGCCTTCATCGAGTCCGGCGCGTTGGCGAGCAAGCCATGCACGATTGGCGCGCCGCAGTAGTGCGTCACGCCGTAATCGCGGATGGCATCGAAGATGGCCTGCGCCTCGACTTTCCGCAGGCACACATTGACGCCCGCTCGTGCCGCGACGGTCCAGGGAAAGCACCAGCCGTTGCAGTGAAAGAGCGGCAGAGTCCAGAGGTACACCGGGTGGCGCGGCATGTCCCATTCAAGGATGTTCGAAATCGCGTTGGTGGCTGCCCCGCGATGGTGGTAGACGACCCCTTTGGGGTTGCCGGTCGTGCCACTGGTGTAGTTCAAAGCGATCGCGTCCCATTCGTCCAGCGGCGGCTGCCAGGAGAAATTTGGATCGCCCTCAGCCAGCAGCGCCTCGTAGGAAATCATCCCGATCGGAGCGGAGCTTCCCGTGAACATCGCATCCGGTGCATCGACGATCAGAAGCGGCGTGCGCGACTCGCGCAGTGCGATCGCCTCACGCATCACGGGCGCGAACTCCGGATCGACAATCACAACTTTGGCTTCCCCATGGTCCAGCATGAATGCGATCGTGCGCGCATCGAGGCGCGTGTTGAGAGCGTTCAGCACGGCCCCTGCCATCGGAATGCCGAAGTGGGCCTCGAGCATGGGAGGGACGTTGGGCAACATCACTGCGACCGTGTCCCCGCGCGAGACGCCTCGACGCTGCAGGGCGCTCGCGAGCTGGCGGCAGC
>JBIKVK010000019.1:0-24687 GCA_044356835.1 Burkholderiaceae bacterium
CCGCCTCGGGTCCTCGCCCCATGTAAGGGGGCAGGGGTAGTTCGCCCAGCCGTTCAAGCACTTCAAGGACGGGCTGATCGAAACGAAGCCGCCAAAAGTCCGCACGCCGCTCCAGGACTGTGGCACCCCCCTCGGCCCAGAAGAGGCGCGTTTCGGGCTGCGGCGGCTTGCTGACTCTCAGCAGGGCGAGTGCCTCGTGAGGCGAAATCATGCGTTCGATCAATGCCTCGACCGAGCCGCCACTCGCCTTGCGGCCCCTGAGTCGCGCCTTGATGACGCGCGAGTCGTTGAGGATCAGCAAGTCCCCGGGCATGAGCAGGCGCGGCAGATCGGAGAACCGGAAGGCGGTGGTGGGAGGACCTTTCGGCACCATCAGGCGCGAACCCGTTCGTTCGGCCGCAGGCTCGCGCGCGATCAATTCGTCGGGCAGTTCAAAATCGAAATCGGACAGACGCATGACGACCGATTCTACGGAGGGCCTGCGCGGCCGACCCCGCGCGATGGACGGGCAATCGCTCAGACGCGGCTTTGGGCAAGCCAGTCTCGAGCCAGATCGACCACAGGCTTGTCGACGAGTTTGCCGTCGACCACGATCGCCCCGTGGTGGGCTCCTTCGACTGCATCGATGACGCGCTCCGCCCAGGCGAGCTCGTCGGCTGAAGGTTGCATGCCCTCGCGGATCGGAGCGATCTGCGCGGGATGGATGCAGAGCCGTCCACCGAATCCGAGGCTGCGCGAACGTGCCGCCTGAGCGCGCAAGGCCTGTGGGTCGTTCCAGCCAAGCAGCGTGCCATCGATCGGGCTCGCGCGGCCCGCCAGTCGAGAGGCGAGCACCATCTCGACCCGAATCGGCAACCAGCCCTCTTCGTTCTGAATGCCGCTGTCGCGCGAAAAGTCTACGGTCCCGAAAATCAGCCGGCGGACCCCGTCTGCCGCTGCGAGCTCGCGCATCCGGGCGACCCCCTGAACGGTCTCGACGAGGGGATAGACTCCGGAGGTCGGACCCAGGCGAGCGGTGATCGCTTGAATCGCGCCAGGGTCGCTCGCCTTGGGCAGCATGATTTCAGTCAACCCCCGTTCGCGGGCCAGGGCCAGATCGTCTTCGAACCAGGGCGAATCCGCACCATTGATTCTCAGAATGACACGGGACGACAGCGGCCCTGCCCAGCCTGCAATGGCTTGCCGCGCGCCCGCCTTGCCCTCTGGCAGCACCGCATCTTCCAGGTCAAGCGCGATGGCATCGGCGCCGGCCTGCAAAGCCTTTTCGAAGCGTTCGGGACGATCGCCCGGAACAAACAAGAGGGTTCGAAGGGTCTGGAGGGTCATCAGTGGCCTCAACTACCGGGTTGCCAGTCGCGGCGGAACGACTCCCGGTAGGTAAACCGTTCAGCTGGGTGAAGACTCACTGCGAGCTCAGCGAGTTCGCCATGTTCGTCCAAATAGCGTCGTGCGAGCCAAAGACCCGCGCTGCGTCGAGCCACCCCGAGTCGGCGCGCTTGCGCAGGGTCGAGGATGGTTGCCCGGATTTCCTGTTCGACCGTGACGATCGTGCAGCCGAACTGCTCTTCGATCAGCTGGTAAAGGGGTTGCATCATGCGCCCCTCGATGCCGGTGACCGATCTAAAGCGGGGCGCAATCCAGGCTTCGGTGTGGCACAGCGGTGGGCCCTCGCCGGCCAGATACCTCAGGCCCTGAACCTGCAGCCAGGTCTCGCCGAGCCCGGCCCGCAGGCGCTCCGCTTCGGCCTCGCCCAGACGCACCAGAGTGCAGGTCTCCACCTCGAAGCTGGTCTCGTGGGCATACTGCCGCAGGTCGGTGATGTCAGACATGGTTTGGGTGTACTGCGCCTGAGGCGCGGTCTCCCGGACCCGGCTGCCGATGCCGCGACTGCGCACGACCAACCCTTGCTGCACCAGCAGTTTGACTGCTGCGCGTGCGGTAAACCTCGAAACGCCGAACTCGTGGCAGAGTTCGAACTCAGTGGGCAACAGCGAACCTACCGGGTACCGGCCGGACCGGATCTCGCTCAGTAGCGTCGCCGCCAGCTGGACGTAACGGGGCCGTGACCCGATCGTTGACGTCGCTGCGGCCCCGACCCCCATATCAGATCACGCCATGGCGGCGCAGGAACTCGATCTGCTCGCGGGTCACGCCGGCCTGGGCGAGCAGGTCGTCGGTGTCGGCGCCCAGCTCAGGTGCGGCCCGATCGGGGACCGAGTCGCCCGACATGCGGATCGGACAGGATACGTTGCGGACAGTTCGGCCATCGGCCTTGCGGGCTTGAGCGACTGCGCCCCGCGCAGCCACAAAGGGATTGTCCAGCGCCTGCGCGACATCGTAAACCGGTGCCGCCGGGACCTGTCCTGCAAAGCGCTCCATCCAGGCCTCGGTGGTGCGGGTGACCATCACGGCCTCGATCTCGGCGTTGAACTGATCGCGGTGGGCAAGGCGGGCCTTGTAGCTTGAATACTCGGGGCGATCGGCCCATTCGGGATGGTCCATGATGCGCGCCATCACAGGCCAGAACTTTTCCTTGTTGCACATGATGAAGATCCAGCCATCGGCGGTCTTGTAGAGCTGGCTGGGGACGAGCGATGGGTGACCCGAGCGTGGGGCGCGGCCGGTCGGGTGGCCGCCGTTCAGGTACCAGGTCGCAACATAGCAAAGGTTGTGCAGAGCAACGTCGAAGAGCGACACGTCGACGTCCCGACCGCGGCCGCTCGTCCTCGCGCCAAGCACCGCCGAGACCAGCCCCAGCGCCGCGGTGGTGCCGGTCATCAGATCGACGATGGACAGGCCGAAGCGGGAGGGCGGTCCATCAGGTTCGCCGGTGAGGGATAGATAGCCGGCCTCGGCCTGCATCAAGTAGTCATAGCCCGGCCACGCCGCCCGCTCTCCTTCGCGGCCGTAAGCGGACAGATGGACGCACACCACCTCCTCGCGCAGGTGACGAAGCGATGCGTAGTCAATCCCCAGCTTGGCGGGAAGGTCTCCGCGCAGGTTGTTGTAGACGGCATCAGCCGTGCGCACCAGCTGGTGGAAGGCCGCTTTTCCGTCCGGGTGTTTGAGATCGAGCCGGACGCTGCGCTTGTTCCGGTTGAAGGCCTGATAGAAGTGACTGTCGCCCGGTCCGAAAAAGTGCGGCCCGACCATGCGACCGACATCCCCGCCATCGTGCGGATTTTCGATCTTGACGACTTCCGCGCCGAGGTCAGCGAGGTGCTGGCTGCCGAAGGGCCCCGCGCCATACTGTTCGATCGCGAGGACCCGCAGGCCCGCCAGGGGCAGGCTCATATGCGGTTCCTCTCGATCAGCTGGCGCGCGATGATGATCCGCTGTAACTCGTTGGTGCCCTCGCCGATCGTGAGCAGGGGCGCATCACGATAGAAGCGTTCGACGAGGTATTCCTTGGAGTATCCATAGCCACCGTGGATGCGCATGGCCTCCATGCTGTTCTCGAGGGCCGTCTCGGTCGCGAACAGTTTTGCCATTCCGGCTTCCATGTCGCAGCGCTCGCCGCGGTCGTAGGCATGGGCGGCCTGCATCGTCAGCAGCCGCGCAGCCTCGGTGCGGGTGGCCATGTCGCCGAGCTTCAGCTGGATCGCCTGATGCTCGCAGATCGGTTTTCCGAAGGTCTTGCGTTGCTGCGAGTACTTGACCGATTCGTCCAGAGCCGCCTGGGCCAGTCCAACGCCCCGCGCCGCGACATTGATGCGCCCCAGTTCAAGTCCGCCCAGGATCATCTGAAGGCCCCGGCCCTCCGCGCCACCGATCAGGCGGGAGGCCGGAACCCGATAGTCGTCAAAGACCAGTTCGGCCGAGTCGATCCCCTTATAGCCGAGTTTTTCGAGCTTGCGGCTGGCAGCGAACCCTTCGCCTTTCTCGCAGATGAAAAGGCTCATGCCCTTGTGGCGGGGCGAGGCCTCAGGGTCGGTCTTGACGAGCACGGCAAAACAGTTTCCGTAGATGCCGTTGCTGATCCACATCTTAGTGCCGCGGATCACATAATGATCCCCATCGCGTTGGGCAGTGGTGCGAATCGCCTGCAGGTCGGTGCCGCAGTCGGGCTCGGTGAGCGCGATGCCCCCGCGCAATTCTCCGGTGACGAAGCGGGGCAGCAGATCCTGCTTTTGCGCTTCAGTGCCGTTACGCTGAACGCACATCGCCATGATCAGGTGTGAATTGATGATGCCCGACACGGACATCCAGACGCGCGAGATCCGTTCGATGATTCGGGCATAGGTGGCGGTCGAAAGGCCCAGCCCACCGTACTCGGGCGCGATCAGGCAGCCGAACAGACCCATCTCCTTCATTTTCTCGACGATGTCGTCGGGATAGATGTCGTCATGTTCCAGCTGCCAGGCGTGGGGCGCGACTTCCCGTTCGAGGAAGCGCTCGACCATGTCGAGGATCATGCGGTCCTGTTCATCATCGTGTTGCGGCGTTGTCATGGCATCAAGCTCCGGTGTAGTGCCGTACGGGTTGACCGAGTCGGTCGGCGAGTTCGCGCGCCGAGAGGGTTTCGAGATCGAGCAGCGCTTGGGCGATCCGCTCGTAGGACCGTGCATCGCAGCTGCGTGCGGCGTTGCCGCGGAATTTTTCGACGATGTCCTGATTGCTGAGGGGACGGTCGGGTGAGCCGCGGTTGATCGCCTCGCGCGCCCGCTCGGTGCGGCCGTTGTGCAGATGGACCACCACTTCGCCGTCGTAATACTTCGGGAATGCGCTCGACGGATCGGCCTGGTAGTGAGTCAGTGCCGCGAGGGCGAGCGTCTGGGGGTCGGACAGGGCCTGGTCCTCGATATCCTCGAGGGCAAGCCGGCCTTTCAGAAGCGCGTTGCCGACCAGATAGGGAATGCTGAACTGGGCTTCGTAGGAGTTGGCCGGGCGTCGCTTCTGCGCCTGCGGTTCGCAGACGGTCTTGATGACTTCTTGCGGGACCATTACATCGATTCGGGCGATATCCTGCGGCCGAACCCCTTGCTGGTGCAAGCGGATCGCTGCATCGATCGCAGCATGGGTGAAATGACAGGCGGGGAGCGGTTTGACCGAGATGTTGTTGACCTCCCAGTGCTCGCCCAGGCCGGCTGTGGCAAGCGCCAGGTCATAGCCTCCCACGGCAGCGAGATGGCTCGCATACAGCCCGAATCGGCCCTCGTAGGCCAGACGAGTGCCGCGGTAGCGATGTTTGCCCATGATGGCTGCGGTTACGCCCGCCGCGCCCGCCCACCCGGGGTGCATGCGCTTGTTCCAGGCGCCATCGTTCAGAAATTCGAGACTGCCCGAGGCCATCGACAGGGCCAGCCCCTGGACATCGACCTGCTGGGCTTGGTCCAAGCCCAGCAGCCATCCTGCTGCGACGGCACAACCGAAGGTTCCGATCATCCCGGTCGGGTGAAAGCCCACCTGATGGAAACCCCCCAGGGCGACGGCCCCGAGTCGCGTTGCAATCTCCACCCCCAGCACATAGGCGGCGAGCAGATCGGCCCCGGTGCGATCCTGCCGGGCCGCCATCGCGAGCACAGCCGGGAACACCGAGGTCGTGGCGTGCAATACCCCCCGCGGGTGGGTGTCGTCAAAGTCGAGCCCATGAATCAGGATGCCATTGGCGAGAATGGCGTTGCGGGTGTCGAGCCTGAGCGCGCTCCCGATCACCGGGGAGGAGCCTCCCTCGTTGAGCTCGGCACAGGCCGCGAGGGCCGGGCCTGCGAAGGGGTAGCCATGCGAGGCCAGCGCAATGCCGCAGGCGTCGAGCATCAGGTGTTTGGCTCGCTCCCTGACTCCGGGCGGAACGTGATCGAGCCGAAAGCGCTGGGCGAAGGTGGCGATCTGTTCGGAAATGGCCCCGCCCACGACGGGGGACACGGTTTCGGTCGGATTCATGCAGGCCCTCTCCTTGAGCGCGGTTCGACGCTCTGCGCACCCGGTGGCTTTACTCGCCCACGCCGTGGCCGCGCTTGGGGATCAGTGCCGATCGGATGAAATTCATCACCTCGACGCCGTTCTGATTGATGCCCCGCGTTCGCACGGTGACGACTCCCTGGGTCGGACGCTTCTTTGATTCCCGCACCTCGAGCACTTCGGATTCCGCGTAAAGCGTGTCGCCGGCGAAGACGGGTGCCGTCAGGTTGATTTCCTTCCACCCGAGATTCGCGATCGCCTTCGCGCTCACATCGCTCACCGTCATCCCCAGCACGAGCGCCAGGGTGAAACCACTGGACACGAGAGGCCTGCCGAATTCGCTTTGTGCGGCAAAGGCATGGTCGCAGTGCATCGGATGCTGGTTCATCGTGAGGAGCGAAAAGTGGATGTTGTCGGCATCGGTGATCGTGCGACCGGGGCGGTGTTCATAGACGGCGCCCACCTCGAAGTCTTCGAGATAGCGGCCGTAGCTTGCTCGGTACCGCCCGGGGGCGACTTTCAGTACTTCCATGAGAACCTCGCACTTGTACGGTTTGTGAGTTTGTCCGGACAAATATGCGAGAACCGTGCCGGCCTGTCAAGCCGCTGGGCTCGGACGATGCCGCGATCGGCCGTTTGCGAATCACGCCGTGGGGCTTGCGCGGAGCGGGCCCGGCCCGTGATTTGCCCCGGTCGTCCTGATTGTCGATAATCCAGCACCGCGTGCGCTTCACGCGCGGGGTCACTCTGGCCGGAGTGGTGGAACAGGTAGACGCGCCGGACTCAAAATCCGGTGCCCGAAAGGGCGTGCGGGTTCGAGTCCCGCCTCCGGCACCAGTCAGATCAATCCCTGATCCTGCGCTTTGGTGACCGCCTGGACCTGGGAGTGGACGCCCAGCTTCCGGTAGAGATTGCGGATGTGGGTCTGCACCGTCGCAAGCGTGACGCCCATGCTTCGTGCTGATTCGCCATAGCTGTTGCCGCGCGCGAGCAGTTGCAGCAGCTCCAGCTCCTTTCGGGTGAGCCCGGCGAGGTCCGAGGGTTTGTCCCTCGCGCCCGCGAGCTTGAACAGGTAACGGGCGAGCGCCGGGCTGATCGGGTAATGGCCGATCAGCGCTTCGCGCATCGCTTGTGCCATCGCCGCTTTGCTGTCGTCTTTGAGGATATAGCCGCAAGCGCCGGCCCGAATCGCCGCAAGTACGCTGCGTTCAGCCGAGATGACCGAGACCACGAGGATCGGCAGGGTTTCATGCCGGTCCCGGATCCGCTGGATGACTTCAATACCGCTGAGATCGGGCAGACCCAGGTCGATCAGAGCCAAATCAAGCGGACCGGAGGGCGCATCCATCGCCGCGAGCGCACCAAATCCCGATTCGCAGGAGCGCAGTTCAACCACCTGTCCGAGCTTTTGCGCTGCTTCGCTCAGGACCTGCTCGAAGGCGGGATCATCTTCAACGATCAGGACACGGAGGTGAGACATGCAAGGGCGAACTTTTCAGCGCACTGGGTAGACGGAAACGCACCGGGAGGTCGGATTGGTCCGACTCTATCGGATCGTTTCCTACCAGGCCTCGGCAAGCAGCGCCACGACGCCGATGACCAAAAGTGTGAGCCCGACGCGCTCGAGCAGGGTCAGATGCTGCTTGAACACCCCCGTCGCGATGATGTGGGCAAACAGCAGCTCGATGAGGGCGAGTGTGCGCACGCGGGCCGCGCTCTCGAGAGAAAATGCGATGAACCAGCAGAGCGAGGCCATCGCCGCGAGGGCGCCGGTCAGCAGGCAGGGCCGCCAGGCCCGGATCACCGCGCCCAGGGTGCCCGGATGTACCAGCCGCAACCATGCCGAAAGCATCAGGGTCTGGACCGTCATCGACAACACCAGCATCAGACTGGACGCGCTGAGGAAGTGGGCCTCGGGGACTGCGAGGATGGCCCCCCGGAAGCAGATCGATGACATCGCAAAAAGCGCGCCCGATGCGATCCCCATCAAAACGGGGCGGGGCGTCCAGGGCGTGTCGCGCTCGGGCCACGACAGCGCCAGCACTCCGGCCGTCGCCACCAGGATGGACGCGGCAAGCCCGAGTTCGAGTCGATCGCCCAGCAACACCAGACCCAGTAACGCGACCCAGACCGGCTCGATCTTGGTGAGCGAGATCGCGACGACGAAGGACTTGCCCTGCATGGCGGCAAGCAGCAGGACCGTGGCCAGCATCTGGGCCACGGCGCCGCCCAGACCCCAGAGCAGACTGCGCGCGCCTGGGACCGGCACCGGCCCCTCGGAACTGCCCAGTATCAGCAGGCAGGCCAGGGCTGCGAACGGCAAGCCATACAGAAACCGCACCTGAGTCGCCCCCACGGTACCGAGTCGCGTCGTGAGGTCGCGCTGCATCGCATTGCGGCCCGATTGGGCGGCTGCGGCCATGACGGTGAATACGATCCAGAACCAGGGCTCGGGAGTCATGAGCTTCCGTGACAGAATTCAAGTCAAGCGCGACCTTGCCCGAACTTCAGGAGCCTGTCCATGCAAGAACCTCTGATCCGTACGCTCGAAGACGGCGTGCTCACCTTGACCATGAATCGCCCCGAATCGAGAAATGCTTTGAGTCCCGAACTGTCGGCGGGCCTGAACGAGGCACTCGCTTCGGCGCAATCCGATTCCGCGATCCGTGTGGTCGTGTTGACCGGCGCGGGCTCAGCCTTTTGTGCAGGAGGCGATGTCAAGGCGATGGCGGCCGGCCGAGACCGTAACGCGAGTCTTGTGGACCGCGGCAAGAGCCTGCGCGCTCGGGCCGAGGCGGCGCGGCTTTTACACGAGATGCACAAGCCGACCGTTGCGCTCTTGCCTGGCGCGGCGGCGGGTGCGGGGCTTGCGCTCGCCCTGGCCTGCGATTTTCGACTGGCCGTCGAGACCGCCAAGATCACCTGCGCATTTGCGCGGGTCGGGCTGGCCGGTGACTATGGGATCAGTTGGCTGCTCGCCGCAATGGTGGGCGGTGCGCGCGCGCGCGAGTTGTTGATGCTCTCCCCGGTACTCACGGCTCGCGAGTGCCTCGAGCTGGGTCTGGTCAACCGGGTGTTTTCCCCCGAAGACTATCCGACGGGCACCGCCGCTTTTGTGCGACAACTGGCCCGGGGACCGTCGATTTCATTGGGCCACATCAAACGTAACCTGAATCTGGCCCGGGAGTCCAGCTTTGGGGCTTCGCTCGATGGCGAGGCGATGAATCAGGCGATCTGCATGGTCTCGGACGACCATCGCGAGGCGGCGACCGCTTTCGCGCAGAAGCGCGAACCCGTATTTGTGGGGCGCTGATCGGCTAGCGGGCAAGTTCCGCCAACACCAGGTCCAGGCCGTCCTGCCACCGCGGCAGCCGCAGGCCGAAGCGGGCCTCAAGCGCCTCGCAACACAAGCGCGAATTGAGCGGTCGCGCCGCCGGGGTCGGGTAGTCGCCACTGGCAATCGCTTCGACCGCCCGGACCCGCAAGGGCTGGTCCGGGGCAATCTCAGGCCAGCGCGAAAAGATCTGCCGGGCCAAGCCGTGCCATGAAGTCTCACCGCTCGAGCTGAGATGGTAGGTGCCGCCTTCGAATGGCCCAGCGCGGCGTTCGGCGATCGCCTGTCGAACGACGTGTGCGGTCACTTCTGCGATCAGCCTTGCCGGCGTTGGAGCTCCGATCTGATCGGCCACAACCCTCAGGGTCTCGCGCTCGGCCCCCAGGCGCAGCATCGTTCGAACAAAATTCCCGCCCCGGCTTGCGAACACCCAGCTCGTCCGAAGGATCAGCGCATCGGCTCGGGTGGCTCGGATGGCTTGTTCGCCCGCCCACTTCCCCCGGCCGTAGGCATTGATGGGAGCGCATCGATCCCGTTCCCGCCAGGGCGCAGAGCCGCTGCCGTCAAACACATAGTCGGTGGAATAGTGGACCAGCAACGCCCCGGCCGAGTGCGCGATCCGGGCCAGTACCCCTGGGGCCTCGCCATTGATGAGACGGGCCTGCTCCTCATCGGTCTCGGCCCCGTCGACCTGGGTCCAGGCCGCCGCGTTGACGATCACATCGGGTGCAAGGGGCGTGAGGACCGCAGACAGCGTCTGCGGCGCGCCGAGATCGGCCCGTGTGCGATCGAGCCCCACTATTTCGCCCAGGGGCTGCAGGGCACGCATCAATTCCCAGCCGACCTGACCGCGGGGTCCGAGAACAATTAAACGGAGCGGCTTCATGATGTCGAGGCGGGGCCGTCAAGGTGCGAGGTCGGTCAGGCGAAATGCTCGGCGTCGGCAAGCAGCTGCGCTGCGCGATCCTTGGCAGAGAGCTGGGGCTCGCGACCCGCGAGAGGCCATTCGATCCCGAGGGCAGGATCATCCCAGCGTACCGAGCGCTCGTGCTCCGGGGCGTAGTAATCGGTGGTCTTGTAAAGAAAGTCGGCCGTTTCGGACATCACCAGAAAACCGTGTGCAAAGCCCGGTGGGATCCAGAGCTGGCGGTGGTTGTCCTCGGAGAGCTCAACGCCGGCCCATTGGCCGAAACGGGGCGAACTGCGGCGCAGATCGACCGCAACATCGAAGACCCGTCCGCGGACGACCCGGACCAGTTTCCCCTGCGCCTGATGGATTTGGTAGTGAAGGCCCCGCAGCACGCCCTGAGACGATCGGGAGTGGTTGTCCTGAACGAAAGCTGCGTTGATCCCAGTGACCTGCGCGAAATCGCGAGCGTTGAAACTCTCCAGGAAAAATCCCCGCGTATCGCCGAACAATCTCGGCTCGAGCAGCAGGACCTCGGGCAGCGCGGTTGCCGTAACCTTGAGTGCCATGCTCAGAAGACCCGGTGATCGAGCAGGCGCTCGAGGTACAGCCCGTAGCCGCTCTTGCCCAGGGGGCGCGCGAGATCGCGCAGGGCCTGATCGTCGATCCAGCCCTTGCGCCAGGCGATTTCCTCGGGGCAGGCCACCTTGAGGCCTTGCCTTTTTTCGAGCGTCTGGATGAACTGGGCCGCTTCGAGCAAAGACTCGTGCGTGCCCGTATCAAGCCAAGCGTCGCCGCGGCCAAGCACCTGCACATCGAGCTCGCCCCGCTCGAGGTACACCCGATTGACATCGGTGATCTCGAACTCGCCGCGGGCCGAAGGCCGGATCGAGCGCGCGATCTCGACCACCTGAGTGTCGTAAAAATAGAGGCCTGTGACAGCGTAGCGGCTGCGCGGCTGGGGCGGCTTTTCTTCAATCGAAATCGCGCGGCCCGAGGCGTCGAATTCGACCACGCCATAGCGTTCCGGATCGACGACCGGATAGGCAAAGACCGACGCGCCACGGGTGTGCGCATCAGCGACCTCGAGGCGACGCATCAGGTCATGGCCGTGGAACAGGTTGTCGCCCAGCACCAAGGCCGAGGGCGACTCGGCGACAAATTCGGCGCCAATGTGAAAGGCCTGCGCCAGTCCCTCTGGGCGCGGCTGCTCGGCATACCGGATCTGTAGTCCCCATTGGTCGCCGCTGCCCAGCAGGCGTTTGAAGCCCGGCAGATCGTGGGGCGTGGAGATCAGCAAGATGTCGCGGATGCCCGCGAGCATCAGCACCGACAGGGGGTAGTACACCATCGGCTTGTCGTACACCGGCATCAGCTGCTTGGACACCGCGAGCGTCAGGGGATGCAGTCGCGTGCCGGCCCCGCCGGCCAAGATGATGCCCTTGCGGGCCGAACTGTGGCTCATCGAGACGCTCCTGATACTGCAGGCGCAGGCGGGCGGGCACCATACTGGGTGGCGATCCAGTCACGGTAGGCGCCGCTTTGGACGGATTCGATCCACGCTGCGTGGCTCAGGTACCAGTCGATGGTTTGGGCAAGACCGGTTTCGAAGCTGTGGGCGGGCTGCCAACCCAGTTCCCGAGCGATCTTGCGGGAATCGATGGCGTAGCGACGATCATGGCCGGGGCGGTCTGTCACGTGGGTGATCAGTCGAGTGCGCGGCCCGGCCGGGTCTGGCCGTCGGGCATCGAGGAGGCCGCAGATCGTGTGGACCACCTCGATATTGGGCTTTTCCGCGCGGCCGCCGATGTTATAGGCCTCGCCGGGCACGCCGCGCGCGAGCACCGCACGCAGCGCTGCGCAGTGATCGGACACGTGCAGCCAGTCCCGGATCTGCCGGCCATCGCCGTAGACCGGCAGGGGCTTGCAGGCGAGCGCGTTGCTGATCATCAGGGGAATCAGTTTTTCCGGGAACTGCATCGGCCCGTAGTTGTTCGAGCAGTTGGTGATGAGGGTGGGTAGCCCGTAGGTGTGGAACCAGGCCCGGGCGAGGTGGTCGGAGCCCGCCTTGGATGCCGCGTAGGGGCTGTTGGGCGCATAGGCGGTCGTTTCGCTGAAGGGCGGATCGTCCGGCCCGAGCGTGCCATACACCTCGTCGGTCGAGACGTGTATGAACCGGAAATCGGCTCGCTGACCCTCGGGCAAGGTGTGCCACCAGGCGCGGCACGCCTCGAGCAGGCAGAAGGTGCCCTCGACATTGGTGCGCATGAAGGCCGCCGGCCCCAGAATCGAGCGATCGACGTGGCTCTCCGCGGCGAAGTGCAGGACGGCGCGAGGGGCTGTCCGGCGGATGAGCGCATCGAGCAAGGCGCGGTCATTGACGTCGCCATGCACAAACTCGAAGCGCGGGTCAGCGTCCACCGTCTGCAGGTTGGCGCGGTTTCCAGCGTAGGTGAGCGCATCCAACACAAGGATGGGCTCATCGCTCGACCTGAGCCACTCAAGCACGAAATTGGAGCCGATGAAACCCGCTCCGCCGGTGACGATGATCATGGAGTGATCCGATCGTGAACAGATGTGGAGAGAAAAAGGATGTCGCTAGCGATGTCGCCCGAGCGCCGGACCGTAGGCCGTGCCTTGAGGGCGGAAGCTTCGTAACCAACAGTCAGTATAAATCCCGACCGGTCGATCCCACGCCGCCCGACCGGGCCCAGTGGGGGGTTCCTTGATCTCGTCTGGAGGTACACTGGAGTCACAAGGCCTACGAGCCCATTCCGGAGGGAGGAACGATGAACCTGAACTATTCCCGCGAAGAACTGGACTTTCGCGACGAGGTCCGATCCTGGCTCAAGGACAATCTGCCGCAGGATTTGCGCGACAAGGTGCTCAGTTACCAGCATCTCAGCAAGGACGAACTGCTGCGCTGGCATCGCACGCTTGCCCGGAAGGGCTGGGTAGCGCCCGCCTGGCCGGTCGAATGGGGTGGGACCGGCTGGAATGCGGTCGAGCGTTACATTTGGGAGGAGGAGAGCGCACTCGCCGGCGCACCGCCCATCGTTCCGTTCGGCATCACCATGTGCGCCCAGGTGCTGTTGCGCTTCGGTTCCGAAGCTCAAAAGAAACATTTCTTGCCGAGGATTTATAACGGCGATGATTTTTGGGTTCAGGGTTACTCCGAGCCCGGGTCGGGGTCCGATCTGGCCTCGCTCAAGACCCGCGCCGAACGTCGAGGCGACCGTTATGTCGTCAATGGTCAAAAGATCTGGACCACACTGGGCCACTACGGGGACTGGATTTTCTGTCTGGTGCGCACTGATCCTCAGGCCGCGAAGAATCAGGAGGGCATCAGTTTTCTGCTGATCGACATGAAGACGCCCGGCATTACGGTTCGTCCCCTGGTGCTGCTTGATGAGTCGCACGAGGTGAACGAGGTGTTCTTCGACAACGTCGAGGTTCCGGTCGAGAACCTGGTCTTCGAGGAGCACAAGGGCTGGACGGTGGCCAAGTACCTGCTCGGTCATGAGCGACTCAATACCGGTCGCATCGGTGCGTCCAAGCGTGAACTGATCAAACTGCGCGAGGCGGCTTCGCGTGCCCAGTATCGGGGGCGACCCATGCTGGACGATCCGCGCTTCCGCGACCGGCTCACCCGGGTTGAGGTTGAACTCACCGCGCTCGAGATCACCAATATGCGGTTTGTCGACGAGATGCGGCAGACCGGCAGGATCGGCCCCGAGGTGTCGATGCTCAAGATCCGCGGCACCGAAATCCAGCAGGCCATCACCGAACTGTCGATGCAGGTGCTGGGACCGCGGGCCCAGGCCTTCCGTCCCATCGACTATGACGGCTTCGATCTCTTCGAGGGCTCGGTGGCGGCGCGCTACTTCAACTTCCGAAAGACGTCGATCTATGCCGGGTCCAACGAGATACAACGCAACATTTTTGCAAAGATGGCCTTGGGACTTTGAGCCATGAATTTTCAGTACACCGAAGAACAGCAACTGCTGGCCGATTCGATCGCCCGGCTCGCGCAGGAACACTACGATTTCGAGGCGCGAAAGCGCATCATTGCCTCGCCCGAGGGGTACAGCTCCGAGGTCTGGTCGCAGCTGGCCGAGCTGGGCCTGCTCGCGCTCAGCCTGCCCGCAGATCAGGGCGGCTTTGACGGGGGAGCGCTGGATCTCGTCGCCACCATGGAGACGATCGGCTCAGCCCTGATGGTCGAGCCGTTCCTGCCGACCGTAGGCCTGGGAGCGCGTTTGATCACGCGTTGCGGCTCGACCGCCCAGAAGGCGGCGTTGCTGCCTCGATTGGCCGAGGGCAGGCTGGTCATGGCGCTGGCCCATGACGAAGCGGCCGCTCGCTACGACCATGCCCAGATCGTCACGCGTGCGGTTCGTGAGGGGGCAGGCTGGCGTCTGCATGGGGAAAAGTCGATCGTGGTGGCTGCCCCCTCGGCCGACCTCTTGATCGTTTCGGCCAGAACCGCGGGCTCGCCGGGCGATGCATCGGGCGTCTCCCTCTTCCTGGTTGAGCCTTCGGCGGCCGGGCTGGACATGAAAATCCTTCGAACGCAGGACCATCATCGCGCGGCTGATCTTCGGCTCGACGGCGTGCTGGTGGGCCCTGAAGCGCTGCTGGGTCGCGAGGGCGAGGGCCTTCCCCCGCTCGAGGAGGCGGTCGACTTTGCGACGGTGCTGGCCTGTGCCGAAGCGGTGGGCGCCATGAAGTCGGCCAATGAGGCGACGCTCGAATACCTCAAGACCCGCCGACAGTTCGGCGTGCCGATAGGAAGCTTCCAGGCCCTGCAGCACCGTCTCGTCGACATGTACATCAGCGCAGAGCAGGCCCGTTCGATCACCTTGTTGGCCTGCAGTCGGGTCGACTCAGCGGCCCGCGGCGAAATCGAAGTTGATGAGCGCATGAGGGCCGTGTCGGCGGCAAAGCTGCGCATTTGCGACGCGGTCCGTCACGTCGGCCAGGAAGCCATCCAATTGCATGGTGGGATGGGGATGACCCAGGAAATGAAGGTCGCGCACACCTTCAAGCGGCTGACCATGCTGGGCCAGATGCTGGGCGATGCCGATCATCATCTGGATCGTTATGCGGCGCTGAGCTGAGCGGCTCTTTTTGGCCTGAGGACAGGCCAAGCGGATCTTCAGCCAAAAGTCGCTTGCCTGGCAGGCGTATGGTGAACGTGCTGCCCTTGCCCGGTTGGCTCTCGATTTTCAGCTGTGCCTGGTGGCGGATGAGGATCCTCTTGACGATCGCCAGGCCCAGGCCGGTCCCGCCGGTCTCCCTGGAGCGGCTCCGATCCACCCGATAGAAGCGCTCACTGATGCGGGGCAAATGTTCTGCCGCGATACCAATTCCGGTATCGGCCACACTGATCCAGCCTTCCCCGTCTCTGAGGTCCCAACCAAGGGTGATCGAGCCGCCGCCAGGGGTGTAGCGCACCGCGTTGGTCAGCAGGTTACGGATGGCGCTTTCAAGTTCGCCGGGGATGCCTGTGACCCGCCGCGGGCCTTCGATGCGCAGCGTAACGGTGTGACGTCCCGCCGAAAGGGCTCGGGTTTCGTCAGCCAGTGCACTCAAGACACTGATCAGATCGATTTCGGCCTCATCGGACTGATCGGCGCTGCGCTCCAGTGCGGACAGCGTCAACAAATCACTGACCAGTCGTCCCATCGTTTCACTCTGGCGCAGGATCGCTCCCAGATACTGTCGCCGCGAGGCTTCGTCCAGGTCCAGATTGAGAAGAGTCTCGGCGAAGCCCGCAATCACGGTTGCGGGCGTTCGTATTTCATGTGAGACGTTGGCAACGAAGTCGCTTCGCATCGCGTCGAGTTTGGCCTGTTCGGTCACGTCGCGAGTGATCAGCAGTCGATGGCCGTCGCCCGCCGAATTGAGGCGTAACTCGAAGACCCGGCCGGGCTGTTTGACCAGATGCATACGGACCGCCCAACTGCCCGGGGAGCGCTGCTGGAGGGTGTCGATGAAGTCGGGGTGGCGGATAAACTGGTGAACCGGCCCGCGAGCCGAAAAAATGTCGTGGAGCTCCCGCGCGGCCCGATTGCTCCACACCACATGGTGAGCCTGGTCGAGAACGATGAGTCCATCCGGAAGCCGGTCGACCGCTGCCCGGATCTGGGCCAGCTCGGAGAGCAGCTCGGAGTGTTGGCGGACCTGCTCGCGGGAGTGGCGATTCAGCCGGTCAATCAAGGGGCGCCAGTTGCCCCGCCCCTGCGGAAGCTCGCGTTCATCGGGTCGGCCAGCCGCCCACGTACCGATCCGGTCCAGGTAACGGGCCTGCGTGAATACCGTGATGGCCAGAACCGTGCCCATGAAGACCAGGGCGAGCAGCGGTGAGAGCCACAGGTGGCCGACGATCGCAACAGCGAGCGTGCCGACGATGATCAGCATGGAGCGTCGCCAGATCACCGGTTTTACCTCCGCTCAACTGGGCAGGAAGCGATAGCCTCCGCCCCGAACCGTTTCGACCAGACGTTCGTGACCGGTGGTCGATAGCGCGAGGCGCAACCGACGGATGTGAACGTCGACAGTCCTCTCTTCGATGTACACGTGATCGCCCCAGACATGATCCAGCAATCGAGCCCTGGAGAGCACGCGGTCGGGATGCTTCATGAGGTAGTGCAGCAGCCTGAACTCGGTTGGGCTGAGGCTGATCGGGCGTCCGGCTGCGGATACCCGAAACGTCTCGGGCTCGAGCCTCAGACCACCGCATTCCACTGCCGGCTCAATCGTCTCCGGGACTGCCCGACGCAGCAGGGCGCGCACGCGGGCGATCAGTTCCCGGGGTGAGAAGGGCTTGGTGACGTAGTCATCAGCGCCGATGTCGAAGGCCTGCAGCTTGTCACCTTCCTGCGCGCGAGCCGTCACCATGATCACCGGGATTGCGCGGTACTTCGGGTGCGCACGCAGTTGCCGTGCCAGATCCACGCCGGAGCGACCCGGCAGCATCCAGTCGAGCACGATCAGATCAGGCGGCGTGCGCTCGAGTGCCACAAGAGCGTCTTCGGCAGACTCGACCGCAGTGGTCTCCAGACCGGCATGCTTGAGATTGACCGCCACCAACTCGCGGATGTCGGCTTCATCTTCAACGATCAGGATGTGGGCGGGCATAACAGGCGGGTCAGGCGCTCGGCTGGAGGGGAACCTGTAGATCGTATTCAGTCAAGATGACAATCCGATGACGGTCGCCGGGCTCGTCCTGCGCGCATGCGTGCGAGAGGGCGATGCGCCGGAGCCTGGGAGGCATCAGCCCCCCACGCTGAAGAAATTGCGTCGCCCCCTCAGTTCGCCCAATTGGCGAAGCAGGATGGCAAAGTCGTCATCATTGTCGACCGGATTCAGTCTCTCGGTGTTCACGATCAGGATTGGTGCGGCGTCGTACTCGTGGAAGTATCGACTGTATTGGTCGATCAGAGCCTTGAGGTAGTTGTCGCTGATCTGGGCCTCCATCGGGATCCCGCGGCGACGGATCCGCTCAAGCAGGGTGTCGGGAGGCGCCTGAAGGTAGATCACGAGGTCCGGCACCGGAGCCTGGGGCTGCAGATTCGAGAATATCGTCTGGTAGAGGCGGTATTCATCGTCATCCAGCGTGAGGCGGGCAAACAGCGGGTCTTTATCGAGAAGAAAGTCGCCGGTGACCGCGTTGGCGAACAGGTCGCGCTGGGCGAGGTCGCGCAACTGCCCGATCCTCTGAAAGAGAAAAAAAAGCTGGGTCGGCAAGGCCCAACGGCGGCTGTCGCGGTAAAAACGCTCCAGGAAAGGATTGGCGTCGGGCTGTTCCAGCACCAAGTCCGTGCTGAAACGTTCCGCCATCTTGCGGGCGAGCGAGGTCTTGCCCGCCCCGATCGGGCCCTCGATCACGATATGCCGGAAACGCTCGTAGGGAGAGGGAGAGGTTTCGATGCTCATGACCTGAAGATGAAGTAAACCGCGCCCAGCATGCACAAGGCTGCCCATAGGTAGTCGAGCTTGACGGGTTGGTTCATGTAAAGAATCGCGAAAGGAACGAAGACCGTGAGGGTGATCACCTCCTGGATGATCTTGAGCTGTGGCAGGCTGAAGTGACCAAACCCGATCCGGTTGGCCGGCACCTGGAGAGCGTACTCGAAGAGCGCAATCATCCAACTCGCCAGCGCCGCGACCCACCAGGGGCGAGCCGCCATGTCCTTCAGGTGTGCGTACCAGGCGAAGGTCATGAAGACGTTGGAGGCAACCAACAGCAAGACGGTCTGGAGCGGAATCGGCAGCGCGTTCATGTCACGAATGGGGCCAGGGCGTGTGCGTCGAGCCATGCGCTCAATCGGGATCGGCCCGAAAGGGGACGCGCCCCAAACGTTCGATCCGTTGATCGCGGCACTCATCGAGTAGTGTACGCGCTAGACCGCGATCGGGGATCGTAATCTGCGGGGCGATCTCCACCAGGGGCGCGAGAACGAAAGCGCGGCGGTGCATGCGCGGATGCGGCAGGGTGAGGCGTGGCGAGGCGAGCCTTATATCGCCATCGAGCAGCAAATCCAGATCCAAGGTGCGCGGGGCGTTGGGAAACGGACGCTCCCGGCCGCCAGCAAACTCAATCGCCTGAAGCACCGCAAGCAGCTCTTCAGAAGTCAGGGACGATTCCGCGCAGACCACCGCATTGAAAAAATCGGGCCCCTCCGCCTCCACTGGAGCGGTGCGGTACAGGCTGGAGCAGGCGGTGACGACCAGCCCCTCACGGCTAGCGATCTCGGCGACCGCATTGGCGATCGCGGTGACCGGATCACCCAGATTGGCACCCACCCCGATGAAACAGCGGCTCATGCCCGCCCCGGCTGACCGGCGTGCTAGTCGGGTTGTTGCGCGGGCCGGGCAGCGGCAGCCGGCTCAGTCCCGCCCCCTTCGCTCGAGCGAGACCCGCGACCGCGACTGCGGCGTCGGCGCTTGCCCGCGCCCCCCGTTCCGCTACCGGAGGACTGAGCCTGGCTCACCATCTCGGCTCGCTCCGCTCCGTCAGCCTCCAGAAAGCGGGTCCACCACTGACCGAGCTCCTCGGGCAGTTCGCCTGCATCGCAGCGCAAGAGCAGAAAGTCATAGCCCGCGCGCAGACGCAGATGCTCGAGCAGAGTGAAGGGCGAGCGGCCGGTGCGGCGCTCGAAACGCGGCTGCATCATCCAGATGTCGCGCATATCGGCCTGATGACGGCGCTGGATGGCGAGCTGGCCCGCCTGTGCCTCGAGCACCTCGTCGATCGCCTCGGCGAGCGCGGGGATCGAGGGTTTGCCGCGTGCGATGCCTTGCTGCCAGCGAACGCTCACCGGCTGCCACAGCAGCGTTGCAAAGAGAAAGCCCGGCGAAATCGGTTTTCCGGCGAGGACGCGCTGATCGGTCCGTTCGAGCGCGGTCGTGACAAAGCGCTCCCCGTTGGCCTGCTCAAGGATCACATCGAGCAGGGGCAGTAGGCCGTGATGCAGGCCCTCACGTCGCAATTCGTGCAAACAGGCCAGGGCGTGACCGCACACCAGCAGCTTCAGCATTTCATCGAACAGCCGGGCCGCCGGGATGTTCGAAATCAGCGGAGCGAGACTGCGGATGGGTGCTCGGGTTCGGGGGTCGATCTCGAAGCCGAGTTTGGCTACGAAGCGCGCCACGCGCAGCATCCGCACCGGATCCTCCCGGAAGCGCTGCTCGGGCTCGCCGATGATGCGCAGCACCCGCTTCTTCATGTCGCGCACGCCGTCGTGGTAGTCGAGCAGGGCGTCTGCGATCGGGTCGAGGTAGAGCGCGTTGATGGTGAAGTCGCGTCGCGCCGCATCCTCGGCCTGAGAGCCCCAGACGTTGTCTCTCAGCACCCGGCCGTGCTCGTCGGTCTCGGCCGACTCCTGAATGGCCCGAAAGGTGGAGACCTCGATCGTCTCGCGGCCAAACAATACATGCACGATCTGAAAGCGACGACCGATCACTCGGGATCGGCGAAAAAGGGCTCGCACCTCCTCAGGGGTGGCATTGGTTGCGACATCGAAGTCCTTGGGCCTCAGACCCAGCATCAGGTCACGCACGGCCCCGCCCACGACATAGGCACGAAAACCGGCCTCCTGGAGCGTCCGGCAGGTGCGAACCGCCGCATCGGAGACCAGGGCCAGCTCGATGCCGTGCGCACTGGCCTTCAGCTGACGGGCTTTTTCGCGGACGGCCGAGCGCGGGCTGTCACTGCGACCGAGGATGCGGCGGATCAGTTTTCGGATCATTCAAAGAGCCTCAGCACGGTCCAGCCGCGCTCACGTGCGACCTGGCGGAGCCGCTCATCCGGATTGGTCGCCACGGGGTGGGTGACCTTGGCCAGCAGCGGTATGTCGTTGGCAGAATCGCTGTAAAACCAGCTGTGCTCGAACGCACTCCAGGTCAGACCCTGTCCACTCAACCAGCGTTCCGTGCAGACGATCTTGCCTTCGCGAAACGCCGGAGTACCGCGGGGGCGACCGGTGTAACGGCCGTCGACCGATTCGATCCCGGTGGCCACAAGGTGGGCGATCCCGAATTCCCGGGCAATCGGTGCGGTCACGAACTCATTGGTTGCCGTGACCAGAGCGCACAGGTCACCTGCAGACCGGTGTCGTTCGACCAGTTCGCGCGCGCAGGGTCGGATCGCTGGCCGGATGACTTCGACCATGTACTGTGCATGCCAGGCATCGAGGGTTGCCGTGTCGTGCCGGGCGAGCGGTGCGAGCTGGAATTCGAGGAATTCGAAAATGTTCAGCGTGCCCTCTTCGTACTGCCGCATGAAGTGCTCGTTTTTTCGCTGGTGGGCCTCAGCGTCGAGCCCGCCGACGCGCCCGAGGAACTTCGCCCATTCGTAATCGCTGTCAATGGGCAGCAGTGTATGGTCGAGGTCAAAGAGCGCGAGTCGACGGGCGGCGCCTGATCCGGGCGCGGCAGTCGGGTTGGGCGGGCTGGTCATCTGTCCAGTGTATCAGCGGCATGGGCTTCGAACTCCCGAAGGAGCGGAACGGTCAGGGCGCGTTGGCGCTCGAGCCCGAAACGGTCCAGTGCATGCAGCAAGGTGATCAGGCTGCGCAGATCCCGCGGGCGATGCCTGAGAAGGTGTTCGATCAGTTCGGGCGAGCAGCGCATGCCCGCCTCGCGCATCCACTGTTCGAGCGCCAGTTGGCGCTCGGCATCGGAAAGCGGGCGTATTCTCAGGACCAGGCCGTACCCCAGGCGGGTGCGCAGGTCCTCGCGCAGACTCAAAACTGCGGGCGGTTGGGCGCCTGCGCAGACCAGGGCCAGACGGGGCGATGCGAGCACCCGGTTGAACAGGTGAAACAGGGCCTCCTGACGCCGCTCGTCGAGCTGCTCGCAATCATCGACCGTGATGATCGTCTGCGGATCGCGGGAGCGATCGAACTCGGCCAGTTCAGAATCCGGGCCCAGACGAGCAAGACCCAACGCGCGCAGCAAATGACTCTTGCCGGACCCGGACTCGCCCCAGAGGTAAATGATCCGCAGGGACCGCTCGCCACGCGCCAGGGCACTCAGCCTCTCGAGCGCCTCATGGTTGGGGCCGGGGAAGAAGTTGTCCAGGCTGGGCTCGAGGGGCCGCAGCAGATCGAGACTCAGCTGCTGCATCGGGGGGCTGGAACCATCCTAGGCGCTGCGGTGAAAATCGCTCGCGAGCCAGGCTTGGAGCAGCCGACGCAGCAAGACCGAGGCCGCGGCGGCGAGTGGCAGCGCAAGCAGCAGACCCACGAAACCGAACAGAGTGCCGAAAGCGAGCAGGGCAAAGAGGACTGCGATCGGATGCAGGCCGATGCGTTCGCCCACCAACCGAGGGGTCAACCAATAGCTCTCGATGATCTGACCCAGACCAAACACAACTGCAATCGCGATGACCCCCTGCAGCAGGCCCAGTTGCAGCATCGCCGAGATCAGTGAAATCAGCAGTCCCGCTCCGACGCCGATATAGGGAATGAAGGCGAGGAGCCCGGTCAACACACCCAGAGGCAACCACTGTCCGACCCCGGCGATCCACAGGCCGACGCTGTAAAACACCGCGAGGCTGGCCATCACCAGCAACTGGCCCCTCAGGTACTGCCCGAGCAGCGCGTCGATTTCGCTCAATGCTTCGCGCGCGCCACTGGCCCAGCGCAACGGAATCAGCGAGAAGGCGCGGGAGGTGAGCATGTGCCAGTCGAGGAGCAGGTAGACCAGGAGGACCGGTACGAGGACCACGATCCCGATGATCTCCATCGCGAGCGAACCGCCCGAGCGCAGGTAGCTCATGGCGAGCGTCGTGAGGTCCTGGCTGCTCTCGCTGACCATGGACGTCAACCACTGACGCAGTCGCGGTCCGTCGACCGCGATGTCGGTCCCGAGATACTGGTTGATCAGGGGCAGCACCCGCTCGCTGACCGACAAGGCGAGGCCCGGCAGTTGGGTCCGGATCTGGGTCAGTTCCGACTGAATGATCGGGGCGAGGACCAGGACTACGCCAATGATGGAGAGGACCGACACCAGCATGACCACCAAAGCGCCCACCACTCGAGGAATGCTGAGCCTGTGCAACGCATCGACGGCCGGGGCAAAGGCATAGGCAAGAATGGCGGCCGCCACGAAGGGCGCGATGATGCTGCGTAGTTGGTAGGCAACCCAGGCGAGAATGGCCGCAACGATCAGCCACGGCAACATCTGTCGGAACGGCGTTGTGACGGGGGTCAAGGCTTGCGTCCTCTGCGGGCTCGCACGGCGGCAGCGCGATAGAATGACGGCATTCTATCGGCATCGCCGCGCCGTGCGTGCCGGGGCGATCTGCTCCTCAGGGTTCCTGCCATGACTGATTCGCTGTCCTACAAGGATGCCGGAGTCGACATTGACGCCGGCGACGCTCTCGTCGAGCGTATCAAGCCCTTCGCCCGACGTACCCTCAGACCGGGCGTGCTCGCCGGTATCGGCGGCTTTGGCGCTCTGTTTCAGGTGCCGGGGAGCTATCGGGAGCCCGTACTGGTGTCGGGGACCGATGGTGTGGGGACCAAGCTCAGGCTTGCGTTTGCGCTGGACGGCCATGATACGGTGGGCATCGATCTGGTGGCAATGAGCGTCAACGACATCCTGGTCCAGGGTGCCGAACCGCTCTTCTTTCTGGACTATTTCGCCTGCGGGCGTCTCGACGTCGGGGTCGCAGCGCGGGTGGTTGCCGGGATCGCCTCCGGCTGCGAGCAGTCCGGCTGTGCCCTGATCGGCGGGGAGACCGCCGAGATGCCCGACATGTATGCGGATGGCGAATATGACCTCGCGGGCTTCGCGGTGGGCGTGGTCGAACGCTCGGCGATCATCGACGGGAGCTCCATTCGTGCCGGAGACGTGCTGGTGGGGGTCGCGTCGAGCGGCGCTCACTCCAACGGCTATTCATTGATCCGGCGCGTGCTCGAGCGTGCCTACGGCTCGATCGATCCGAGTCATTTTCGCCATGATTTCCACGGACGACCTTTTTCCGAGGTTCTTCTCGCGCCCACCCGGCTCTATGTCCGGCCGATGCTGGAGCTGATCCGTTCACTGCCGGTCAAGGGACTGGCTCACATCACGGGCGGCGGTCTGGTCGAGAATGTGCCGCGAATCCTGCCGCGGGGTCTTCAGGCCCGCATCGCCCGGGACCGCTGGGCCCGGCCGCCGCTCTTCGACTGGCTGCAGCGCGAAGGCCGCATCGCCGACCTGGAAATGTTTCGAGTGTTCAACTGCGGGGTCGGTATGGTCGTCGTGCTCGATCCCGATCACGCAAGGCAGGCGGTCGCCCAACTGACCCAAGCGGGTGAACAGGCCTGGACGATCGGCGAGGTCGTGGCCGCGGGTTCGGACGAACCTGGCGCCGTGATCGTCTGAGTCACGTTGTTGCCATCCCTGCCGATGGCCGCAATCCGGCAGCCCACACTTTGGTCCCGGCGGGTCCACCGCTCGGGTGCGGTGGCGGTCATACTGCTCTTGCTGTCGGGCTGTGGGGGCGGGGCAGGCCGGATCTTTAAAACCTCGCCGAATCAGGATTCAGACTCAACGCAGCAGGATGCGGCCGTTTCGCGCGCGCCCGCGGCGGGAGCGGCCTCGCGCGAATCGGCCAAGCCCAATGCCGCTCACTACCGAATCGACGTCGAGGGGCCTGCCGAACTGCGTACTGCTGTGTTCGAGCGCACGCTGATTGGCCGCTGGCAGAGCCGAGCCGGCTATGATCCCGACCAGTTCGAGGCCCTCGTTGCCCGGGCTCCCGAGGAGATCCGGCTGCTCGCCCAGTCTGCAGGCTATTTCGATGCCCGGACCGAGGTGGTCGCAGAGCCGGGCCGCGTGCGCATCCGCATCGATGCGGGCGCGCGTGCAACGGTGGGCCGCCTTGATCTGAGCATTGAAGGGGGGGCGGCAGGCGATCGTGCTCTGCGTGATCGACTCACCGCCGCCTGGCTGCTCCCTGAGGGCAGTTTTTTTCGGCCCGATCGGTGGGAGCAGGGCAAGCGGGCCCTCGTCGACGCCCTGGGCCAATCGGGTTACCTGCGTGCCG
>JBIKVK010000160.1:0-7513 GCA_044356835.1 Burkholderiaceae bacterium
GCGCTGATCTATGTCAATGGCGCTCGCGCCAATGACGGTCTGTACCACGCGCTTCGCGAACAGCTCCCGAACATGCCGGTGCATCTGATCGGTGATGCGGTCGCCCCGCGGCGCATCAACGATGCGATCTACGAAGGCGAGTTGCTCGCGCGCAAGCTCTGAGCCGGCCCGCGGTCAGACAGGTCCGGGCACCCGCACCGCAATGACGGCCGGATGGCCGGCTCGAACCTGGCGCAGGCCCTCCTCAATGGCCGGTCCGACCTGATCGGTTTCGGTCACACAGCGGCCGAAACCTCCCGCCGCCTCGGCAAGGCGGGCAAAATCGGGAGGTGGATCGAAAGTCCCGCCGTCGTAATTGCCAGTCGTGACCGCCACTCCCTCCGGGTAGAGCTTCTTGAGACCGGTGGTCCCGGTGCTGTAGCTCGCATTGACGAACACCACCGACAGATAGGGGGCCTTGTGGTGAGCCGCCGCCCATAGAGCCGCCAGGGGTGATCCGAACGCAAAGTAACCGTCCCCGCTGGCAAGGACCACTTCGGCCTGCGGGCGCGCCATCTTCGCGCCGAAGGCTGCACCCGAACCCCAGCCGCCCGAACTGCTGCCGCTCCTGAAGTAAGTCCCGGCATGCTCTCGTCCAGAAAACGCGCGGACATGCTCACTGTTGCTGATCGCATCATTGAGCAGGATCGCATCGCGTCCCATCAGGCGACCGAGTTCTCGGGCAACCCAGCGCCCGGTCGGAACGCCCGAACGCCCGGCCGCAGCGGCCTCGGCGGCCAGTCGCTCGGTCATCGCATTTTTTTTCGCCAGCATGCGGGTGCGGCGCTCGGCGATGCGGGACAGATCGGTTCGATCAAGCATGGATTCGGCTTCGCGCTGAACCGCACGGAGTGTCTCGACCACCGACGCCGGGATCCAGAGGTCCGCGCGATATTCGATCGTCTTGTAGCGCGACAACACTGGATCGGATCCGATCCACGCAATCTTGGCCTCCCGCGCAGGTGAATCGGCGCCTGGAATGAAGGGCGCGATCGCGTCCAGCACCAGGACGACATCGGCCTGAGAGGGGCTGGGTCCGGTGCCGAAGTGAGCATGACCATTCGGAAAATTGAGCCGGTCGGCCCCCGAGGTTTCGGTGACCGGAAGCCCCAAGAGTTCGGATAGTTCGACCAAGGCCGCGACCGCCTGCGGGTCACGGCCCGAGCGCTCCACACATACCAGCGGGTTGTCCGCCTTGACCAGCCAACGGGCCAGCATGCGGGCATCATCGTGAGCGGGTGCAACCGGCCTGGACAAGCCCAACTGAGCCACCGTCGGGAAACGCGATCGTCCGCCGGTCGAAAGCATGGCTGTTTCGCGCGGAATTGCCAGATACACCGGACCGCGGGGCTCACTGAGCGCCACCTGCAGAAGGCGGCTCACCATCAAGCCGGGATTGTCCTGATGCTCAAGCCTGTGGTCGGCCTTTGTGTAGTCGCGCACGATCCCGTTCTGATCGCGCGGCTCCTGCTGCCACTGGACCAAAGAGTCGCGGGCTCCAGGCATGGAGCCCGGAAACGCGCGCGGCCCGGTACCGGCTGCGATCATCACCGGATACCCGCCCCGCCAGGCGGTATGCAAGGCCGCACCGTAATGAAAGGTTCCCACGTCAACATGGGCCGCAGCCGCCGACGGTTGGCCGGTCACCATCGAAACGCCGAGCGCCGCATTGAGCGCCACCGACTCATGGATCATCGTCACCAGTCTTGGCGCAGGTGTGCCGCGCACCCGCGCCTTGGCGATGGCCTCCTGAAAGAAATTGATCTCGGTTCCGGATACGAAGAACAGGTGATCAATGCCACCCAGCTTCATGGCGGCCACAATCGCGTCGGACCATTCGTCGCTCGCCTCTTCGTGCCAGAAGGCATCTCCCCCGCCACGATCACCCGACATGGCGCTCACTGTTCACGAATGTTGTTGCGACGGATGAGCGGCTCCCATCGCGCGCGCTCGGCTGCCAGCAACCGGGCGAACTCCTCGGGCGACGCACCGCTGACGTCCATGCCCAGCTTCTCGAAGCGGTCACGGATCTCGGGTTGGTCGAGAGCCTTCAATGAGTCCCGGTAAATCTTGTCGATGATCGGGCGAGGGGTACCGGCAGGCACCATCAGCCCGTTGATGGCATACACCTGCACGTCGGAATAGCCGAGTTCCGCAAAGGTGGGCGTATCGGGAAATTGACTGGATCGGCGGGCTGACGCAATGGCAATCGCCCGGACACCGGGGGTGTTGCGGATGGCACTGATCGCCTGGGGGATCAGGCCCAGGGTAAGTTCAACCTCACCCGCCGCGAAAGCCTGGACCGAAGGGGCACTGCCCCGATACGGCACGTGCACGAGATCGATGTTGGCGGCCACTCCGAACAGCGCCAAGCCCAGATGGCCTGACAGGCCGATCCCCGAGGAGCCATACTTGAGTTTGCCGGGGTTGCGCTTTGCAAATTCGATGAGTTCGGCCAGCGACTTGAACGGTACGGACGCATTGGCCAGAAGAATATTGGGGGACGAGGTCAGCACGATCACCGGCGCAAACGAGTCAGGGGTGTACGGCACCTTATCCCGCAGCAGGTGAGCCATCACGTTGGTTGCCAGCGTCCCCAGCAGAAGGGTGTAGCCGTCGGGCGCTGCCCGCGCGACCGCATCGGTGCCGATGATGCCGCTCGCACCACTGCGGTTTTCGACCGCAACCGGATGAGGCCAGACCTTGCTGAGGTGTTCGGCCACCACACGGGCAGCGATATCAGTGGCGCCTCCGGGCGGAAACGGGACGATCAGCCGGGACCCTCTCGTGGGGTAGTCCTGTGCCAACGCAACCACAGGGGCAAACACATTGACCGACAACAAGAGTGCGAAAAGCCAGCGCCGCATCATGAAACTCCGCAACATGGGATTGAACAACCGCTCGGCTCGTGCATTGCCGAATACATTCAATCTTGCATCCCCCTGCGGGACGGCGCAAGCTGGCGCAGGCTCCGGCCGATCCGATAGCCTCTTTCGCTAGAATCCCGACAGCCTCCTACCCCCCACCCTCACTCAAAGCGCCAGCCCCATCCGATGTCCGCAAAGCTCTACATTCGAACCTTCGGCTGTCAGATGAACGAGTACGACTCGGAGAAGATGGCTGAACTGCTCGCGGCCAGCGATGGCGCTGAACTCACCGACCGTGTCGAGGAGGCCGATATCGTTCTCTTCAATACCTGCTCGGTTCGCGAAAAGGCGCAGGAAAAAGTCTTCTCCGATCTGGGTCGAGTCCGGGCGCTCAAGAGGGAACGGCCGCATATGGTGATCGGGGTTGGAGGTTGCGTCGCAAGCCAAGAGGGCGAGGCGATCGTGACCAGAGCCCCTTACGTTGATGTGGTATTCGGTCCGCAAACGCTGCACCGACTGCCTCAATTGATCGCCCGGCGCCGCGAAAGCGGCCGGGCCCAGGTCGACATCAGTTTTCCCGAGATCGAGAAATTCGACCATCTCCCACCGCCTCGCGCCGAAGGGGCGACCGCCTTCGTTTCGATCATGGAAGGCTGCAGCAAGTACTGCAGTTTCTGTGTCGTGCCCTACACCCGCGGCGAGGAGGTCTCGCGTCCCTTTGACGATGTTCTCACCGAGATCGCAGCGCTCTCCGATCGCGGCATCCGCGAAGTCACCTTGCTGGGTCAGAATGTCAATGCCTACCGTGGACGGATGGGCGACACGTCCGAAATCGCGGACTTTGCGACCTTGCTCGACTATGTGGCCGAGATCCCCGGCATCGAGCGCATCCGCTACACCACCTCGCATCCCAAGGAATTCACGCCCCGGCTGATTGAAGCCCATGCGCGCATAGCTGCACTCGCGACCCTGGTTCACCTGCCCGTCCAGTCAGGCTCGGATCGCATTCTCGCGGCCATGAAAAGGGGATATACCTCCCTGGAATACAAGTCGATCGTCAAACGCTTGCGCGCCGCCCGGCCTGAGGTGTGTCTCTCGTCCGATTTCATCGTCGGTTTCCCGGGCGAAAGCGAGCGCGACTTCGATCAGACCATGCGTCTGGTCGAAGAGCTCGGGTTCGATGCCTCCTTTTCCTTTGTCTACAGTCCAAGGCCTGGCACCCCCGCTGCCGATCTGCAGGACGATACGCCTCAGTCCGAAAAACTGGCCCGCCTCCAGCGGCTGCAGGCTCGCATCAATCAACAGGCCGCTTCGATCAGCGCATCCATGGTGGGCGGCATGGAGAGGATCCTGGTTGAGGGGCCGTCCAAAAAGGATCCGAAGGAGTTCATGGGGCGCACCTCGAACAACCGCATTGTCAATTTCGCGGGAGGCGAGCGTCTGGTCGGCCAGTTTGTAGATGTCCGAATCACGGCGGCATTTGCGCATTCGCTTCGGGGCGAGGTGCCCGTCCATGGCTGATCGCGGCCGGCGCGTCGTGCTCACACTCGAGGAGTCCGACCGCCACCGCTTGGCCAACCTGTGCGGACCGATCGACGCTCATCTCAGCATCATCGCCGACGAATATGCGGTGCGGATCAGTCGGAGAGGAAACCGCTTCTCGATCGAAGGCGAAGCCATCGCCTCCGAGCGCGCCCGACAGGCGTTGATCCACTTTCACGCCCGCGCGCACCAACCTCTGTCGGCGGATGACATCCAGCTGGGACTGGTTGAAATGCAAAGCGCCGAGCGGGAACGCAGCCGCGTTCCAATGCCCGGCGATGGGCAGCCCGGCGCATCGGTCACCCCGCAGGAGGTCCCACCCGCCGAGGATTCCCCGGTACTGCATACCCGCCGATCAGATCTGCAGGGGCGCACCCCCAGGCAGCGGGAATATTTGCGCAATATCCTGGGTCACGACATCACCTTCGGAATCGGACCGGCCGGAACCGGCAAGACCTATCTCGCGGTCGCTTGCGCGGTCGACGCGCTGGAACGTGACCTCGTGCGCCGCATCGTCCTGACCCGTCCAGCGGTCGAAGCAGGCGAACGGCTGGGCTTTTTGCCGGGCGACCTCGCTCAAAAAGTCGACCCCTACCTGCGTCCGCTTCATGACGCCCTGTACGACTTGATGGGTCTGGAGCGCACCGCCCGGATGTTCGAGCGTCAGGCCATCGAAATCGCCCCGCTCGCCTACATGCGCGGGCGCACCCTCAACCACTCGTTCATCATCCTCGACGAAGCGCAGAACACGACGCCGGAACAGATGAAGATGTTTCTCACGAGAATCGGGTTCGGCTCGCGCGCAGTCATCACGGGCGACGCCACTCAGATCGACCTCCCCAAGGGACAGGCGAGCGGACTCATCGAGGCGCGTCGTGTTCTAGCCCAGATCCGCGGCATCGCCTTCACCGAGTTCGACAGCAGCGACGTGGTTCGGCATCCTCTGGTCGCCCGAATCGTCGAGGCTTATGAACGACACCGCCCTCGGCCGGTCTAAGCGGCCCTCTTCGCTCTGGCTGGATATCCAGCTCGGACCGGGGGTCCGGGCCTGCCCTGTTTCGCGAGCGCAGCTGCGACGCTGGATCGGAGCTGTCCTGGCCGTGCCGGCACAATTGACCTTGCGCCTTGTACACGCCGCTGAGGCTCGAGAGCTCAATCAGCAGTTCCGCGGCCGCGACTACACCCCGGACGTACTGACCTTCGCCTACGGCGCGGACCCAACCGGGCGCCTGAATGCTGACATCGTCATCTGCCTGCCGATAGCGCGGGCCCAGGCTCGACAGGCCTCGATCGATTTCGAGAAACGGCTCGCCCACCTGCTCATGCATGGCAGCCTGCACGCGCAGGGCTTTGAGCACGAGGATCCGATCGATGCCGCACGGATGGAGGCCATTGAGACCGCTGCATTAAAGCGATTCGGGATCGAAAATCCATACGCCTGACGGCTCCGCAGAGCCGCCTCGAGACGCTCGATCGGTCGCACGGTCATTGGAGTCCGGATCCACCCTGCGCTATCCTCTGAGGCACTTCAACTCCAGGCGAGGTCTATGACCGCTCAGCCCGTGGGCAGCCCAGTCCCGCCCTCTGTCCTCGAACGCAGCACATCACGGCTGCTGCGCGCCCCGGCTGACCGCAGGCAGATCATCGCGCCACAGGAAAGTCGCTGAGCGCATGGGCTCCGGACGGCGGGCGACCATGCTGCACGCGGGACTCGCGCTCATCCTGGGCGCCCTGACGGCCCTCAGCTTCGAGCCGATCAGCAGTCCGACCATCCAGCTGGCTTCGTTGAGCCTTTTCTACGCGCTGTTGTGGCATACCGCTGGGAAGGGCGCTACCGTGAGGCTCGCCGCAGGTCTTGGCTTTTCCTTCGGCATGGGCTGTTTCTCCGTTGGAGTGTCCTGGCTCTACATCAGCATGCACGACTACGGGGGGATGAGTGCGCCGCTCGCGGTCGCAGCCGTGCTCCTGTTCAGTGCCTACCTTTCGGCATTCGGCGCTCTGGCCTGCGCGCTGGCAGTGACGTGCTGGCGACACTCCCGGCCGTGGATAGCCGTCCTCGCGGGAGCCAGCGCCTGGGCTCTGACCGAGTGGCTGCGCGGCGTCCTGTTCACCGGGTTTCCGTGGCTTTCGATCGGCTACGCCCAAATCGACGGCGTCTTCGCGCCCATCGCGCCCTGGCTTGGCGTTCACGGCGTAAGCCTCTTCACGATCTTGTGCGCGGCGGCCCTTGGACTCGTTCTCGCCCGGCTCCCCCGGCCCGGTCCCACCCGTCTGATCACCAGCCTGGGATGTGCGGCGCTGGCGCTCGGAGCGTCCCTGCTGGCGTCCACCGGGTCACCGAAGACGTCGGACGGACCAACGATCCGTGTGCGCCTCCTGCAGGGCAATATCCCGCAGAATCTGAAGTTCGACCCGATCCGATCGGAACGGGCCATGCGCGACTACGTCGGAGCGGTGGACGGTGCGCGAACCCATCTGACGGTGTTGCCAGAGACGGCATGGACGATTCCGTGGCAGCAGACCCCGCGCGAACTCGCACTCGAGCTCCTCAAGAAAGTCGAGATGACTGGTGGGGTGATTGCCATCGGCAAGCCCATCGTCGACAGCGAGTCGAACCAAGATCGGCGCAACCCCTCCATCACCAATGGCATCGGGGTCTTCGACTCATCAGGACGACAAGTGTCCAGGTATGACAAGCGCCACCTGGTCCCCTTCGGCGAATTCGTGCCCTGGGGGTTTCGCTGGTTTGTCAATCTGATGAACATCCCCCTGGGTGAATTTCGGCGTGGGGCCCGGGAACAGGCGCTGCTGACGATCGGACCGGAACGCATTGCCTTCAACATCTGCTACGAGGACCTGTTCGGAGATGAACTGGCCGAGCAGGTGCGTCAGGGGGCCACCCTCCTGATCAACGCTACCAATATCGGCTGGTTCGGGCAATCGCATGCCTTGGGACAGCACCTCCAGATCGCGCGGATGCGCAGCCTCGAGCTCGCTCGACCGATGCTGCGGGCCACCAACACCGGGGTCACTGCCGCAATCGACCACCGGGGGCGCGTCCTGGC
>JBIKVK010000162.1:0-7481 GCA_044356835.1 Burkholderiaceae bacterium
CCCGGACTCAGTTGGACGGCCGTTATCCGCGCCTGTCTCGCTATTTGCATTGGATCACCGCGGCGATCGTTCTGCTGCTGGTGATTCCGATGGGCCTTTGGCTTGCGTACTTGCGCCCGGAAAACGAGGCGCTGAAACTTCGCCTCTACAACCTGCACGAGAGCTTCGGCATCTTGGTGTTGGTGCTGGTGGTGCTCCGGCTGGCGTATCGGTGGATCCGTCCCGCTCCGCCGTGGCCGGATGACACACCGTTATCGGTGCGTCGCATGGCGCGCCTGTCCCATTCCTTGCTCTACGTGCTTCTTGTACTGCTGCCGATCAGCGGATTTTTGGCGACCAATGCCTGGGGATTCCCACTGTCGCTATTTAATATGCTGCCCCTGCCCTCGCCGATTGGAAAGGACGAGGCCATTGCCAAGATCCTTTCAACGGTCCACTGGACCAGCGCAGCCGTGCTCGGGGCCATTTTGGTGCTGCACCTCGCCGGCGCAGTCCTTCACCGCTATGTCAAGCGCGACAGCCTGTCGCGTCGTATGCTCTGACCCGGAAAATTCATGCAACAAGACTCGTCGGGCTCACTTTCGCAACCCCTGGCCCCGGGTGTCCTGACGCTGCGTCGCAAGGCTTTTCTGGCCCTGGTCCTGATCTCGGCCGCCGCGCTCTTCGCGATGATGAGCCTGACGCTGTTCCCCAAGGGACCCGACGCCTGGGGCATTGTGATGCTGGTCTGTTTCGCCTTCACGCTGCCGTGGACCACCATCGGCTTCTGGCACGCGGTGATCGGGCTGGGCCTGATGGCCTTCGCCCGCGACCCCGAGGGCCGCGTCGCTCCGCACATCCATAGCGTGCGCGGAGATGAGCCCATCGTGACCCGGACTGCGATTGCGATCTGCATCCGCAATGAGGATACCGGGCGGGTCGGTCGCAACCTCGCCTGGATGCTGCAAGGCCTGGTTGCGTCAGGCCATGCGTCGGCGTTTCACCTCTACATCCTGAGCGACAGCAACCGCGCCGAGGTTTCGACGCTCGAAGAGCGGCTGGCCGATGATCTCCGAGCCCGTTTCGGTGCAGCAATCCCGGTCACCTACCGGCGTCGCGAGGCAGGCCAGGGCTTCAAGGCCGGGAACATCCGTGATTTTTGCGAGCGTTGGAGCGCCGATCACGATCACGTGATCGTGTTGGATGCCGACAGTGCCATGACCCCAGAGGCCATGTTGAGACTGGTGCGGATCATGCAGGCGCACCCGCGTCTGGGCATTCTTCAAACCTTGGTGACCGGTCTGCCAACCCCCAGTGCATTCGCCCGTATTTTCCAGTTCGGAATGCGTTTGGGGATGCGGTCCTACACGCTGGGCGCGGCCAGCTGGCAAGGCGACTGCGGTCCTTACTGGGGTCACAACGCGATCATCCGCCTGGCCCCCTTTGCCCGTGAATGCCACCTGCCGGTCCTGCCGGGCAAGCCTCCGCTCGGCGGTCATGTTCTGAGCCATGACCAGGTCGAGGCTGTATTGATGCGACGGGCCGGTTATGAGGTGCGTGTCATGCCGGTCGAGGGTGGCAGCTACGAGGAGAACCCTCCGACCCTGCTGGAGTTCATTCGCAGGGATCTGCGCTGGTGCCAGGGCAACATGCAGTATTTCAGGTTGGTTGGCCTGCCCGACCTCCTGCCGGTGAGCCGGATTCAGCTTTGGCTCGCGATCGCGATGTACATGAGCGCGCCGGCCTGGCTTGGTTTCATGTTCTTCGGACTCATCCGCCAGGGTGAGTTCCGACCGGACCTCGGCTTCATCATGCTGGTGATCACCCTCGTGATGAGCTTTGCTCCCAAATTCGCCACGCTGATCGCGGTGCTGATCAACCGTACGCTGCGGCGGGCCTTCGGAGGCGTGCCCAGGATCATCGCCGGCGCCTTGGTCGAACTGGTCTTCTCGACCCTGATCGTGCCGATCTGTGCGGTCTCGGTCACGGTATTCGTGCTGGGGTTGCCCTTCGGTCGCCAGGTAGGATGGACCACGCAACTGCGTGACAGTGACGGGTTGCCCTGGCGTATCGCCGTCAAAGGCTTGTGGTTCCATACCCTGGTAGGCGCGGGCTTTGCTCTCTGGCTGTGGGCCGTCGCGCCGGGTGCCTTGCTGATCGGGGCACCGTTTTACATTGGCTTGTTGGCCTCGATTCCGCTGGCCGTTCTGACCGCACATCCTGGGTTGGGTCGGTGCTTGGGTCGCATGGGCCTGTGCGCCATCCCCGAGGAATTGAATCCCCCGGATCCGGCGGCGGGCACCCTCTTTGCCCCGTTTTCCGAGGAGTCGCCCGCTCTGGCGATGGGCCGATCACCCGCACGGGAGTCTGCGTGAGCGCGTGTTGCCTCGGCCGTGTCGCAGCAGCTGCGACGCTCTTGCTTGCCGTGTGTGCCGTTCTCTTGCCCTCAGTCGTGTCCGCAAATGCCGGCGCGGCCGGTGCGGTGCACCCGACCGTCTTGGCGCAGCCAGGCCCATCGGAATCGATGGCCGCGCGGTTCGAGAACCACAGTCGTCCGACCCGCTGTGCCGAAGAGGACAATGTTGATGTACGAGTGGTCGCCTCGCAGGCGACCCGGTTCACGGTCATGGCCGAGCATCCGCCCTACGGATCACTGATCCAGACCGACAGCACAGCGCCCGATTTCACGCACTGCGACATGTCGGGCGATCCGGTGTTCAAGTTCGAACCTCGCACCGTCGTTCTGTATGAGGACGCGACGATCCGGCTGGTGGGTCACCGTTTCGAGACCTTCTGGCGCCCCGAGGTGGTCGACTTTGTTGTGGGTGGGCGAAGCGAACCGGGCCTGCACCTGGTTCAGCTCCTCAGAAAAGGAGTGGCCGTGCCGACCGGGTCGTCAAATACATCGCCAACCCGAGACATTGAAATCCTGGTGGTGTATCCCTCAGACGGTTACTGGCGCGCCAAGCCGCTGCCCCCTGAACATTTGCCCGATACCGCCTACGGCAGTTCGTTTCTCGTGGGCCCGGTCGAGGAGGATGGCCGGCCGATCGTTCGTTTTCGCGCGATTCGGTTCGATCCGGCCTCGCTCGGCTTTCACCTCGACTTCGCCCTGGGGGGCTCCGCCATCCTGACCGTGGCCGAGGACAGCCGAATCCGTACGCGTCTAGCGATCACGCTTGATCGCCCCGTCCCGTCGGGACGGGCGCTTGCAGCCCTGCGATCGATGTATGTCACCGCCGACAATGCCGACGCTTCGGCGGCGGTCTGGCCCCTGGCGGGCGGCGAGGGAGAAATTCTGATGCCGATCATGAGATTCCAGCGATTCGACGCGGCTTGGGGCCGGTTCGGCCGGGTATTGCCCTCGCGGCACAACCTCAGCGCACCCGACACGGTTCTGGGTGACTTCGGTGGCCACATGAATCGGGAGTTTGGCCGATGAACGCTTTCACTGCCCAAGGCGAACGGGCCCTCGCCCTGGCCGAGCCCTCTCCCGAGGACTGCCCTCACTGGCGGGCACTTCTGGGGGCGCGCCGTGCCGGGGCTGAGCTTGTTCAGCCCTCTCCGATCTCTGAGCTCTACGGTCCTCTCTGCGCCGTGCCGCGGGGCGTGCCGTTTGCAGTGGCGCACCTTGCGCAGAGCCTTGACGGCCGTATCGCAACCTCAAGCGGGATTTCACGCTGGCTGAGCGGGGATGCGGATCTTTTGCACACCCACCGGATGCGTGCCTTGGCCGATGCCGTCGTGGTCGGGGCCGGTACGGTCCGGCATGACGACCCCCAACTCACGGTACGCCGTTGTCACGGACAACATCCTGTCCGGGTTGTGATCGACTCAGAGCGTCGCCTGGACGGCAGTCAGCGCGTGTTTCGGGACGGCGCGGCCCCCACGTTGCTGCTGGTTGCGGCCGACCGTTTCGAATCGGGGGCCCGTCAGGGGCTCGCCGAAGTGGTGCCGGTCGAGCGAGGCGAAGATGGGCTCGATCCGAATGCAATTCGTGCGGCGCTGGCGTCGCGAGGGTTGCACTGGCTTTTCATCGAGGGTGGGGGTGCCACGGTCTCGCGCTTCCTTCAGGCACGAGCGCTCGACCGTCTTCAGATCACGATCGCGCCGGTCATCATCGGTTCGGGACGCCCCTCGATCGCCTTGCCCGAGATTGAGGACCTGTCTTCGAGTCTGCGCCCGCATACCCGTCGTTTCGAACTGGACCGCGACACGCTCATCGAATGTGTCTTCAATGACTGAGCGCACCCGCGCATTTTGGTCCTTGGGAGACGGTCGCGGCGAGCTTCGCGCCGCGACTCTGCGCGAGCCCGGGCCGGGCGAGGTCGGGGTCAGGATGACCACCAGCGGAATCAGTCGCGGTACCGAATCCCTGGTTTTCAACGGTCACGTCCCCGCGACCGAACGTGAGCGCATGAGGTGTCCGCACCAGGAGGGGGAGTTTCCCGGACCGGTGAAGTATGGCTACTGCGCGGTCGGAGTCGTCGAACAGGGGCCGGGCGAGTTGATCGGACGGCGAGTGTTTTGCCTGCATCCTCATCAGGAGCGTTTCGTCGCCTCGGCCGCCTCGGTTCATCTTGTGCCCGACAACGTTTCTGACGCCCGTGCCGTGCTCGCGGCGAATATGGAAACTGCGCTCAATGCCTTGTGGGATCTCGGTCCACGATTGGGGGACCGGATCGCGGTGGTGGGAGCCGGCGTCGTGGGATCGCTCGTTGCGGCTTTGGCTGCCCGGCTACCGGCGGTCGACGTCCAGTTGGTCGACCCCGATCCGCGTCGGGCTGCTTTGGCTGCGCACCTGGGCTGTCGCTATGCACCGCCCGCTGAAGCCTTGGGCGATGTCGATGCGGTGATCCATGCGAGTGGCCGCGCCGAGGGGCTTGCGACCGCGCTGTCCCTGGCCGGTTTCGAGGCGACCGTGCTGGAACTTTCCTGGTATGGTGCGCAAGCCGTGAGCGTTCCGCTGGGCGAGGCCTTTCACTCGAGGCGCCTCACGATTCGGGCCTCGCAGGTCGGTACGGTGGCGACGGCGCAGCGTGCCCGATGGGATTTTCGTCGGAGGATGCAGACCGTGATGGCCCTCCTGGCCGATGAGCGATTGGACGGGCTGGTCGGTGAAACCTCCCCCTTTGACGAACTGCCCAGGACGATGGCGCGCCTTGCTGGCCAGCCCGATGGCGTGCTGTGTCACCGTGTTCTTTACAACCACTGATGACTCCAAGGAGCCCTCCCGATGTTCTCGCTCGCGGTCTCTGACCACATCATGATCGCCCACAGTTTCCGCGGCGAAATCTTCGGCCCGGCCCAGCAGGTGCACGGCGCGACCTACGGGGTTGAGGTCGAGTTCCGACGCGGGCGTCTCGATGAGCATGGCCTGGTCTGTGACATTGGCCGTGCGATCGTGGTGCTTCGCGAAGTATTGGCGGGATTCAACTATCGCAATCTCGACGACCTGCCTGAGCTGGCCGGTCGCAACACGACGACCGAGTTCATGGCGGGCGAGATTTTCGAACGCATGAAGCGTCGCATTGCAGCGGGGGATCTTGGTCCGGGGACCGCCGGTGCTCTCGACTCGATGCGCGTGCTGCTGCGGGAGTCGCCGGTCGCCTGGGCCGCCTTCGAATCGAAACTCTGAATCGAAGAGATGTCGACCGCTTCTCCTCTCACCTTCATAGTGCCGGGGTCGCTTGATCAGTTGACCGGAGGCTATATTTTCGATCGCCGACTGGTCGAGACGCTGCGTGCGGCCGGTCGACCGGTGGACGTCGTGGAGCTCCAGGGGCGCTTTCCCTTCCCTGACCTCGTCGCCATCGAGGCTGCCCGCAGTGCGCTGGACGGTCAGCCTGACCATCGCCTGGTGGTGATCGATGGCCTGGCGCTGCCCGCGTTCGAGTCTGCGCTGCTAGCTCATAGAGCGAGGCTATCGCTGGTCGGATTCGTGCATCATCCGCTTGCCCTGGAGACCGGGCTCGAACCCTCCGCACAAGACCAGCTCGCCCGTGTCGAGTCCCGCATCTGGTCGCTGCTGGACGGGATCGTCTGTCCGAGCGAGGACAGTGCGCGAGCGGTCGCCGAAACCGGCTTTGACACTGGCCGCATCGCGGTCACACCTCCGGGGACCGAGCTGCCCAGGTCGGTGCTTCGATCGGAGCCTGCCATCCCTCGCCTACCGGGCGGGCCCGTCCGGCTGCTGGCCGTCGGCACGCTGATCGCCCGAAAAGGGCATGCCTTGCTGCTTGAGGCCTTGGCCGAGGTGCCCAGCGATCTTCTCTGGCACCTCGACTGCATCGGCAGCCTCGAGCGCGATCCCCTGACGGTCGAGCGGGTGCGTGCGCTGATCCGTGACCGGCATCTGGACGGTCGTGTCACCTTGCACGGTGAAGTGAGCTCGCAAGCGCGGGACCTGGCTTATGCTCGAGCGCACCTCTTCACATTGCCGTCCTTTCACGAGGGCTACGGAATGGTCTTTGCCGAGGCGATGGCGTGGGGCCTGCCCATCGTCGCAACCACGGGCGGTGCGATTCCTGCGACCGTGCCCGCCGACGCCGGGCGCCTGGTTCCCCCCGGCGATCGCACCGCGTTGGCCCGCGCCCTCGTCGATCTGATCGGGAGCGCCGAGGAGCGGGCGCGTCTGGCTCGCGCGGCGCGTTCCGCAGCGGCCCGCCTTGCTGACTGGCCGGAGGCGACCCTGCGTTGGATCAGTGAAGTCGAGAGGCTGGCGGCATGAGCGGATTTGATGCTGGCTGGCTCGCCTTGAGGGAGCCCTTCGACCGTGCGGCGCGTAGCGCCGATTTGGCCGGACGGTTCGCGGCGGCGCTGGGCGCCGTGGACCGGCCCCGGATCGTTGATCTGGGCTGTGGCACCGGCGCCAATTTGCGCGTGCTCGCGCCGCTGATTGCCCGCGACCAGCATTGGGAGCTCGTCGATTGGGACCCCGCGCTGCTCAATGGCGCGCTCGATGTGGTCGCACACTGGGCCGAAGGGATCGGGGGGCGAGTCGAGCGTCTGTCTTCCGAGGCGCTGGTTTTACTGGTATCGACCGGCCGTTGGACGGTCTCGGTGAGGCGCCATGACCTGTCGTCGGATCTCGAGGGCTATCCTTTTCATCAGTTCGATGCGGTGGTCACGACCGCATTTCTGGATCTGGTCTCAGAGCCCTGGATTGCGCGCTTTGCCGAGCAGCTCGCGGCCGCGCCCCGGCCTTTTCTGGCTACGCTGACGGTGGATGGACGTCGCGAATGGGCGCCGCTCCTGGACGATGACGCTCTGATTCAGACGGCGTTCATGACACATCAGGGGGGCGACAAGGGATTTGGCGATTCCCTGGGGGCCCTCGCTGCGGCCGCGACGGTGCGGGCCCTGACGAATCGAGGGTTCCGGGTCGAACAGCGGGGCAGCGATTGGCGGATCGATTCACGATCTGGAGGAGCCATGCTCGGGTATTTGCTCGATGAGGCTGCCCGGGTGGCGGCCGAGGTACGGTTTGATGCACGAGCGGA
>JBIKVK010000163.1:0-7462 GCA_044356835.1 Burkholderiaceae bacterium
TCGACTGGAGTGGGCCAGCGTCTTCCCCTGCACTCCACCGTCGCCATGGTGGTCGACCAGCGTTCGGGCGAGGTCCTGCTCGACAAGAACGCCCAGTCCGTCTTGCCGATCGCATCCATTACCAAGGTGATGACCGCAATGGTCGTGCTCGACGCGGGCCAGAGGCTTGAGGAACGCCTGCAGATCACCCGCGACGATATCGACACCTTGCGGCACAGCGGCTCAAGGCTCCAACCGGGCGTCAGACTCACCCGGGCCGAGATGCTGCAACTGGCCCTGATGTCGTCCGAAAACCGCGCCGCCAATGCCTTGGGTCGCCACTACCCGGGGGGTATGCCGGCTTTTGTCGCGGCGATGAATGCCAAAGCCAAGTTGATCGGCATGCACCACAGTCGTTTTGTGGAGCCGACGGGGCTGTCGAGTCGCAATGTCTCCAATGCGCATGATCTATCGCGTCTGGTCCGTGAGGCCTGGAACTATCCCTTGATCAGGCAATACTCGGTGGCGCGCTCGATGAGCATTACAGCCGGGCAGCAGTCTCTCGGCTACTACAACACCAATCGTCTGGTCTCCACCCAGGGCTGGGCCGTGGGCCTCCAAAAAACCGGTTACATCTCGGATGCAGGCAACTGCCTGGTCATGCAGGCGCGTATCGATGGTCGTCCCTTGATTTTCGTGCTGCTCGATGCCAATGGGGCCACCGCCCGCTTTGGCGATGCCCAGCGCATTCGCGCCTGGTTGCAGAACCCGGGTGCCGGACGTTACACCTCGGTTCAAGCCGCTCGCGCCTCGTGAGGCGCTCGGCGCGGGCGTTCCGCAGCGCCCGCCGGTGGCTGCCAGTCCGGGATGTCTGTCAGCCCGCCGAGGACTGGGTCGATGGGGGCTCGAAACCCAGTGAGGCCGAAATCGCTGCCGCCGTCCGGCACACCTGATCAATCCAGGCGTCTTGCATGAAGTCTGCGGGCGCGGACACGGACAGCCCCGCGACCAATCGGCCCGAGTCGTCTTGGATGCCCGCGGCGATACAGCGAACCCCCAATTCGAGTTCCTCATTGTCGCGCGAGTAACCGCGCGCCCGCACCAGAGCGAGTTCATGCTCCAGGCGGGCAAGATCGGTGATGCTGTTCCGGGTGTGCCCGGCCAGACCGGTCCGAGTCGCGTAGTTGCGAAGGCTACGCACATCATCGACAGACAGAAACAGTTTGCCGACCGAAGTCAGGTGAAGCGGCGCGCGGCCCCCAACGGCCCGGACGACCTGCATGCCGGACCGCTCTGACACCGCGCGTTCGATATACACAATCTCGTCACCTTGGCGGATCGACAAATTGACCGGATGGCCGATCGCCCGGTGCAACTCGCGCATTGGGCCCAGCGCGGCGTCGCGGACGTTCAGGCGGGCCTTGACCAGATTACCCAACTCCAACAACCGGATGCCCAGTTGGTAAGAGCCCGGCTCGAAGCGGTCCACCAGGCGGGCGCTCACCAGATCGTTGAGGATGCGATGCGCCGTGGACGGATGCAGGCCGGTGCTCGAGGACAGATCTTTCAGGCTGGCCGGTTCGCTGCGAACGGCGAGCACGTCGAGGAGAGAGACGAGCCGCTGGATGACCTGTATCGATGCCTTGCCTGATTCGTCAGGATTCTTTTGAGTTCGAGGCATCGTGAAATCATATCTCACTGGGTGAAATGTCGCTTGCAGTCGTGCCGAGCGCTCGGGCGCATTCCGCGATCAGCGCTGGTCCCCTGTAGATCAGCCCGGTGTAGATCTGTATGAGGTCGGCTCCCGCCGCAATTTTGGCCGATGCGTCCCGACCGGACAGGACGCCCCCCACGCCGATCATCGGAAAACCCGCCGGCAGGTGCTCGCGCAAGGAACGGATCACCTTGTTCGACATTTCGAATACGGGCGCGCCGGACAACCCTCCCGTTTGTCCGGCATTGACCTCACCTGCGACCGCGTCGCGCGAGATCGTGGTGTTGGTGGCGATCACTCCGTCCATCCCGTGGGTGACGAGGGCCTCGCTGATCCTTTCGATCTGGGCTTCGTCCAGATCGGGCGCGATCTTCAGAACCAGGGGGACCCGCTTGCCGTGGCGCGCCGACAGTGCCTCGCGTGCCTCGGCGAGCCCTCCAAGCAGGTGATCGAGTTCGTCCCCGCCTTGAAGCTGGCGCAAATCCTTGGTGTTGGGGGAGGACACGTTGATCGTGACATAGCTTGCGTAAGGGTAGACGCGAACGAGGCACTCGCGATAATCGCTAAGCGCCTCGTCCTGCGGCGTTGCTCCGTTCTTGCCGATATTGATGCCCAGAACCCCCCGATAGTGGCTTCGCTCGAGATTGGCGATCATTGCGTCCAGGCCGTTGTTGTTGAAGCCCAAGCGATTGATCAACGCCTGTCGCCGCGGAATTCGGAAAATTCTCGGCCTCGAATTGCCTGGCTGGGGCCGTGGCGTCACCGTCCCGATTTCCAGGAAACCGAAACCCAGCGCTCCCAGAGCGTCGATATGGTCTCCGTTTTTGTCGAGCCCGGCGGCGAGCCCAACGCGGTTGGCAAAGTGCAGTCCCATCAGCTCGAAGGGCTCGAGATGGCGCGGGCCTGTGAGCCAGTCACCAAACCGGGTCTGCGCCAGTCGGTCCAGCACCAGGAAGGTGAGTTGATGGGCGCGCTCGGGCTCAAGCGCAAACAGCAGAGGCCGAATGATCGGGTAGGGGTTGTTCATCGTCATTGGGGCTCAGGCGAATCGAGCCGCTCCCATCGACCGTCGACCAGTCGCTCGACCGGTCTGAACTGGGCCTTGTACGCCATCTTTGGACTCTCGGCGATCCAGTAGCCAAGATACAGGAAGGGCAGATCGAGTTTTCGGCACTGCTCAATTTGCCAAAGAATATTGAAGGTGCCCAGGCTGGCCTTCTGCAGATCGGGGTCATAGAACGTATAGACCGATGACAGCCCGTCGTTCAGAAGATCGATGATCGAAACCATGCGCAGCGCGCCGGTGGGGTCGCGAAATTCCACGAGCCGGGTGTTGACCTTGCTCTGAAGCAGAAACTGGGCATATTGCTCCCGGCTGTCCTGATCCATGCCGCCACCGGCGTGTTTACGGGTCTGATAGCGAAGGTAGAGCGCATAGTGTTCGTCGGAGTAGCCGAGCCGGGCGACCAGCGAGCTCAGATGGCTGTGATCGCGCCACGCGCGGCGCTGGGAGCGCCGTGGTTTGAACGACTGCACCGGTACCCTCACGGGAATGCAGGCTCGGCAGCCATCGCAGTAGGGCCGGTAGGTGAAGACGCCGCTGCGACGAAACCCCGCCCGGACGAGTTCACTGTAGACGTCCGCGTTGATGACGTGATGCGGAGTGGCCACTTGTGATCGGGCCAGCCGGCGCTCGATGTAGCTGCAGGGGTAGGGAGCCGTCGCGTAGAACTGCAGCGCTGAAAAGGGCAGTGCCTTGAGTTGCGTCATACCTCGGGGTCCTCGATGCTGAGCGCTTTCCAATCGGGTCCGGATTGCCGGACGAGACCGGACAGTGTCTCGAGGAAGCGATTCCGGCTGATCTCGCGCCCGCCGAGTGACGCCAGATGAGCCGTTGCCTGTTGGCAGTCTATCATGCGGAAACCCAGCGGCTGGAGCAGGCGCACCAGGGCGAACAGGGCGTATTTCGAGGCGTCCGATTCGCGGCTGAACATCGATTCGCCGTAGAACATCCGCCCGATCGCCACACCATACAACCCCCCGATCAGCCGGTCCTCCTGATCCCTCACTTCGACCGAGTGGGCGAAACCCCGCCGGTGGAGAGCGCCGTAGGCGGCCATCATCTCATCGACGATCCACGTGCCGGACTGGGCGCGTCTGGGCGCGGCGCAGGCTTGCATCACCCGCTCGAACGCGCAGTTCAGCTTCAAGGTCCAGGAACCAGATCTCTGAACCCTCCGGGCGGTCTTGATGAGCGAGCGCGAGGCCTTGAATCGATCCAGTTCCAACACCATCCTGGGGTCGGGAGACCACCACAGTACGGGCTGCTCGGCGCTGTACCAGGGGAAGATCCCCTTTGTGTAGGCCTCGAGCAGCCTCTCGTCGCTCAGGTCGCGCCCTGCGGCGAGCAGTCCGTTGGGGTCGGTGAGAGCACCCGCGGGATCGGGCAGCGCCTGCCCCGGTTCGACCCAGGCGAGCCGGGGGCTCGAGCTCATGTCGATCGTTCGGGCTCAGGTCGATCGCGGAACGGAGCGGCGGATCGAGGTCGAGCGCACACCATACCGACCGCCGGCCCGCCGGTCCTCGAAAAACCATCGCAGTGTCTGTTCGACGGTTCGGAAGGCGAGCAGGTCCCAGGGAACCTCGGACTCGGTAAACAACTGTACCTCCAGACTCTCGGGGCCCGGGTCGAAGTCCAGATCCAGCAGCCTCGCGTGGAAGAAAAGGTGCACCTGATCGACATGCGGCACATCGATCACGGAGTAGAGGGCGCCCAGCTCGATGTGGGCACCGGCTTCCTCGACGGTTTCCCGGCGCGCGCCTTCCTCGGTGGTCTCACCGTTCTCCATGAAACCCGCCGGCAAGGTCCACAGGCCATACCGAGGCTCGATGGCGCGACGGCACAGCAATACATGCTCTCCCCAGACGGGCAGCGTTCCCAGCACCAGCTTGGGATTCTGATAATGGATGGTTCCGCAGGATTCGCAGCAGTGCCGTTCGCGGTTGTCCCCCGCGGGCACTCTGAGCGTGATCGAGGTCGAGCAGTTGGAGCAGTATTTCACGGGTGACCTAGCAGGGCATCTCGATGAGTGTAACAAGACCCCGATCAATTCGCTGGCCGTGGCTCCCATTTGCGACGGGGGCGCTCCACTGCTATAGTCTCGTTCTTCAGACGCGGGGTGGAGCAGTCTGGCAGCTCGTCGGGCTCATAACCCGAAGGTCGCAGGTTCAAATCCTGCCCCCGCAACCAACCCTCAGCAGTTTCACCGGCCCGTTTCGCCTGCATCTGTATGCATCCGAGACTCCGCCGGTCGAAGCCCGGGCTGTTTCCCGGCCCCGGGCTTTCTGCAGGCTGGTCCGCGCAGGCGCGCGGCGTTCCACAATAGTAACTGTCCCCGGAATTACTCCGTCCTGATGGATACCGACCAGGCGAAGGCCATCATTGAATCCGCGCTGCTGAGCGCCAGCCAGCCACTCGCGGTCAACGATTTGAGAAAGCTGTTTGACGATCTGATTCCGCCCGATTCGATCCGTTCGATGGTCGAGGAGATCGGGCGCGATTGGTCGGCGCGCAGTGCTCGTTTGGTCGAGTCGGCCTCCGGCTGGCGATTCCAGACGCCGCCCGAGTACGCTCCTTATCTTGAGCGTCTACAGGCCGAGAAGCCGGCCCGTTATTCGAGGGCCGTTCTGGAGACGCTCGCCATCATCGCCTATCGTCAGCCGGTGACCCGGGGAGATATCGAGGATATTCGCGGAGTCGTTGTCTCTTCTCAGATCATCCGATCGCTCGAGGAAAGAGGCTGGATCGAGGTGATCGGGCATAAGGACGTGGTGGGGCGTCCGGCCCTGTTTGGGACGACGCGCCGGTTTCTCGATGATCTGGGGCTTGCGTCCCTGTCCGCACTGCCCACCCTTGACAGTCACTTGCTGCTGTCCCCAGAACCGCCAGCCCAAAGCTCGATCGATTTCGATACCCCGACCCCGGAGACGGCTTTGGCAATCGATGCTGCGACCGCTGCGAGCGACTCTCATCCGGTCGCAGTCGAGTCCGGTGAACAAGAACCGGCGCCGGCCTCGCTTGATTCCATTGCGGCAAGCGCTGACCCGAGCGTGTCGGCACAGGAGATCCAGCAGCCGTGACTGACGATACACAATCCATACCCCCGGCCAGCGCTCCGGCCGCGCCCGTCAAACGTCGGCGGCGGGCAGAAGCATCGCCGCAAGGTGATGATGGAGCGCAGCAGCAGGCCCCCGTCCGAAATCGCAAGAAAGCGATGGTCGCCAGTGTTTCCGAGCCGACGGTCGATTCACCCGTGGAAGCGGCCGCGTCGGGCGGGTTTGATGCCGGGTCGGTGTCGGCTCGCCCCAAGCGCGCTCGGCGTATCAAGGCCGCCTCGGGTAGTGCCGAGGTCGAGGCGACGGCGCATTCCGAACCAGCCCCCGCGGCATCAGATACGGCGGGGCCTGCCCGTGCAGACTCGGGCCCACACCCTGCCGAGGGATCGCAGTTTGGTGAGTCACCTATGAGCGCTCGGGAGTTCCGGTCTGCCCCGGAGCCCGCTCAGCTCAGCGACTCTGCGGTGGCTGACGGCGGACCGATGGGGGACCCTTCACGGGATGAAATGTCCGCTGAGGGCCAGCGCCAGGCGGGCGTTGGGGGTGGGCCGCGCAGCCGTTCTGCGTTTCGACGCCGCCGTGGTCGGGGTCGTGACCGCGATCGGGACGGCGGTTTCAAGGAGTCGGGTCCGATGGCTCCCGGTTCCGAATTCGCCCCGGCCGACAGCCCCGGCGGGAGCATGCCCGCCGAGCCCGATGAGCCGCTGCCGACTTACTCTGCGGCCGCTCTGATCGGTCTGGACGCGGGTGATCCGGCCCGACGGGCCGAGCCGTCCGAAGAGGATTGGCCCAAGCTGCACAAGGTTCTTGCGGATGCAGGATTGGGCTCCCGGCGCGACATGGAAGAGCTCATCGTCGCAGGCCGTGTTTCAGTGAACGGTCAGCCCGCTCATGTGGGGCAGCGCATCGGGCCGACCGATCAGGTTCGCGTCAACGGGCGCCCGGTTCGTCGCAGTGCCCAGGCGGTGCCGCCCCGGGTGCTCCTCTATCACAAGCCGACCGGCGAGATCAGCACCCGGGACGATCCCGCGGGGCGCTCTACCGTGTTTTCCCGCTTGCCGAGACTCAAGGGCGCCCGCTGGATCTCAGTGGGGCGACTGGACTTCAATACCGAAGGTCTTTTGATCTTTACGACCTCGGGGGATGTCGCCAATCGGCTGATGCACCCGCGCTACGGTTGGGAGCGTGAGTACGCCGTCCGGATCCTGGGGCGGGTCGACGAGGCAGCCCGTGCCTCCCTGCTTGCAGGGGTGACGCTCGATGATGGGCTGGCGGCCTTTAGTCTCCTCGAGGATCTTGGAGGAGAAGGGGCCAATGCCTGGTACCGGGTGGTGATATCCGAGGGCCGCAACCGCGAGGTGCGGAGGATGTTTGATGCGGTCAACCTCACCGTCAGCCGACTCGTCCGATTGCGTTTCGGACCGATTGCCTTGCCCCGGGGGTTGGCACGTGGCCGCTGGGTCGAGTTGTTGCCCTTTGAAGTGGCTTCGCTTCAGCGTTTGCTGAAAGGCGAACAGTTGCCGGTCGCAACCGCAGACTCTCGCGACGACGACGACGAGGAGGACCTGCACTGGGAGGATCTTCCCGACGATTACGAAGATCCGGCCGATTCCATCGGAAACCGTGCGGTTCCAGAACCCGAGGAGGAGGCGC
>JBIKVK010000164.1:0-7430 GCA_044356835.1 Burkholderiaceae bacterium
ATGCGGTGGATGGGGTCAGCTTCGAAATCCAGCGCGGCGAGACGCTCGCGCTGGTGGGCGAGTCGGGATGCGGAAAATCCACCGTTGCGCGCTTGCTGGTGGGGCTTTATCGACCCTCGGCCGGCTCGGTGCGGTTCGATGGTTCAGACCTGTCCCAAGTGAAGGGGCAGCAGGCCCAGGCGCTGCATCGCCGCATGCAGATGATTTTCCAGGATCCCTACGCGAGCCTTAATCCGCGCTGGCGAGTCGCAGACATCATCGCGGAACCGATCCGGGTGCACCGCCTCCTCGAGTCGCCCGCCGAGATCGATACCCGGATCGCCCAACTGCTGGGGCAGGTGGGCCTCGCCGCGAGTGACGCGGTCAAGTTCCCGCATCAGTTTTCAGGTGGGCAGCGTCAGCGTATCTCGATCGCCCGGGCGCTCGCCTCAGAGCCCGAGTTCCTGGTCTGCGACGAGCCCACCTCCGCACTGGACGTTTCGGTTCAGGCGCAAGTGCTCAACCTCATGCGCGAGCTGCAGCGGGCTCGCGGTCTGACCTATCTGTTCATTTCGCACAATCTTGCGGTCGTTCACCACGTCAGCGACCGGGTGGGAGTGATGTACCTCGGCCAGATCGTCGAAATCGCGCCTCGGGCCCGCATTTTCGGGCTCCCCCAGCATCCGTATACCCGGATGCTGTTGGACGCGATTCCGGACATCTCGATGAGCGGCAGAGCGCGGACTCCGGTGGGCGGGGAGGTTCCGAACCCCCTGAATCCGCCCTCGGGATGCAGCTTCCATCCGCGTTGCCCGCTGGCCAATGAGCGCTGCAAGCGCGAAAGGCCGGTCTTGCGCCTCATTCCCGAAGGGGGCAGCGTCGCCTGTCACGCCGTCGAAGAAGGGCGCAGCTCTGTCTAAATGGGCCGGGCCGCGCCCGGGTCAAGCCGGCGGCGGAACTTGTCCCCGATACCAGTCCGCAATCTGCGAACCGGTCATGAAACAGACGCCCGGCGACTTCATGAGCAGATCCAGCATGCGCTCGAAGCTGCCGAAGCGATGGGGCACACCGATCAGATGCGGATGCAGGCCAAGGGCCAGCACGCGGGGGGCCTTTCGGCTCTCCCGCTGGAAGAGCTGCAAGGTCTTTTCAAGCCGTAGATACATCTCATCGGACGAATGCTTTTCGATCGCATAGATGATCGAATCATTGATCTCGAGGTTGTAGGGCATGGAGAGCAGCGGCCCATGACGGGTCGTCATCCAGCGCGGCACATCATCAATGACCCAGTCATAGACATGGTCCACGCCCAGACGGGTCAGGATGTCGGGCGTGTCATGCGTCTGCCTGAGTCCTGGGCTCAGCCAGCCGCGGGGACGCTGGCCGGTCAAACCTGCAATCTGGTCAAGCGCAGCCCGAATCACCGATTCCTCAGAGGCCTCCGCCGCATTGAGCGACTTCTGATGCAGGCCATGGCCGATGAACTCCCAGCCCGCCTCATGCATCGCATGCGCCGCTCGAGGGTATGCCTCGATCACACCGGCATTGAAACTGGTCGAGGCCGGAAGCGAGCGCTCGGCGATCGCCTCGATGATCCGCGGCAGGCCCGCCCGCATGCCGTAATCCGCCCAGCTGAAGTTGGGCACATCGGGCACCGTCTCCTTGCCATGAGGGGGCGTGATGAGGGTACGCGGCATCGGCGCATCAAAGCGCCAGTGTTCGACGTTGACCACCAGATGCACCATGATGGGACCGCCGGCGGGCGGCACGAGGCGGGGGCCGTCGTTTGAAAAACAATAGGGCACGCGAGGGTTGGCCACGACGCCTCCTTCAGGTCAGTGACGGATCAGATTGAGGATGCGCAATTTGAGGGCACTGAACTGCTCGGTCGCTGTGTCGGCTACGGAGCGAGGCCGCACCAGGGGCACATCGATGCGCTCCTGAATGCGGCCCGGGCGCGCCGACATCACGTAGATAGTGCTCGAGAGGAAGATCGCCTCATCGATGTCGTGGGTGACAAAGACGATGGTCGGCTGCAGCTTCTGCCACACTGACAGCAACAACTCCTGCATGGTCAGCCGGGTCTGGGCATCCAGCGCCCCAAAGGGCTCGTCCATCAACAGCACGCGGGAACCCAGCGTCAGGATGCGTGCGATGCCCACCCGCTGCCTCATGCCTCCCGAGAGCTGAACGGGCAGATGATTGCGGAAGTCTTTCAGGCCCACGATCTCGAGCATCTCATTGGCCCGATCCTCAAAGGCCGAACGCGGCAGCCCCTGCACTTTGGGACCAAACACCACGTTGTCCCAGACACTCAGCCAGGGAAAGAGCGCGGCTTCCTGAAAGACCACCCCGCGGTCGGGTCCGGGTGCCGCGACCGGCTGACCGTCGAGCAACAAACGCCCCGAGGTCGGCGCTTCAAATCCGGCAATAAGGTTGAGCAGCGTGGATTTGCCACAGCCCGATGGCCCAAGCAGCGCGACGAACTCCCCGGTGCCTACCCGGATGTCGATCTGGTCCAGAGCCCGGACGGGGGAAGGTCCCGGGTAGACCTTGGAAACATCTCCGATCGTTATTTCGGCCATGGCCCCGTGTTCCTCAATGGCTCTGCAGAATGCGCCAGGCCAGCACCCGGCGCTCGACGAACACGATCAATCGGTCGCTCAGAAAACCGAGCATTCCGATGGACACCATGTCGGCCAGGACAATGTCCATGCGCCCCACGTAATAGGCATCCCAGAGCACATAGCCCAGGCCGGATTTCACCGCGACCATTTCGGACACGATCACTGCGGTCCAGGAAATGCCCAAACCGATCCGCAAACCCGTGAAGATCGAAGGCATCGAGGCGGGGAATACCACGCGGTAAAGCAGTTGGCCGCGGCTACTGCCCATCATCAGCGCGGCACGCACCAGGTTGCGCTCGACATCGCGGGCGCCCTGCGTTGTGTTGACAACGATCGGATAGAGCCCGCCGAGGAAGATCAGGAAAATCGAACCAAAATCGCGGATGCCGAAAAGAGCGATCGAAAACGGCAACCAGGCGGTGATCGGGATCGGCCGCAGGCTCTGGATCATCGGATCGACCATTTTCGCGACGATCCTGCTCCACCCGATCATCAGGCCCAGTGGCACACCGAGCAGGGCGGCAAGGCCGAAGCCTTGCGCAACCCGCATCGCCGAGTACTGCACATTGGACCACCAGGTGCCGAGATACGGGTTCAGACCCAGGCCAGCCTGTCCGAATATCCAGCCATGCCAGCCTTCGAGCACCTTGAGGGGCGTCGGAATGATGCCCGCCATCCCCGGTCGGCTGCCGGCATACTGCCAAAGGAGCAGCAGGCTCACCGGCACGACCAGACCCAGGAGCAGGCTCGCCAGGCGATCACGCACAGCAGGACGGGGGGCACTCATTCAGGGGTTCACTTCTTCAGTTCTCGAACCAGCGAATCGTCATACAGGGCACCCGCCTCGCTCACGACATTTTTCTGGACAATGCCCTGCTTGAACGCCGCATCGGCCAGTCGCTCGACCTGACCTCGGTCGAGCACGCCGCCCAGGCTGATCACCTTGGCCGACTCGGTCGTGACGGCGATCGGCAGGCCCGTGTACTTCGAGTAGACATCGGCAAACACGGCCTTGTCGGCCGCAAGCGCCTGCTCAGCCTTCAGATAGGCCCACAGGAAGCGGCGGACGAGCTCGCGCTTCTTGGCCATGGCCTCGCCAGAGGCTGCCAGCATGCCCAGTTCGGCGCCGACCGCCTTCGACTTGCTGTAGTCAAGACCGCGTGCGAAATAGGCGTCGCCCTCGGCCACCGACTGGGACTCAAAGGGCTCCCACAGCACCATCGCATCCACATCGCCCCGTTTCATCGCCTGGACGAAGGCCGTGCCTCCGCCCTGCACGTTGACGGGGGTAAACGAGTTGTACGGGATGTTGCGCTCGATCAGGGTCATCGCCCACTGGAACCAGACTGCCGAGCCCGGCGCGATCGCGATCTTCTTGCCATTGATGTCGGACCAGTTCTCGATCTTGACGCCCTTGCGCACCACGAGAAACTTGGGCGAACTGCCCACGCCCGTCAAACCGATCAAATTCTTGCTGCCCTGGGCCGCAACGATCGCCAGGTCGCCCGGTCCGACGGCCGAAACATCGACCGAGTTGGAGAGCAGGGCGGTCCGGGCGTCGGCATAGCGCACAAATTCCGCCCGCTTGACCTCGATATTCATTTTCTTCAGCTCGTCGGCCACCATATGGAGTGGCGACAGGTGCCCCACCTTCACATAGCCGACCGTCAAGGTCTCGGCCTGGGGCATCGGGGCAGGCATCGGCCCGAGAGCGAAACTCGCCGAGGTGGCGAAGGCTGCGATCGCGCCCAGAGCAGCGCGGAGAAATCCGAAGGGGTGCATGAGGGTCTCCTTCAACGGTGGTGAAAAAAATTGACGCCGCCCAGGTTCATCGACCGACGAACCGGGGCGGGCGTTTTTCAGCAAAGGCCAGTCGGCCCTCGGCATAGTCCTGACTTGTGAAGCACTGGTCGATCGCGGCGCGCACCGCGGCAAGGTCCGTCTGACCTTCGAGTGCAGCACGCATCGCCTGCTTGCCCGCCTGAACCGTCAGCGGGGCATTGCCAGCGATTTCGACCGCGAGCGATTGCACGTGGCCGAATACGTCGTCGACCACCGCGCGAACGATGCCTAAACCCAGCGCTGCCTGTGCATCGTAGATGCGCGCGGTGAAAAACGCCTCGGCCGCAGCCTGAGGACCGAGCTGGGCCACAAAGCTGCGCATCGACTCGTAGCCGTAGCCCAGCCCCAAGCGGGCGGCCGGCATTCGAAACCGAGCCGTCGTACTGGCATAACGCAGATCGCAGCTCAAGGCGAGGCCCAAGCCACCGCCAAAACAGTAACCGCTGATCGCCGCAATCACCGGAACCCGGCACCGGGCCAGTCCAGTCTGCGTCCGTTCGACCTGGGCGTTGTAGCGTGCCACCGCATCGGGCGAGTTGCGCTCGGTCTCGAATTCGGAAATGTTGGCCCCGGAGACAAAGGCGCGGTCGCCCGCTCCGCGTACCACGCACACCCGCACGGAGGGATCGGCATCGATCTCAGTCACCGCATCGGCCAACGCTGTCCACATGCCCAGGCTCATCGCATTGTGACGCTCGGGATCACTGATCTCGATGAGCCCAATGCCCGACTCGCGCTTGAAAATGATCTGACCCATCAGCGCCCTCACACCACCTGACGTTGCCGAAAATCGGCAATCGCGGCATCGTCGTAGCCTATCTCGCGCAATACCTCCTCGGTGTGCTCCCCCCATCCGGGCGCCGGCGCAACCACGTCCGAGGGCGTGCGCGACAGAAGGACGGGCTGCGTGATGTAGGTGCGGTCCTTGCCGAAACCGGTCGGCAGCGTCTTGGTCACCGCCAGGTGACGCACCTGCGGGTCCTCGAAAACCTGGGGCACCGAATACACCGGGCCGGCCGGTACGCCCGCCTCGTTCAGCGCATCGACCCAGGCCGCGACCGTGCGGGTCGCGAAGACCTCGTCGAGCATCGCATTCAATCGCGTGCGATGCCGCACCCTGAGTGCCTCGGTGGCGAACTCGGGATCGGCCAGCCATTCGGGATGCCCGATCAGTTCACACAGGCGCCGCCAGTTGCCCTGCCCCGACGCGCCGAGGTTGAAGTGGCCATCGCTCGCCCTGAAAAGACCCATCGGGGAACTGGTGGGGTGATCGTTGCCGACGGCCACCGGTATGTCGCCGTCATTGAGGTAACGGGCCGCCTGAAAATCCATCATCGCGATCATCGAATGGAGGAGCGAACTCTGCACCCACTGGCCGCGACCGGACACCTCGCGCTCAAGGAGGGCCACCAGAATGCCCAGCGCGCAATAAAGTCCCGCGCTCATGTCGGCCACCGCCAGACCCGCCCTCAAGGGTCCTCCCTCGGGCTCACCGGTCACGCTCATCAGGCCGCCCATGCCCTGGATGATCTGATCGAAGCCCGGGCGCCGCGCATAAGGCCCGTCCTGACCGAAACCGGAGATGCTGGCCACAATCACCCGCGGGTTGACCCGAGCCAGCGACTCATAGTCGAGGCCCAGCTTCTTCTTGACATCCGGACGCCAGTTCTCGATCACCACATCCGCGCCAGCGATCAGCCGCATGAGAATGTCGTGGGCCCCCTCCTTCTTGAGGTTGAGGGTCATTCCGCGCTTGTTGCGATTGATGTTCTGAAAGTCGCCCCCCACGCGGTCGGCGGCAAAGAGGGCCTCGTTCTCATCGACGCCGGGGGGCGGCTCGACCCGAATCACGTCGGCACCGAAGTCGCTCAGCACGCGCACGCAATTCGGACCCGCCCGTACCCTGGACAGGTCGACCACCTTGAAACGCCCGAGCGCCTGACCGGCTTGAATTCGGCTCATCCCGAAGATCCAAAAAGATTCAAAATATATTTAGCCACAGTTTCTGGATAATCCTGGAAATTTCGGAAATACTTGAGTTGGTCGCAGGGTGCAAGGTGACCATCAAAGGCAAGGTGCATGAAAGCGAGCAATCGGATCCGGGCCCACATCGAGGAAGAGATCGCGAGCGGCCGGTGGCGGCCGGGCGATCCCATCGACGAAGCCGGACTGGCGAACCTCTTCGACGTGTCGAGAACGCCGGTCCGTGAGGCCCTCCTGCAGCTGATCGCTCAGGGCTGGGTCGCGGCCTTGCCCCGGGACGGTTATCACGTTGCAAAGATGAGCCTGATGCAACTGCTCTCCCTGTGGGAGCTTCTGGGCGAACTGGAGGGTGTGGCCGTGCGCCTGGCCTGCGAGCGGATGACCGAGCGCGACATTGAGGCCCTCGCCGCCGCCCACGAGGCCAGTCGGGACGTCGTGGAACGGGACGATCTGGAAGGCTGGCAGCAGGCCAACCTTGATTTTCACGAGCATCTCTACGAGGGTGCGCGGAACCCCTTCCTGCGGCAGGAAGTGATCAGAATCCGTATGCGCACCGGAGTCTACCGTCGCCATGCTTTCGCGGCTGTGGGCAGGCTCCAGGCCTCGTTCGAGCAGCACCAGGCGATCCTCGAGGCCCTCAGGGGGCGATCGGCTGAGGAGGCGGTCGCGCGCATGCGAGCCCACATGCGGCCCGGGCGCGATGCACCGAGTCTCAATGATCTGGTGGTGAACCTGCCCGCCGAGCTGCTATCGACAGGTTGAGCGGTCGGACCCGCCTGGCTCAGGCGGATTCGATGGCCCAGGGCGCCACACAGCTTTCATAGGGCGCACGGGTTCGAATGAACCCCGAATTCTGCATGCTCTGCGCCAGTCGATCGAACCCTGCCCTCGATATCTCGGGGCGGCATGACCAAAGATGGGCCGCCTGATAGCGGGCCAGAGACCGGGCGAGTACCTCATCCTCGACATGAGGGTAATAGCCCCGCACGACGCGGGCCA
>JBIKVK010000165.1:0-7400 GCA_044356835.1 Burkholderiaceae bacterium
AGGCGTGCAAAACGCCCTCTTGGTTCCTGCAAATATTCTGATCGCTTTCTTTACGTCGGCCCTTTTTTGTTCTCGATACAAGCGCGCGAGGCTTCTCGCCTCTATTTTTTCCGGGATGGGAACCGTGACTTCTTCGTATCCATCAAGAAGCTTTTCGGTAACACATCGTTCGAGGGCGAGCAGGGCTGCTTCAGAATCACCAAAATTTGTTTCTAGCACCCTCCCTGGCCGACCGATAACGCCGTACCTTCGATTCAGGCGGGTTCCATCGATCCAAACTTCATAAAAACGGGATTGGACCTCATCAACAAACTCCAACCTCCGGCGGGCGAGGGCTTGGGATTGGCTAGACATAAATTTCTCAGTCGTGTTCGATAAAGCGGTAGTTAGTTATTTACTCACACACAAGTGGTGTTGCGACGACCTCCATATTCAAACCACGAACTCCGCAACACTTCCCGCCGCGCCCGCCTTTACCTCAAGGCGGGCATCGATCCACTCACGCAACTCGGTCACGTGGGAAATGATCCCCACCATGCGGCCGGCTTGCTGCAAGTCTTTGAGGGCGCGGATGGCGAAGTCCAGTGCTTCGGTATCCAGCGTGCCAAAGCCTTCGTCCACGAAGATGGCGTCCAGGCGGATACCGCCGGCGTAGGACTGCACCACGTCCGACAGACCCAACGCCAAGGCCAACGAAGTGAGAAAGGACTCTCCTCCAGACAGGGTGGTCACCGGCCGGAGGGTTCCGGTGTACTGGTCGAAGGCCTCCAGGTCCAGGCCAGCTGCTGTTCGTCTATCCATTGCAGAAACTGCACGTCGAAGCTCAAAACGGCCCTTGCTCATCACCTGAAGCCGCTGCGTGGTGGCGGCCAGCACCTCTTCCAGCAAGGTGGAAAGAACGTATCGTTGGAAGGACATGCGCTGCCCGCCGACGCCGTTGGCAAGATCTGACACCCGCTTCACTACGGCGTACCTGGCCTGAAGGGCTTGGTGTTGAACTGCCTGCTCTCGCAGGTCTGCAGCCAGCTTGGCCAAAGCCTGCTGCGCGGCCAGCGCGTCTCGCACTGCATTGCTGGCTGTCAGGTGGGCCGCTTCAGCTTTCTCGTGCGCAGCAACCAGTGTTGGCACATCAGGCCGCTGGTGCCCGGAGAGGTCCGCCGCCGCCCTGCCCTGGCGCTGCTGCGCTGCCGCCAGATCGGTATCGAAGTGCTTGAGCTCCTCCTCAGCCCTTGCCAACCGCTCTTCATCCATCCGCGCCGCCTCGAAAGCCTGGAGGTCGACAAAGCCGGCAGCGATGAGCAGTTTGTCCCGCGCCTCAGTTGTGTGGTCGCGTTCCCGGCTCGAGCGCGCCACAGCCTCGTGCGCCGCCTGAACCCGCGCTTTGGCTGAGGCCACAGTCTCGTTGGCCTTGGAGGCGGCCGCCTGCGCGTCTTCCTTCGCCTTCTGCAAACCAGCAAGCTGCGCAGTTGCCTGGGAACGGGCCTGTTCCAACTGCTGAGGAGCGGCGAATTCGGATGGGACTTCCTTTTCGCGTTCAGCCAGCACAGCTTGGCATTGTTGCTGGGCCTCACGTGCAGCCTGCTCCCGCGATGCGGCCTGGGTCGCCGCGTCCTGAGCCTGCACGTGGGCCTTAACAGCGGCGTCCCAACTGGTCCTGGTTGCGGGCAGGGATTCAGCGGCTGCCTGTGCTGCCTGGAACTCCTTTTGAGCCGCTGAAACGGCTTGCTTGAGTTCAGCAGTTGAAGTGGTGACCTCCCCCAGGTCAGTTCGCAACTCGCCCATTCGGATTTGAAGTGACCTGATCAGGCCTTCGGCCTCGGCGTGCTGCAGGCGTGCCGCGTTGTGCAAGTCCACGGCCCTGCGCAGGGTCTCTTCCGCCAACTCCAGCGCATCGTCGTGAACGACCTCACTACCTTCACCCGCAACCCGACTCGCTGGCGCGGGGTGATCGGCTGAGCCGCAGACGGGGCAGGCCTCGCCCGACTGCAGACTCGCAGCCAGGCGGCCTGCCTGCCCGGCCATCCAGGCGCGGAATGCATCCTCCCGTGATGTACGGGCCTGGCCTTCGGCCTTGTGGGCATTGGCCAAGGCTTTTTCCTTCCTTTGAAGATCCTTCTGCGCTGCTTCGGCCTCGCTCTGTGCCTTGGCCAGCGATTCGGCCTTGGCAGCCTGGCTTTCCAAAAGGCTCACGCTGGCTTTCAGGCCGTCGACTTTCGCCGCCAGAACTTCCACTTTCTGCAACTCGGCCGCGGCCTTGGCTTCCCGCTCAGCGGCGTCCTGCCTCGTCTTTAACGCTGCTGCATGTTCGGCGGCAACTTGCGTGATGCGGGCATCGGCAACAGCCCGTTGCGTGCGGGCTGCGTCCAACGCATCCACCTTGCCCTTCATCTCTTCCAGCTTGATCAGGCGCCGGCTCAACTCATCCGTCTCTGCTGCCCGTTGGATGGCTGCTGCCAGGGCTTCACCGGCCTTGGCAGCTTCGGCAATGGCGCCCTGCTCTTGTGCCTGGTGTTGAGCCAGGGCGTGCACGTCTTCAAGGGCCTGTTTGGCGGCCTTTGCTGCAGCCGTGGCATGAGGCGCAACAGAGGCTGCTGCGCGCGCTCGTTCACAGGCCGTTCGAAGGAGGGCCTTTTCCCCCTCCTTGTCCTTCAGGGTCTTGACCGCAGCGACAGCCTTATCAAATTCGGCAAAGCGGTCAGCCAGTTGCCTTGCAGCGGTGAGAACCGCCTCTGCCGCACGGTCGGCCTCCTTTGCGGTGGCTTCGACCGCCTGCGTTGTGCTCACTTTCGAAGCCAACTCGGTCAGTCGTTCCTCGAGCACTGTCTCATCGGCCACTGCGGCCAGGCCCAGAACGGTTTCGCGCCGCGTTTTGGACTCCCGGGCCTTGTCTTCAACTTCCTTGGCCTGGCTGGACAACTGATCGGCAATGCGGCGATAGATTTCGGTTCCGAACAAGGTCTGCAGGATCTTTTCCCGCTCCTGCGAGGTGCTCTTGAGGAAGTCAAAAAACTGCCCCTGCGGCAGCATGATCACTTGTCGAAATTGCTTGCTCTCGAAGCCGAGCAAGCGCACGACCTCTTCGGTCACCTTTCGCCAGCCCGACGCCAGCGGAATCTCTTCAGTGCCGCCACCGGCCGATGACTCGAGTCGGTGAATCTCGGCCCGTTGAGGTTGCTTCGTTTCCCCGCTGCCCCGTCGAGACGGGCGCTCCTGTTCGGGAACACGCATTACACGAAAACGTCGATCTCCAAGCGCAAACTCAAAACGCACTTGCGTCAAGGTCGCAGCGTCTGCATGGTGGCTACGCATCTGGTGGCCCTCGCGCTCGCCTCCTGAACTGTCACCAAAGAGCGCGAAGCACATCGCATCAAGGATGGATGTCTTGCCGGCCCCAGTAGGCCCGTGGATGAGAAAGAACGTTTTCTGACCGAGCAGGCTGAAGTCGATGACCTGCCTGCCCGCGAACGGACCGAACGCTTGCATCTCGACGACGAGGGGTTTCATACGCCGCGCTCCTCGCCAGCCGACACGACCGTCTGAGCCGCGGCATGAAATACGTGGAGCGCCGCCTCGTCAATCTCCTCTCCCACCACGTCACGGTGAAAAGCCTTGAAGAGGTCATCAGGGCTACGCTCGCGATGGTCCTGCGCACCTTTGGCCCCAGAACCGGCGACTTCGAGGTCCCTGCTGAACTGCAACTCCAACACGTTGGGGTACACCTCACGCAGGCGGCCCAGCGCATCGAGTACAGGATCTTTGTCGGTGAGGACTGCGCGCACGTAGTCGTGCAGCGCGTTGTCACCTCGGGGTACAGCCAGCAACTCTGCCAGAGTGCCTTTGACGATGCGAACGTCATGCCGAGCGGAGAGAACCACGCGCTGCACTGAAGTGGCTCCGCCCTGGCCTATCTCCACGAGCGACACGCTCTTGACGTGGTCGACTTCATTAAATGAGTACTTCAGCAGCGAGCCCGAGTACTGCACCCGCTCACTGCCCACCGATTGCGGGCGGTGCAGGTGGCCCAGTGCAACGAAGTCGTAGCCATCAAAGGTGGAAGCCGCAACAGCGCCACTGCCTCCCACCGACAACGGGCGCTCGGACTCGCTTTCGGTGCCGCCTGCAACAAAGGCGTGGCCCACCAGCACATTGCGCTGCCCGGGAACCCACTGGGCGCGCAACAAGGCCAACACCGCGTTGACTGCGTTTTGGTGATCGCTGGCCTCCTCGCCTCCCGGCAAGCGTCGCGCGAATGCAGGCTCTACATAGGGCAATGGATGCAAGGCAACCTGACCATAGGCATCGTCGAAAATGACCGGCGCCAGATGACTCAGGGTGCCCCGCATTGCAAGACCTTGCTTCTCAGCCACCCGTCCGCCAAAACCTACCCGATCCGGACTGTCGTGGTTACCCGCAATCAAGACAACCCGTATGCCAGCCCCAAGAACCAGGCGCGCCAGTACGTCATCGAGCAAGGCAACTGCATCGGCAGGCGGCACGGCGCGGTCATAGACATCGCCTGCGATCACCACAGCATCCACGCGCTCGCGGATGGCGAGTTCTACCAACTGGTTGAGGACATGTGCCTGATCTTCAACGAGGGAGGCCTGACGGAACGACCGGCCCAGGTGCCAGTCAGCGGTGTGGAGGAAGCGCATGGGACGATCCAACTCAACGTGTCGTACTGGTTTGCGGCAACACTGGAACAGTGCAGTCGAAAGGATTGACGGGGGCGTCAGATTTTTGTGTGTGAGGCGCTGAGAGACTTGTCCACGGCGGCGGGCGTGGCTTGCGACGAACGGCCGACGCGGTGGGCAAGTCTGGTCGATATTGTCACGCAACCGGTCTGGTAAATCTATCGCCGTAAGCGATCGCGATCTCCGCCCTCGATGCGATCGCCCCGTACCTTCAGCGGCAGCGACTGCGGGTGAACCACGTTGACCTCGTAGTGCTCAACGCGGATTCGAGGGGCAGCGATCAGGCGCCTTGAAAAGTGCCCTGGGTAGGGGCTGGTGTGCTGGACCTCGGTGTAGCGCCGGTGCACGGTGCTGCCCAGCTCAAAGCCCCGGATAGATGGTGGTGGCGACCTTGTTGTCGCTGTCGCCGTCGCCTTATTCCGTATCGTCCTTGACGCGGACCGTGTCCAGCGGCACGTCGATGCGCTTGCCGCTCGGCGTGACCGACCAGGCTTCATCCACCCGCATGCGCGTCATCGTCTCGCGAAAGTGCAATTTCTCCTCGCCCAGCATGGACACACCGCGGGGCGTGTCGGCGCGGCGCGCAATGTCGTGGGTAAGGGTGGCGGTTCCATCGGCTTTCACCTACACGGTAACAATCCGATGGATCAGGGTGGTGGAAGGCTTGTAGGTTTCAGCCGCAACTGGGCCCATAGGAGTGGCGATAGCAAGCAACAACGCTACGCCGAAGAAACATGAGCGAAAACGGCGCAGGCCAGCCGGGGAAAACCGGGGAGCGGACAGGAACACAGCTAAATTCCTTTCACGAATCCGCTCCAGAATAGCTGACGGACAGGCTCACCTGATGAGCCTCGATCGGATTAAGCTTGCCCGTGAAAGCAGAAGGTCCCTCATGGCATTGATCAGATCGTTAGCCCTTGCCCTCTTGCTGTTTACCGACATCGCGTCAGCGCGAATGTTGATGCGCACGGCGACCTCCAGCGTCGGCGACTTCTACGGTTACGAAAGCGAAATCGAGCGGCATGGCCAATACCGCCGCTACTGGGAAGTTAGAATCTTCAAGCGGAATCGACAATTCGGCTGGCACTCCTCCTTCTCCCAGGTAGATATCGACTGCGCGAATCGCACGCGACGTGTTCTCCAGGTGATCTGGAAGCGCGGAGCAACCGGCCTGGGGCAGCCGACACTTCGTCAATGGCGAACCGACCCCTGGGTAGGCATCGTGCCCGGGGGGTTGTTCGACCGTATCCTTATCCACATATGCAAGTGAGGAAGTGAAGCTGCGCCTTTCCACCTCGATCGCTCCGGTGCGCTTCGGCGCGCGGCCGGAGATTGCGGTGTTCGAACTTTGAACTCCGCATGAAACCGAACGTTCGCCCACACCGCGGCACCGTACAGGTGCCCACTCTTTTCCTCGATTTCGACGGCGTTCTTCACCCGAACCTTGCCGCACCTCACCAGCGTTTCAGCCGACTGCCTTTACTGGTTGGGGCAATCGAGCAATCGAACGTTGAAATCGTCATCTCGTCGAGTTGGCGCTTCGAGTGGTCGCTCGCAAAAATAGAGGTATTCTTTCCTGAGTCGCTGAGACCCCGGATTGTTGGCACCACCGGCATGGCGCATATCGGCCGCCACGCGCGCTGGCAGGAAATCAATCGCTATTGCGAAGAATCTGCCATCAGCAACTGGCGAGCCCTCGACGACGCGCGGTTCGAATTCCCTGATCCATGCGAGCAGTTGATCGCGTGCGATGGCGGTCGCGGACTCGAACACCGTCAATGCGAAATGCTTCGACAGTGGCTAGGCGATAACTCGTCGGCGCCTTCTGGCACAACCTGAAGTCCATGCCACCTCACACCACCATCATCCAGAAAGCGCTCACGGTCGTGCGCCCCGTGTTCCGGCTCGACTTCCAGGATGGCATTCACGGCGTCGCGCACTGGAGTCGGGTGTGGTTCCACGGGAGAAGAATCGCAAGGTCGCTAGACGTCAACCCTGCTATTCTTGCCTGGTTCGCCTTTCTTCACGACAGTCAGCGGCACAACGATCACCGCGATCCGCTTCACGGCCATCGGGCAGCCGACTTCGCAGTCACCCTGCGGCGCGAGCGCACGCTGGTCGAATTGAACGCTACCGAGTTTGAACATTTGTGCGAAGCCATGCGGCTCCACAGCGACGGCCATACCGAGGGTGAAGCCGCGATCCGTGCTTGCTGGGATGCCGACCGACTGGATCTGGCGCGGGTGGGGATTGAGCCTGAACCGACCAGGCTTTGCACCAGCCAGGCGAGAAAGCCGATGGTGATTCGCGAAGCGATATTGATGGCTGAGGGTCGGTCACGGCGACCAGCGACACGATGAGCTCCCGCACCATCTACTACCTACCCGGCGCGGGCGGACAGATCCAAACGGGGCTCGGGCAAGGGTTGCTAGACCGCGGGTTCGACCTCGCCGGCCGCGAGACCCGGGGCGACTTCAAGCTTCTCCCCTTTCAGGACAAGATTGACCTGATCGCCCACGATCTCCAATCGGGATTCTGGACCGAGGACGCCCGGGTGGTGTGCAACTCATTCGGCGCATACCTTTTTCTGCACGCGCAGGCGGGCATGAGCCCGTTTCCCGGTCACCTGCTGTTTCTGTCACCCATCGTCGGTCACTTCGTCAACGAAGATCGGATGATGGGGTTTGTGCCGCCCCGATCAGATCG
>JBIKVK010000166.1:0-7387 GCA_044356835.1 Burkholderiaceae bacterium
CGACCGAGTCCCCGGCAGTCCGACGTCATGATCGTCGCAGGCACGCTCTGTAACAAGATGGCGCCGGCGTTGCGCAAGGTCTATGACCAGATGGCCGAGCCGCGCTGGGTCATTTCCATGGGGTCGTGCGCCAATGGGGGCGGTTATTACCACTATTCCTATTCTGTGGTGCGCGGCTGCGACCGTATCGTTCCGGTGGATGTCTACGTTCCAGGTTGCCCCCCCACCGCAGAGGCGCTGATGTACGGCATCCTGCAATTGCAGCGCAAGATCAAGCGCACTTCTACGATTGCCCGCTAAAACCGGCCTTCAAGACTCCACATCCCACATGACCCGCATCGAACGCCTCAAGTCTGCCATCGAGACCGCCCTCGGCGAGCGGGTGGCAGCACTCGACGAGCACCTTGGCGAACTGACCCTGCGCGTCGCGCCCGCGCACTATCTCGAGGCCTGTCGCTTGTTGCGGGACGACCCTGGCCTGTCCTTCGAGACGCTCATCGACCTGTGCGGCATGGACTACAGCGCGTATCGCGATGGCACCCATGATGGCCCGCGCTTTGCGGCTGTGACCCATCTGCTGTCGCTGTCCCACAATGTCCGCCTGCGCGTACGCGCGTTCTGTAGTGATGACGACTTTCCGGTGTTGCCCTCGCTGATCGAACTGTGGCCCGCCGTGGGCTGGTTTGAGCGCGAGGCCTTCGATCTTTTCGGCATCGTGTTCGAGGGGCATCCCGATTTGCGGCGCATCCTTACCGATTACGGCTTCGTCGGGCACCCCTTTCGCAAGGATTTTCCGGTCTCCGGGCATGTCGAAATGCGCTACGACCCCGAGCAGAAGAGGGTCGTGTATCAACCCGTTTCGATCGAGCCGCGCGAGATCGTGCCCCGCGTCATCCGCGAGGATGGCTATGCTCAGGGCCGCTGAATAGGACGCCGGGACGCACGCACGCACCCTTGACACCATGGCTGAAATTCGCAACTACACCCTCAACTTTGGTCCCCAGCATCCGGCTGCGCACGGTGTGCTGCGTCTGGTGCTCGAGTTGGACGGCGAGGTCGTCCAGCGCGCCGATCCGCATATCGGGTTGCTGCACCGCGCCACCGAAAAGCTCGCCGAGACCCGCACCTTCATTCAGAGTGTGCCGTACATGGATCGACTCGATTACGTGTCGATGATGTGTAACGAGCACGCCTATGTGATGGCGATCGAGAAACTGCTCGGTATCGAGGTGCCGGTGCGGGCCCAATACATCCGGGTGATGTTCGACGAGATGACGCGCATCCTGAATCATCTGCTCTGGATCGGGGCGCACGGTCTGGACGTCGGCGCGATGGCGGTCTTTCTCTACGCGTTCCGTGAGCGCGAAGACCTCATGGACTGCTATGAGGCCGTGTCCGGCGCGCGCATGCACGCAGCCTACTATCGACCGGGTGGAGTCTATCGCGACCTGCCCGAGGTCATGCCCCAGCATAAGGCGAGCAAGATCCGCAACGAGGCCGCAGTGCGCGAGCTCAATCGCAATCGCGAGGGGTCACTGCTCGACTTCATCGAAGACTTCACCCGCCGTTTCCCGGGCTATGTCGACGAATATGAAACCCTGCTCACCGACAACCGCATCTGGAAGCAGCGGCTCGTCGGGATCGGTGTGGTCGACCCCGATCGTGCCAAGGCGCTGGGTTTTACCGGACCGATGTTGCGCGGTTCGGGCGTCGAGTGGGATCTGCGCAAGAAGCAGCCCTACGAGGTGTATGACCAGCTGGATTTCGATATTCCGGTCGGACGTAACGGCGACAGCTACGACCGCTACCTGGTTCGGGTCGAAGAGATGCGGCAAAGCAACCACATCATCCGGCAATGCATCGATTGGCTGCGTGCTCATCCGGGTCCGGTGATGACAGACAGCCACAAGGTTGCGCCCCCGTCCCGGGTGGACATGAAATCCAATATGGAAGAGCTGATCCATCACTTCAAACTCTTTACCGAGGGCTTTCACGTCCCCGAGGGCGAGGCTTATGCGGCGGTCGAACACCCGAAGGGCGAGTTCGGCATCTATCTCGTGTCCGATGGCGCAAACAAGCCCTATCGTCTCAAGATCCGGGCCCCGGGTTTCGTGCATCTGCAGGCGCTCGACGAGATGGCTCGCGGACACATGATTGCCGACGTCGTCACCCTGATCGGCACGCAGGACATTGTTTTCGGGGAGATCGATCGATGAGCGCGGTGCCCGATCAAGCGCCCTTCGCGCTCTCCGCAGAGTCTGAGGCCAAAGTCGCCCGCGAGGTGGCCAAGTACCCGGCCGACCAGAAGCAGTCGGCCGTGATGGCCGCCCTCACGATTGCACAGGATCAACACGGTTGGGTGTCGCCCGAGGTGATCGAAGCGGTTGCGGCTCGTTTGTCCATGCCCCCGATCGCGGTGCATGAGGTCGCCACCTTCTACAACATGTACGACACGCGTCCGGTCGGTCGGTTCAAGATCGCGATCTGCACCTGTTTGCCGTGTGCGCTGCGCGATGGTGCCAAGGCCGGCGAATACCTCAAGACCCAACTCGGCATCGACTACAACGAGACCACGCCCGACGGCCGCTTCACGCTCAAGGAAAGCGAGTGCCAGGGAGCCTGCGGTGACGCGCCGGTGCTGATCGTCAACAACAAGCGCATGTGCAGCTTCATGAGCAATGAGCGGCTCGATGCGCTGATCGATGAGTTGAAGGCTCAGGACTGAACGCCATGGGAGCGCCCGACCTCTTGATCGATGCCCGTGTGCAGGAAACCTGCTTCCACGGCCGGCATATCAGCCCTCAGATCCTCGCAGGGCTGTCCTCGCCCGATGGCTGGCACCTGCGCGACTATGAGGCGCGGGATGGTTACAAGGCCTTGCGGCGCATCCTTACCGAGGGGCTCACCCCCGATCAGGTGATCGCCGAGATCAAGGCCTCGGGTCTGCGCGGCCGGGGCGGGGCGGGATTCCCGACCGGACTCAAATGGAGCTTCATGCCCAAGCAGTACACGGGTCAGAAGTACCTGGTCTGCAACTCCGACGAGGGCGAGCCGGGCACTTTCAAGGATCGGGACATCCTGCGCTACAACCCTCATATCGTCATCGAGGGTATGGCCATCGCCGCGTATGCGATGGGCATCAGCGTGGCCTACAACTACATTCACGGTGAAATTTTCTCCGTCTATGAGCGCTTCGAGGCTGCCCTCGAAGAGGCCCGGGCGGCGGGCTACCTCGGCGACAACATTCTGGGATCGGGCTTCTCGTTTCAGCTCCACGCCTTTCACGGTTTCGGCGCCTACATCTGCGGGGAAGAAACCGCGCTGCTCGAGTCGCTCGAGGGCAAGAAGGGCCAGCCCCGTTTCAAGCCGCCGTTTCCCGCCAGCTTTGGCCTGTATGGCAAGCCCACCACCATCAACAACACCGAGACCTTCGCTGCGGTACCATGGATCATCCGCAATGGCGGTCAGCAGTACCTCGAGATCGGCAAGCCCAACAACGGCGGCACCAAAGTCTTCTCGATTTCGGGTGATGTCGAGCGCCCGGGTAACTACGAGATCCCGCTGGGGACCCCCTTTGCCAAGTTGCTCGAACTGGCCGGCGGTGTGCGCGGCGGGCGCAAGCTCAAGATGGTCATTCCCGGGGGTTCGTCGATGCCGGTGTTGCCCGCCGAGATCATGATGGCCACCGACATGGATTACGACTCCATCGCCAAGGCCGGCTCGATGCTCGGCTCCGGCGCGGTGATCGTCATGGATGAGACCCGGTGCGCGGTGAAGTCGCTGCTGCGGTTGTCCTACTTCTACTACGAGGAATCCTGCGGCCAGTGCACACCGTGTCGCGAGGGCACGGGTTGGTTGTGGCGCCTGGTGCACCGCATCGAACATGGTGAGGGCACGATGGCCGATCTCGATGAGCTCAACCGCATTGCCGACAACATCCAGGGCCGCACCATCTGCGCGCTGGGCGATGCGGCCGCCATGCCGGTTCGGGCGTTTCTCAAGCATTATCGGGACGAATTTGCCTGGCACGTGGAACACCGCCGGTGCATGGTCCCCACCTATCTGTGAGCAGGACGAGCGAGCATGGTCGAGCTTGAAATCGATGGTCACAAGGTCGAGGTGCCGCCCGGCAGCATGGTGATGCACGCGGCCGAAAAGCTCGGTCTGTTCGTACCGCACTTCTGCTACCACAAGAAGCTCTCGATCGCGGCCAATTGCCGGATGTGCCTGGTCGACGTCGAAAAGGCACCCAAGCCCTTGCCCGCCTGTGCCACTCCGGTGGCGCCGGGCATGAAGGTGCAGACCCGCTCGGCTCGGGCGATCGCCGCTCAAAAAGGGGTGATGGAGTTTCTGCTGATCAACCACCCGCTCGACTGTCCGATCTGTGATCAGGGCGGCGAGTGTCAGTTGCAGGATCTGGCGGTGGGTTACGGGGGCTCAGCCTCCCACTACCGCGAAGAAAAGCGGGTGGTCTTCCACAAGCCGATGGGCCCGCTGATCTCCGCCGAAGAGATGAGCCGCTGCATTCATTGCACCCGCTGCGTGCGTTTCGGCCAAGAGGTCGCGGGCGTGATGGAACTCGGCATGGCGGGGCGGGGCGAGCATTCCGAGATCATGAGTTTCGTCGGGCGCTCGGTCGATTCCGAGCTCTCGGGCAATATGATCGACGTCTGCCCCGTGGGTGCGCTGACCAGCAAGCCCTTCCGCTACAGTGCCCGAACCTGGGAACTCGCCCGCCGCAAGACCGTCTCGCCGCACGATTCGCTCGGGGCCAACCTTGTCGTGCAGGTCAAGTCTGACCGCGTCATGCGAGTCGTGCCGCACGAAAACGAAGCCGTCAACGAATGCTGGATCTCCGACCGCGACCGCTTTTCCTACGAGGGTTTGAACGCGCCGGATCGGCTTCTCGAGCCCATGATCCGGCAGGCCGGGCAGTGGCAGACGGTCGACTGGTCGACCGCCATTGAATACGCCGCGCATGCGCTGACCCGGGTTCGTGATGACCGGGGTGGCGCCATGATCGGCGCTCTTGGGTCGGGTCAGAGCACCGTCGAGGAAAGCCATTTGCTGAGCCGGCTCGTGCGCGGGCTGGGCAGTGACAATATCGATTTTCGTCTGCGTCAGCTGGATGCGTCGGCTGATGCCCACCGGGCGGGCGTGCCCTGGCTGGGGATGCCGGTGGCCGATCTCGCCAAACTCGATCGGGCGCTCATCATCGGCTCGTTCTTGCGCAAGGACCACCCGCTGATGGCGGCCCGCATACGTCAGGCGGTCAAGCGCGGTGCGCGCGTGGCCGTCGTCCACGGCGCCGACGACGATCTGCTGATGCCCGTGCGTGCGCGTGCCATCGTCGCGCCCTCGCGTTGGGAAACGACACTCGCCGAAATTCTCGTTGCGCTTCTGCGATCCCGCGGCGAGGCCGTGCCCTCCGCGCTCGCTGCGGTCGAGCCGTCAGCAGCGGCCTCCTCGATCGCCGTTGAGCTCGCCTCCGGCGAGCGCAAGGCCGTGCTGCTGGGCATGGCGGTATCGCAGCACCCGGAACAGGCGCGCCTGCTGCGGCTGGCTCAAGCGATCGCCCAGGCCTGTGGTGCGACGCTTGGCCATCTGGGCGAGTCCGCCAACGCGGTGGGCGCTGTGCTGGCCGGTGCGGTCCCGCAAGCAGGCGGGCTGAACGCTCGAGCCATGGTGGAGGCCCCGCGCGCCCTGTATGTACTCCTCAACAATGAACCCTCACTGGACCACGCCCTGCCGGCTGCAGCGCGCGCCGCACTCGCTGCGGCGGATTCGGTGATCGCCCTCACGGCCTATCGTTCTGACGAGCTGCTCGAGCAGGCAGACTGCTTGCTGCCCATCACGCCGTTCACTGAAACCGCGGGCAGTTTCGTCAATGCCGAGGGCATCCTGCAGTCCTTTACCGCGGTGGTGCGTGCGGCCGGCCAAAGTCGTCCGGCCTGGAAAGTCCTCCGGGTGCTGGGTGACCTGGCCGGTGTGAGCGGCATGGCCTTTGACAGCGTGGACGAAGTGCGGGCTGCAGCGCTGCCAGAAGGCTGGGCCGCCCGGCTCGACAACCGTATTCAGGGCGACCTCCAGGCGCCCCTTCTGTCTCATGCCGGTGGGCTCGAGCGCCTGTCCGAGGTCCCCATCTATTTCTCGGATCCGATCGTGCGGCGCGCCGCGAGCCTGCAGGCCACGCGCGACGCGCGAGCCCCGCGAGCGCGGCTCAATGCCCGCACCCTCGCGCAGGCGGGTCTTCAAGGCGCAGCCTCCATCCGCGTGGCCCAGTCCCACGGCGCTTGGTCGGGCAGCGTCGATCTCCCGGTCGAACTCGATGAGGGCGTGGCCGATGGCGTGGTGCGTATCGCCGCGGCCCATGCTCTCACTGCCGTTCTGCCCGCTCCGGCCGGTGCGCTCTCGATCGGGGAGGCGCGCTGATGGATGCGTTCCTGATGGGCCTGACCGAGTGGGGCGCTGGGACGTTCGGCTCCGCCTGGCCGGTCGTCTGGAACCTCGCCAAAATCATTGGCGTCGTGCTCCCCTTGATGGGCTGCGTGGCGTACCTGACGCTCTGGGAGCGCAAGATGATCGGTGCGATGCACATCCGCATCGGTCCCAACCGTGTGGGTCCGTGGGGGCTGCTGCAGCCGATCGCCGATGCGCTGAAGCTCCTCCTTAAAGAGGTGATCATGCCCACGCGCGCCAACAAGGCGCTGTATGTGCTGGGCCCGATCATGACGATCATGCCGGCGCTCGCGGCCTGGGTGGTGATTCCATTTGGTCCCGAGATGGCGCTCGCCAACGTCAATGCCGGCCTTTTGCTGCTGCTCGCTATCACCTCACTCGAAGTCTACGGAGTGATTATCGCGGGCTGGGCGTCCAACTCGAAGTACGCGTTTCTGGGCGCGATGCGCGCGTCCGCGCAGATGGTGTCCTACGAGCTCGCGATCGGCTTCGCGCTGGTCGTAGTCCTGATGGTGTCGGGCAGCCTCAACATGACCGACATCGTTGTTCGTCAAGGCGAAGGTTTCTTTGCGAGCCTCGGCCTCACCTTCCTGTCCTGGAACTGGCTGCCGCTGCTGCCGATCTTTGTGGTCTACGTCGTGTCTTCGGTCGCCGAAACCAATCGGCACCCGTTCGACGTGGTCGAGGGCGAGTCCGAGATCGTTGCCGGTCACATGATCGAGTACTCGGGCATGGGCTTTGCCATCTTTTTCCTCGCCGAATACGCGAACATGATTCTGTTGTCCGCAGTGGCCTCGATCATGTTCCTCGGCGGATGGCAGTCTCCGATCGACTTTGCACCCTTCAATTGGATCCCGGGCTGGATCTGGCTCGGCATCAAGACCTTCTTCGTGGTGTCCCTGTTCATCTGGTTGCGCGCATCCCTGCC
>JBIKVK010000020.1:0-24255 GCA_044356835.1 Burkholderiaceae bacterium
TCGATCAAAATCGGGCCCCGCAGAGCACAGGCGCGCTCAAACAGCCGAGCGAAATCCGAGAGGTTGTCGGCGCGGTCGGCCTCGATCCCCATGCCCCGCGCGATCGCCACGAAATCGAGCGCCGGCCGGTCCAGCGTCAGCATGTCGGTCGCGCGCCGGCCGGGCGCTCCGGCACCCACGCCGGAAAATTCGCCACGCAAGATCTGATAGGCGCGGTTGGCGAGAATCACCACGGCCACATCGAGCCCCTCGCGGGCCATCGTCCACAACGACTGGATGGTGTACATCGCGCTGCCGTCGCCCTCCAGGGCAACCACCTTGCGATCGGGCGCGGCTACGGCAGCCCCGATCGCTGCCGGAAGCCCAAAACCAATCGAACCGCCCATCACCGTGAGCCAGTCATGGGGCGCAGCACCCACCGTCGCCGGACCGAACGCGCGTCCTACGCTCACCGCTTCGTCCACCACGATCGCCTGCTCAGGCATGAACTCGGTCAGTACCGCAGCGATCCCCGCCGAGTCGGGGACACCTGTGGGCAGAGCCGAGCGCCCGACCCGCTGACGTTGAGCGATCGCAGCGGGCGCAACGGGCGGGGCGCCGAGCTCATCGGCGAGCGCTGCCAGGGCCGCCTCGAGATCCTGGTCGGGTTCGGCGAGAGTCAACAGCTCGCAACCCGGGGGGCTCAGACGACCGGGCTTGCCGGGATAGGCAAAAAAGGCCACCGGATCGCGCGCCCCCACCAACACGATGCGCTGAAAGGGTGCGAGCGCCGCAAGCGCAGGGTCAACGGCATACGGGACCCGCGGCGCAACCACCCGCCCGGCCCCGCGGGCAAGCCGCGGCATGTAGAACTCGGACATCAGGCCGCAGCCTGTGGCGCTCGCCACGCGGCCCGCGGATTCCAGCGCAGCCGGGGTGGCCGCATCGCCGCCCAGCAGGAGCAGGGTCAAGCCCGGGCCTCGCAGGCCCTTCGCACAACGCACGATCCGGTCGGGGTCGAGCCCTCGGTACGCCCGGACGGGCGGCTGGGTACCCGGGGCGGGCAGGCGATGGCCCGCCGGAAGCTCACCCCAAGCGGCATCGGCAGGGAGGATCAGGGTCGCGACCGAACCCGGGGGCGCGCAGGCGGCCGCGATCGCATCGCGCGTATCCGGCCCGACAGCGAGGGCCGACCGGGTGGTTCGAACCCAGTGCGACACTGGACGCGCGATGCCCTCGATATCGGCGGTGAGGGGAGCATCGAGCGCAATGTGGTCAAGCGCATGCTCGCCCACGACATTGACAATGCCCGAACGCGCCTTGCGGGCGTTGTGCAGATTGGCCAATCCGTTGCCGAGCCCCGGCCCCAGATGCAGCAAAGTGGCGGCCGGTCGGCGCGCCATCCGCCAATAACCGTCGGCGGCACCCGTCACCACACCCTCGAACAGCCCGAGCACGCACCGCATGCCCTCGTTGCGGTCGAGCGCCGCAACGAAATGCATCTCGGAGGTTCCGGGATTTGCGAAACACACATCCACCTCGCCCGCGAGGAGGCTGTGCACGAGGTGATCGGCACCGTTCATGATGTCTGGAGCTCCCTGAGCTGCGGCGCGTCCCCGCCGCTACAGGGTCAATGTTACGCCGGATCACCAGCGCAGCGACAGGCCGACTTCCCAACCGTCTCGACCGGCGCCATCGAGGGCGCGCTTTTGCCGCAGATGGCCGCTCCAATGCAGGTTCGGCGCTAGGTGGCGGTCTCCTCCGGACAGCGCCTCGATCGCGACGCCGAGACCGGCCTCGGCCCAGCCCTCGGTCGCAGGGTCAGGACGGAGGCCCCGCCCATGGACGATCAGGTGAGGAATGAGGCCGATATTGGCACCCATCGGGTAAGCATAGCCCTGACGCACTTCGCCGTAGAGCATCCGGATCTGCGCACCGGTCTGATAGGCCACATCGATCCAGACATGGCCCACCGAACCGGGCCCCATCGCACCCCCGCCGCCCCAGCCCCGCCCCCAGGCGCCCCGCAGGAGCCCGTCGTCAGCCGCCGCCTCGCCGATCGCTATGAGCCGCTCGGCCGACAGTGAAGCACCGGGCAGCAGGGGCGGCCGATAGCGCACGCCCAGGCCCAGCTGATGCGAACTGTCGTCCAGCCGGTTCGTCCCCGGCTCCAGGGCCCAGAGCCATCGTCCGAACCACTCGAGGGCACTGCGCCCCGGACCGTCGGGCGCGGGAGCTCGATAGGCGAGTTCGGCCCCTCCCCCCATCCCCGGAACGCCCGCCACACCGTCCAGGCGCGAAGGACTGGCCAACCCGGGCATTGCGCCCTGAACCCCCCGCCCGCGCCAGCCCTGCCACAGTGCGCCGCGCAGATCGTGATCGAGTTCGCGCACCTCGCGACGCAAGGTTTCAATCCGGGGCACAAACTCTGCGTCCGCGGACTCCCTCATGGCATCGATCGCCTTCGTCCATGCCCACCGCGCGCCGCTGCGCTCACCCGCCCGCTGATGCGCGTAGCCCAGGTCGGACAGCAGCTGCACCGAGGGGGGCTCTGCCTGACCCAGGGCGCGTCGAAAGGCCTGGGCCGCGCCCGCCGGCTCGCCTGCCCGAAGCAGCGCATAGGCCAGCCCCTGCGACGAAGCCGGGCCCGGATCCAGCCGCTCGGCCTCCCGCCACGCGCTCACGGCCTCTCCAAGCCGCCGCTCACGCCCCAAGCGCTCGGCCTGTTCGCGCACAAGTGCCGCCCTAAGGTTCGCGAGCCTCTGCGCTCGCGCGCCCTCGGGATGCAGCATCAGCGCCTGTTCGAGCGACCGCATCGCGGCGTCCGGCCGGTGAGAGTCTCGCTCGAGCTCGGCGCGCAGCAACCACAGCTCGTAGCCCTCTGCGGGGGGCCAGCGCGCGGCCTGGTCCTGGGTGAAATCGAGCCAGGCCTGCGCACGATCGCGATCGCCCGCGGCGAGCGCCTCGCGGGCTGCTCGCCGCAGGTATTCAGGCGCGCCATTCGAGCGATAGAGTTGGTGGAACGCCTCGGCCGCCTCGGCATGGCGGGCCCGCCCGGCCAGCGCTTCGGCCAGGGCAAGACGGGTCGGCTCATACGTGGGATCCAACGCGATGGCCTGGCGATAGTGGTCAAGGGCGGTCTCCATCGCCTCGGGCCGCAACCGTGCGATTTCGGCCGCTTCGCGATGGGCCTGGGCGCGTTCTCGGGCCGGAAGTCCGGGCAGGCGCGCCAGCGCGGCATAGGCCTCGAGAAGAGAGGTCGAATCGGCACGCGCGCGACTGAGGTCGACCCAGCGGCGCAACACTTCGGGATCGCCCGGATCGCGGCGTCGCGCCTGCTCGAGCACGCTTGTGGCCTGATCCAACCGTCCCAAGGCGCGCAGCGCATCGAGCTTGAGACTCCAGGGCAAGGGCTCGCCCTCGGGCAGTTCATCGGCGGCCAGCACTGCGAGCGCGCGGGCACGAACATCGCCGCGCCGACCCTGCAGATCGGCCAGCTGCAGGAGCGCCTGGCGCCGCTGTGGCGATGGGGACTCACGAGCGAGCGCCTCCAGGAGGGCGATCGCCTCGCGGTCCCGCCCGAGCCTTGAATACTGTTCGGCGATCAGCCGCCGCAGGGTGGAGTCGCGCTGCCGGGCTGCGATCTTGTCGAGCTGTGCCAAGAGCGACAGGACCCGGCCCGTTGGAGCAGAGCGCGTGCGCTCCAGCTCCACCACACGCTCGAACGCGTCAGCACGATCCGAGGCCTGGTCGCTTCGGCCTGCAAGCTCAAGCGCACGACGCGCTGCGTCCAGTCGCCGACCGATGCGGTGCTCGAATACCACGAGATCGCGCATTCGATCGGTCGCATTGCCTGACCACTCCAGGGCGCGGGTCAGCGCCACCCGCTCTGCCAGACGGTCCGGGATCGCCCGCGCATGGCCCAGCATCGTATCGACGATCGCAAGCCGGCGGGCCGCCTCCGAGGTCTCAGCCAACGCGGCCTCCCAGGCCAACAGCGCGGCACGTCGATTTCCGAGCTGCTCATGGATCAAGGCTCGTCTGGCATCGAGGGGCGGGGCACCCGGCATGGCCGCAAGCGCATCGATCAAACGCAAGGCCCGTTGCGGCTCACCGAGTTGCACGGCAAGATGGGCGGCCTGATCGAGCGCCGCATTGCGCTCATGCGCTGCGATTTGCGTAGAGCCGCCCAGACGCTCGAGCGCATCCAGGAGTGCGGGTCGGTCTTGAAGCCCGCCCAAGAGCTCTACGCGCAGGCCGAGCGCGACCTGAGACTGCCGCGAAGGCTCTGCGAGTCGATCGAGTTCGGCAAGCGCTTCGCGCAAACGGCCCTGCGCGGCCAGCAACCGGACGAGATCGGTACGCACCGCATCGAGCTCCGCACTCGGCGTCACCGGATCGGCCCGGGCCAGCCATTCAGCCAACGCGGCACTCGCCGGTTCGACACGATTCAGGCGGATCAATAACCGCGCGCGCGCAAGAAGCGCGTCCCGGCGGGAGGGGTCCAGTTCGAGTCCCCGGTCGAAGTCGGCAAGCGCAGCATCCAGCTCGTCGCGGGCCATCCGCCGCCAGGCGCGCTCGAAGAAACCATGCGCGATGAACCGCGCACCTTCGGCACGCCAGGCCTCGAACTGGGCGAGCGGCTCGAGCATTGCGGGCCGGGTCGGATCGCCGCTGTCGGCTATTTCGATGACTGTTCGAGAGTGCTCGGTTTTTGTTGCCTCTGACAACAATCCGGCGTTTGGGTCAACCTGAGACGCATTGGCCGCATGCAGAGCCGCCCCGAACGTCAGGGCAAGGGCAAGACCAAGGACACGGTTCAAATGACCCGACCGCCCCGCAGGACCCGGGCAACGCCCAGCCCGCGAGGCGTCGAGCACCCTAAAGGCCGCGCGGGTCGACGAACATGAAGCCCATCTCCTGCAGGCCGGAAAGCACGCTCTTGAAATCAGCCAATCCGTCATAGGCGTAGCTCGTTCCGTCCGGCCGCTTCAAGGTTTCGAGCCAGAACGGATGAAAGAAGAAGGAGGCGATTCCGTTGCGAACCACCGCGCGCAAGATGCGGGCGTTGGTCAACAGATCCTGCGCCGTGTAGTCGAAATAGGAGGTTGGATCGATGTCCCGAATGTCGTACTCGATGTTGCCGAGGTTTTCCGGAAGCACCTTGCGTCCATACCAATCGCGCTGGATGACATAGGGGAAAAATTGACCTACCGCAAAATCCTTGTCGCGCGTATCGAGCGTGAGCCGCGGCCGGTCCGAGGTGTAATAGACGGCACGCTCATAGGCGACTGGAAATCTCCGCGCGATCGCGCGGTAGGCGTTGGGTGAGGCCTGGTAGTGGGGGGTTTCAAACGCAAAGGCGGAGAACCCTGCCTCGTTCAGCTCGCGCACTGCCTGATCGATGCGCCGCCCCCACTCCAGGGGGTTGTCCACCGGCAGGGGCTGATTGCCGACGATGTCCCAGAATTCGAAGTCGTCGCCGCTCACCGCCGAGTATCGATTGAGTCGATAGAAATACTGGTGCGTGTAGCCATGCATCACGACCGCCGCGCCTCGAGTGAGCGCGTACGCGACCTCGTTGCGAAGCCCCAACGCCTGACGCAGACGGATATCGAGCGGGCGGGCATTGTTGTATCGACCGTAAGGGTCGCGATAGCGTGGGATCAGGGCGATCGAGAATGGAATCGCGCCCGACGCTTCCCCGCCCGGACCATAGCCGTTGCCCATGAGGTCGGTCAGGGTGCGCAGATGCGACGTGTTCGACAGGGCATTCACATCTTCCAGACGTACGAGTGCCGCTCGCATGCTCTGAGTCTCTCGCCCGGCCGGCGCCGCGGTCGATTCGCCGAGCATCTCGTGAAGGAGGTCGGCAAAGACCAGATAGCGATCACGGGGCCCAATAAAAGAGAACGGCGAATCTGCGACATACCAGAAGTTGCCCGAGCGCAGCACATAGGGCGCCGCTTCGCCACTGGCGGGGTTGGCCACCATTGCATAGGCCAGCGCACGCTGCGGGTCGGTGATTTCGGTGAGACCGATATCGGGGTCGGCCAAGAGCTGGCCGGTCTGGGCCGACCAGGCGTAGTACTTGCGCAATGCCTCGCCCTGGTAGAGGACGGTATCGAAAAGGTTGGGAACGGGCGCGGCCGGGTCGCCCTCAAGGCCGCGCACGCCAGACATCCGGAATCCCCAGCGGGCTGCGCTGTCAAAGCCCGGCACTCGCGCCAGTTGCCAGAAGTTGTACTTGAACCAGACCACGGTGCGACGGGTCTGGTAGAGATCCTCGAGCAGCGGCTGCGGCAGGGGATGGTCAAACCAGGTCCCGAGGTAGAAGATCGCGTCATAGCCCTCAACGGCACCCGGCTGATACTCGCGTGCGGCGACGGCATCGACGCGCGCATCCCAGTGGCCCAGGAGATTGGTCAGCATGATGGCGTAGGCCTTGCCCAGATTTTGATAGGGCTCGCCGATGGGGTGATCAAACAGGACGAGCGCGCGCGGTCCGGACTGGGCCTGCGCCCGTTCGAAGGGTACAAAGACCGACAGCAGGAACAGGGCAGCAACGAGCGCGAGCGCGGGGCCTCTCTTCATGAGGCGGGGTGGTGGGGGCATGGGTTGGGCGAACGCATCCATGGGCGCGACTCCTCGGTTGAATGGGGTGGGGATCATGGCTAGCGCAAGACGTCGCGCACGACCGTGGCGTCGTTGAGGACCGGTTCCTGGGGCATGCCCGGCCGCACGATGATCACCGGCGGACGTCGGATGGGTCCAGGGCCCGCACTGTCCGTGGCCGCGCTGTCGGGCTCAACCGAGCCTGAGGCGATGGCCTGCGTGGGCGAGAGCGGAGTGCCCGATGGGTCGGCCCGGCTCGATGCGAGGTCGGGCGCAAGCCCGGCCCCCCCGGCGGCGACCGGGCTTGGATTCCCAGGCTCGATCCGGTGAGTGCCGGCGGCGACCGGGTTTCGCGTCCAGGCCGCAGCGCCCGTCATCGAAGAGGGGCTTGCGGCCGAGCCCGATGCCGCGGGAGGCGACACCGGGCCTGCGCTCGCGGGGTCGGGGGTTCCAGGAGCTCCGGTTTGGCCGCACGCGGCGAGCAGGAGCGCCACGGAGATGAGTGCAGCGCCGCCGCTTGCGCGCAACGTGGCGCCCTCTGGGCTGAAACGGATTAGTAGCAAGGTGCCTGACATCGGAAACTCCTTCATGTCTGAGAACGCGGCGGGTCGGAAGGAGCGCCATTGAGCGTCCCCCATCGGAGCTGGTCCGGGTACTGGTGCGCGGTCTTGTCCCAGCCGATCACTCGACCCGTGGCGAGATGGCGCAACCACAGTAAGAGTGCCCGGGCCGTCGCCAGCGCATTGATCAAGCTCGCCCACGCCATCCGCGGGGCCGACAACAGCCCCTCGAGGGGGCCGTGAACGAGTCCAACACAGGCGATGCGCTGGATGAGGCGAAGGGTGAGCAGAACCACGTTGACCGAGACGAGCCATGCGGTGATCGAAGCGGGCTCAACCACCGGTGGAAAGATGGGCGCGTCCGGGTCAAGGAATGGCCACAGCCACTGGGCGATCAGTACCAGGGCGACCATGTAGCCGAGTGCGGCGGCCGGATTGGTCAGCAGAACCTTGCGGTCGCGCCAAAACATCAGACGCCACCAGAAGTCGCCCTGCCATCCCCAGGCTCGCCAGGCCTGAAGAGCGATGCCCACCACCCAGCGCGCCTTCTGACGCACCGCCGGGCGCAGGCGCTCCGGGAAATACTCGCGCACACCGATCAGGTCTGCGCTGATACCCAGGCCACTGCGCGACGGCGTGGTGCCTGCGCCCTGAGCGTGGCCCCCGGGACGTATCCGGACCTGAGCGAAGACTTGCCTCATGCCTAGCCGCTGCAATTGCAGGGCGATGTCGTAGTCTTCGGTCAGCGAGCGGGTTTCGAAGGGTGATCCGTTGCCACGCGCTGCGACCGCCTCGAGTGCTCGACGGCTGAAGGCGACGCCCACCCCCGCGGCCGGTACGCTGCGCGCAACCAGCCGGCGGGCCACCAGGTCCTTGAAGTGCAACTGGGCGAATTCGTCCTGGTAGTGCGCCGCGGTCCACTGCCACCAGGAGCGCGGTAGCGACAGGACCGGAAGCTGCACCATGTCATAGGCGGGGACCAGCGCGTTGATCAGCCGCCAGGCGAGAGGATGCACGACATCCTCACAGTCCTGCATCGCAATGATCTCGAAGCGATGGCCGCTACGCGCCTCCTCGGCGAGGATGCCCTCCCAGATGACGTTGAGACAGTCAGCCTTGCAGGTTGGGCCGGGGGCGGGATTGAGGACCTCGATCACGCGCGGGTCATCGGCGCACACTCTCGCGACGGCCGCGCGGGTGGCCGCATCGTTGGGATAGACGCCCACAAAGAGGCTGAAGCGCTCGTAGCGGACGCCGGCCAAGAGGTTGCGCAGCATCGGTTCGATGACTGCGGACTCATCCCAGGCAGGCACCATGACCGCGAGCCTGCGTTCCGGGCGCCGGGTGAGCTCAGCCTCATCGATCGAGTCGACCCACCCTTGTCCGCGCATCACCCGCCGCACGCGGTCGGTCCAGAATGCGGCATCGAGCAGCAGGTCGTCCACAGATGCGATCAGGAAGATCGCTGCGAGCACTGTGATGAGCGGGCCGAGCGCATACAGGAGGCCTCCGATCGCGGCCAGTGGCTCCATGCTGGGGCTCATGATGCGTTGAGCCCCGGGGATGGGGGTCTGGGCGAGGCTCGGGCCTCCTGCCCCGGGTCAGGGTATGCGGCCCAACCCGTGCCACTGCGCGTTTCAGTCGGGTCAGGCGCGCGCATCTGTGCCTTGAGCGGCCTTAGCAGCGCCGGGGCTCGATCCCTGCGGGAGGCGCGAGGTGCGACTTCGATGCGCATCGATTGCACACCGTAGGCCGGCACGGAGGGGTTTTCGGATTGACCGAGCCACTCACCGAGGACTGTTGCGATGCGTTCACTGGCGCGACCATCACCGAAGGGGTTGTGCGCGGCCCGCATCGCCTGGTGTCGGCTGGGGTCACGCCAGAGGCCCTCGAATGCCCGGATCAGATCGATCGGGTCCGTCCCGACCAGTCTCCCCGCGCCCGTTTCGATCAGCTCGGGCCGCTCGGTACTGTCCCTCGTCACGAGCACCGGGACATTCAGGGCGCAAGCCTCCTCCTGGAGGCCTCCCGAATCAGTGATCACCATCCAGGCTCGGGCCAGCACCTCGATGAGCTCGGGGTAGTCGAGCGGTGCCACGAGATGACAGCGCGAGCGCACCTGAGGGCTGATGGTGCTTGCCTGATCGCGAATTTGCTGCGCGAGCTCAGGATTGGCATGCAGGGGCCACAGGACCTCCAGGTCGGGATGGGCCTGCACCAGGGCGAACACCGCTCGTGCAATCGCATTGAGAGGTTCGCCCCATTGCTCACGGCGATGAAGCGTCACCAGGACCAGGCGGTGGTCGGAGGTGGCCGTCGCCATGGTGTCGATCGCGCTGCGCTGCTCGGCGGTCTCTGTGCTGGCGTGCTGCGCGCTCCGGTTCATGCGACGCAATGCTGCGTGGGCGGCGTCGATCACCGTGTTGCCCACCAGAAAGGTTCGCTCGGGATCGACGCCCTCGCTATAGAGATTGCGAACGGCATGCTCGGTGGGTGCAAAGTGCCATTGCGCGATGCGGGCAATCATGCTGCGATTGAACTCCTCCGGAAACGGGTCATTCAACCGGTGGGAGCGCAGACCCGCCTCGACATGCGCGACCGGGACGTTGCGGTAGAACGCGCTGAGGGCCGCCATGGCTGCGGTGGTGGTGTCTCCGTGAACGAGGACCGCGCGGGGCGGGTGCTCTGCCATCACGCCGTCGAGTGCGCGCAGCAAGCCCGCGCTGAGCCCGGCCAGTGTGCGGTCTTCGGGAGAGCGCTGGAGTTCGATTCCGGGCGTGATCCCGAAATGGCGGTAAAGCGGCCAGGCGAGTTCGTCATGCTGGCCGGTGTGGATGACGCTGGCTTCGACGCCACGCCGCCTGAGCGCACTGATGACCGGCGCCATCTTGATGATCTCGGGCCGGGTGCCGAGACAGACGAAGAGATGCTCTGCGATAGGCGGCCGTTGGGCCGCAGGCGTTGGGGGTTTCACAATCGGCGCTCCTCAGGTGTGAGTGCCGATTGTGTTCGCGGCCCTGAAAGGCCGCGCCTGTTCAGCGCAAAGGGCTCGGGCGAGGGTTTGCCAAATGATCGAGGCCGCCGACCGTGCGTCGGCTCGCGCGTAGATCAATCAAGGCAAAGGCCCGGATGTCGGGCCGGAACGCGACCGGTGATGTGCAAAAATCAGCCGATCAGGCTGCTCGGGTCGCAGCTACGCGATGCTCGGGTCGCAGCTACGCGAACGCTGCCCCAGGTGAAAGCGACCCGTCAGCCGCGGCCGCGAAGCTTGCGGATCGCCGCAATCTGGGCAATCGCTGCCGCGAGCTCGGCCTGGGCCTTGGCGTAGTCGATCGCACCAGCGCGGTTGGCCAGAGCCTCCTCGGCCTGGCGTTTGGCTTCCTCGGCCTTCGCTTCATCGAGGTCGGCGCCGCGGATGGCGGTATCGGCGAGCACAGTGACCCGATTGGGCTGGACTTCGAGGATGCCGCCTGCAACGAAGACGAACTCTTCGCGAGACTCGCCGGCCAGGTGGATGCGTACGGCGCCCGGCTTGATCCGGGTGATCAGCGGCGTGTGCTGCGGATAGATGCCGAGCTCACCCGATTCGCCGGGCAGCGCCACAAATTCGGCCTCGCCGTCGAAAATCGACGACTCGGCGCTGACGACGTCGACGTGGATCGTGTTGGCCATGAAGATGCCCCGGGTCGCGGTTTACTGGAGGGTCTTCGCTTTTTCGAAGGCTTCTTCGATGGCGCCGACCATGTAGAACGCCTGCTCGGGCAAGTGATCACATTCGCCGTTGACAATCATCTGGAAGCCGCGGATCGTGTCCTTCAGGGGCACGATCTTGCCGGGCGAACCGGTGAAGACTTCGGCGACGTTGAACGGTTGCGAGAGGAAGCGCTGGATCTTGCGTGCGCGCGCGACCGCAAGCTTGTCTTCGGGAGACAGCTCGTCCATACCCAGAATCGCGATGATGTCGCGCAGCTCCTTGTAGCGCTGCAGCGTCGCCTGAACTCGGCGGGTGGTGTTGTAGTGCTCTTCCCCGATCACATAAGGATCGAGCTGACGGCTGGTCGAATCGAGCGGATCCACCGCCGGGTAGATACCGAGTGCTGCGATGTCGCGGGACAGCACAACGGTGGCATCGAGGTGGCCGAAGGTGGTGGCAGGCGACGGGTCGGTCAGGTCGTCGGCGGGGACGTAGACGGCCTGGATGGAGGTAATCGAACCGACCTTGGTCGAGGTGATGCGCTCCTGGAGCTTGCCCATCTCTTCGGCGAGCGTCGGCTGATAACCCACCGCAGAGGGCATCCGTCCCAGCAGCGCCGACACCTCGGTTCCGGCGAGGGTGTAACGATAGATGTTGTCGATGAAGAGCAGGATGTCACGGCCTTCATCGCGGAACTTTTCAGCCATGGTCAGGCCGGTGAGCGCCACGCGCAAACGGTTGCCCGGGGGTTCGTTCATCTGTCCGAACACCATCGCCACCTTGTCGAGCACCTTGGACTCATCCATCTCGTGGTAGAAGTCGTTGCCCTCGCGGGTGCGCTCTCCAACACCGGCAAAGACCGAGTAGCCGCCGTAGCTCTTGGCGATGTTGTTGATGAGCTCCATCATGTTGACGGTCTTGCCCACGCCGGCGCCACCAAAGAGGCCGATCTTTCCGCCTTTGGCAAACGGACAGATCAAGTCGATCACCTTGATCCCGGTGGGCAGCAGTTCGACCGAGGGCTTGAGCTCTTCGAAGGTCGGCGCCTTCTGGTGGATGGCCCGGCGTTCGTCGGTGGCAATCGGCCCCGCTTCGTCGATCGGGCGGCCCAGCACGTCCATGATCCGGCCCAGGGTGCCTGTGCCGACCGGGACCGAGATCGGCGCTCCGGTGTTGCCCACGGCCATGCCGCGACGCAGGCCGTCGGAGGACCCCAGGGCAATGGTTCGCACCACGCCGTCTCCCAGCTGCTGCTGGACCTCGAAGGTCAGTCCCGGCTCGGCAAGACTGCTGCCGGCATCCTCAAGGACCAGAGCATCGTAGACCTTGGGCATCGCATCGCGCGGAAACTGGATGTCGACAACAGCGCCGATGCATTGAACGATTTGACCCTTTGCCATGTTCGCGTTCCTGTTCGTGAAAGCTCGAGGCTGAAAATGATGAGATCTGAAGCGCCCAGGTCAGACTGCCGCGGCGCCGCCGACGATCTCGGACAGCTCCTTGGTGATGGCGGCCTGACGGGCCTTGTTGTATGAAAGTTGAAGATCGTCGATGACTTTTTTCGCGTTGTCGGAGGCGGCCTTCATGGCCACCATCCGGGCACTCTGTTCTGACGCCATGTTCTCGGCCAGCGCCTGGTAGACCAGGGCCTCGACATAGCGGACCAGCAGCTCGTCGAGCACAGCCTGCGCATCAGGCTCATAGATGTAGTCCCATGAGAACGCGCGCTGATCTTCCTTGAGCTTTTCGGGGTCCAGAGGGAGCAGACGTTCGAAGACTGGCTCTTGCTTCATCGTGTTGATGAAGCGGGTGTAGGCGAGGTAGACCACATCCACTTCGCCCTTCTCGTAGGCGTCCAGCTGGATCTTGATCGCGCCGATCAAGCGCTCGAGGTGGGGGGTGTCGCCCAGTTGGACCACCTGGGAGACCACGGCTGCGCCCACCCGGGACAGAAAGCCCAGCCCCTTGTTGCCGATGGCCGTGGCCTTGACCCGAACCGACTGGCGGTCGAAATCGCGCAGCTTCTGAGTCACGAGCCTCAGGATGTTGGTGTTCAGGCCGCCGCACAGTCCCTTGTCGGTCGTGACGACGATGACGCCCGCGTTCTTGAGGTCACCGTGCGGTACCAAATAGGGATGGCGGTACTCGGAATTGGCCTGGGCCAGATGCGCTGCGATGTTGCGGATCTTGTCAGCATAGGGGCGCGCCTGACGCATCCGCTCCTGCGCCTTGCGCATCTTGGATGCGGCGACCATCTCCATCGCCTTGGTGATCTTGCGCGTGTTTTGCACGCTCTTGATCTTGGTCCGAATCTCTTTTGAGCCGGGCATCGATCAGTTCCCCGTGTGAGGCTTGCCGCCGATCCGCAGGTTCGTCTCCGAACTGCGGATCAGGCACTGGTTTGGTGGATCAGTAGGCGCCGGTTTTCTTGAAGTCCTTGAGCATCTCGTGGAGCTGGGCTTCGACGTCTTTGAGCTTCTTCTCGCGCTCGATCGTCTCCACCAGCGCGGCGTAACGGCTGGAGGCGAATTCGCGCAGCGACTTCTCGGCTGCCAGAGCTTTGGACACTTCGACATCGTCGAAGTAGCCGCTGTTGACGGCAAAGAGCGTGAGCGCCATTTCCCACACCTGCAGCGGCTGGTACTGGGGCTGCTTCATCAGTTCGGTCACCAGGCGTCCACGCTCGAGCTGTTTTCGGGTGGCTTCGTCGAGGTCGGATGCGAACTGCGCAAACGCGGCAAGCTCCCGATACTGGGCGAGCGCAAGACGCACACCGCCACCGAGTCGCTTGATGATGTCGGTTTGAGCGGCGCCGCCCACCCGTGACACCGAGATACCGGCATTGATGGCCGGACGGATGCCGGCGTTGAACAGATCGGTCTCGAGGAAGATCTGACCGTCGGTAATCGAGATCACATTGGTGGGCACGAAGGCCGACACGTCACCGGCCTGGGTCTCGATGATCGGCAGCGCCGTGAGAGAACCGGTCTTGCCCTTGACCGCGCCGTGGGTGAATTTTTCGACATATTCCTCGTTCACGCGAGCGGCGCGCTCGAGCAGACGCGAATGCAGGTAAAACACATCGCCGGGGTAGGCCTCACGACCCGGCGGGCGGCGCAGAAGGAGGGATACCTGGCGGTAGGCCCAAGCCTGCTTGGTCAGATCGTCGTAAATGATCAGGGCATCCTGGCCACGATCGCGGAAATATTCGCCCATCGTGCAGCCCGAATACGGCGCGATGTACTGCATCGCAGCCGATTCCGAAGCCGTGGCCGCGACGACAATGGTGTAGTCCATTGCGCCGGTTTCCTGGAGCTTGCGCACCACGTTGGCAATGGTCGAGGCCTTCTGCCCGATGGCCACGTAGACACAGATCAGGTCTTTGCCCTTCTGGTTGATGATCGTGTCCACCGCCACCGCGGTCTTGCCGGTCTGACGGTCGCCGATGATCAGCTCGCGCTGGCCGCGACCGATCGGCACCATGGCGTCGATCGCCTTCAGACCCGTCTGAACCGGCTGCGACACTGAGCGTCGAGCGATGACCCCCGGGGCCACCTTCTCGATGACATCGGTCATCTTGGCGTTGACCGGCCCCTTGCCGTCGATCGGCTGACCGAGTGAATTGACGACGCGGCCGATCAACTCGGGGCCCACCGGCACCTCGAGAATGCGGCCCGTGGCCTTGACCACGTCGCCCTCACTGATGTGCTCATAGTTGCCCAGCACCACCGCGCCCACCGAGTCGCGCTCGAGGTTGAGGGCCAGTCCGAAGGTGTTGCCCGGAAACTCGATCATCTCGCCCTGCATCACGTCGGACAGCCCATGGATGCGGCAGATGCCGTCGGTCACTGAAACGACCGAGCCCTGATTGCGGGTATCGGCGGCGACATTGAGGTTCTGGATCTTGCTTTTCAGCAGTTCGCTGATCTCGGCTGGATTGAGTTGCATGAGGTTTCCCCAGATTCCTTAAGCTTTGAGTGCGCTCGATAATTGCGAGAGCTTGCCGCGCACCGATGCATCGATCACTTCGTCGCCCATTCGGATCGAGACGCCACCGATCAGCTCGGCATCGACCGACACCAGGGCCTTGACCTTGCGGCCGAAGCGTTCGGCCAAGGTCGCGACAATGGAGTCCACCTGAGCGGCGTTGAGCGGGAAGGCCGACGTGATCTGTGCCTCGATCAGGCCTTCGTGTTCGTTACGCAGCCGATCGAACAGCTGCGCAATCTCGCCCGCGAGCGCCAGGCGCTCGTTTTGAGCCAGAAGGGACAGAAAATTGCGCTGCGAGGGATCGAGGCCGCCAGAGACGTCGGCAATCAGACCCGCCCTTTGTTCGACGCTGAGCGCGGGCTCGGAGAGCAGCGCACGCGCAGCATCCTGAGCGACCACGGTGGCCACACGCGCCAAAGCATCTGACCATGCCTGGAGCTGGCCCGAGTCGCGCGCATGCTTGAACGCAGCCTCAGCATAGGGACGAGCGATGGTGAGCGATTCAGCCATGGCGGATGTCCTGTGCGGCTCAGCCGAGCTCGGATTTCAGGTGATTGAGCAGTTCGCCATGACGAGCCGCGTCAATTTCCTTGCGCAGGATGCGCTCGGCGCCGGCGACAGCCAGCTGAGCCACCTGGTCGCGCAGCTGCTCGCGAGCCTTTTGAGCGGCCAGCTGAGCCTCTTCCTCGGCGGCTTTGCGGGCTGCTGCGACGATGGCGGCAGCCTCCTCACGGGCCCGGTCGATCAGCTGGGCCGCCTGCTTTTCGGCGGACGACTTGACCTCGGCCGCGCCGACGCGGGCTTGGGCAAGCTCCTGCTCGACCCGCATCTCCGCGGTACGCAGGTCAGCCTTGGCCTTGTCAGCCGCAGCGAGCCCGTCAGCAATACGCTGGCTGCGCTCGTCGAGCGCCTTGGTGATCGGCGGCCAGACAAAGCGCGCTGTGAACCACCAGAGCGCAAGGAACACGATGATCTGGACGATGAGCGTCGCGTTGAGATTCACGACCGACCCCCTTCAGGTATGACGTTGACCAGCAATGACCATCAGCCCTGGAAGGGGTTGGCGAAGGCGAACATCATCGCGATACCGACACCGATCAGGAAAGCCGCATCGATCAGACCCGCGAGCAGGAACATCTTGGTCTGCAGCTTATCCATCAGTTCGGGCTGGCGGGCTGCGCCCTCGATGTACTTGCCGCCCATCATGCCGATACCGATACAGGCACCCAGGGCGCCAAGGCCGATGATCAGTCCGCAAGCGATCGCGACGAGAGCAACGTTGGTCATGATGACTCCTAGTGAAAGATCCGATGTGTTGAGAGTGGTTGGAAACGGTGGGTGGCCTCAGCAGCCCTGAGCGCCGACATCAGTGGGCCTCATGCGCCTGGCCGATATAAACAAGCGTCAGCATCATGAAGATGAAACCCTGGAGCGTGATGATCAGGATATGAAAGATCGCCCAGCCAAGCCCCGTAAGGAAGTGCAGGCCAAAGCCCCACCAGGTTGCAGTGGCACCCAATAGCGCGATCAGCATGAAAACCAGCTCGCCCGCGAACATGTTGCCAAACAGTCGCATGCCCAGCGAAACCGTCTTGGCGAGGTACTCGATCAGCTGCATGAGCAAATTGACGATGCCCAGAATGATGGCAACGATCGGATTCTTGGAAGAACCGAAGGGCGCAGCGACCAGCTCGTGCATGAAGTGGCCAAAACCCTTGGCTTTGATGCCGTAGTAAATCGACAGACACAGCACGACGATCGCGAGCGACAGCGTGCCGTTCAGGTCGGCCGTGGGCACGATGCGCATGTAATCCAGGCCCATCAACTCACCGATCCGGGGGAGCAGATCCAGCGGAACGAGGTCCAGAGCGTTCATCAGAACGATCCAGACGAATGAACAGAGCGCGAGCGGGGCGATGTGCGTGATATCGCCCTTGACGATCGAGCGGGCCTGTTCATGAACGAACTCGACCAGCGACTCGATGGAGGCGACGAAGCGGGAGGGCACTCCGGCATGAACCCTGCGCGCCGCCAGATACATGACTAAGCCCGCCACAAACGCCATCAGCACGGAGTAAAAGACCGTGTCGACGTTGATGATGGAAAAATCGACCACGTTCTTCTGAGCGGCACCCGAAGTGTTGAGATGCGCCAGATGGTGGACGATGTACTCGGATGGAGTGGGTGCACCCGACGTAGCTGCCATGTCTAATTCCGACTGAGGATGACCGAAAAACGAACCGTTGTCCCAAACTGCCCGACCGAACGATCAGACGCCGGCGAACCGGCGCCAAGAAAACTCTACACGCTCACAACGCCCGGACTCCGAACAGCAGGGGCGCCTTGACCGCGGCAATCAGTCCGATCAACCAGGGCAGCCACTGCAGGTCGGGGACGGCCTTTACCGTCAGAAACAAAAAAACGACCGTCAAACCAATCTTGGCAAACTCGCCGACAAAGAACACCACCGGGTAACCCTCCGGGCGTCGACCCCGCTGAAGCGCGAGCCGAAGCGCAAAGAGGGCGTTGGGCACCCACGCGGCAAGGCCCCCTAGCATCAAATGCCAGCCCTGCGCCGCGCCCCAGGCAAAAAACGCAATTGCCGAGAGCACACAGACCACCAGCAACTGGAGGCCGACTGCCGCGATCACGATGAACTCTGACGCGCGAGATACCGATTCTCGTCCAGCAACCGACTCGCCCTTGGGCCAAGTCGGGAAAAAAACGACGGGAGCATGAAACTGGTATCTTGCCAAAAGCCGTTCATTCTAGTTCGCCTGATCGATCTGGGTCAAATGCACTGCATGCGTCGACCTCTACGTGAACGGGTTTGGCGTGCACCCTGCGTTCTCTGAACTCTTTTTGGAGCTCTGCCATGTGCTTCTCTGGTGCGTTTCGTGAGCTCGGCCTGTTCGGCCTCCGGGGAGCCCCCGCCGGTCTGCGCACGGCCCAAACCGGTCGCATCGGTCGGGGCCTCTTGCGGGTCTTGCGCCCGCTTGCGCTGGTTTTCGTCGTGGGAGCGGGCGCGCTGAGCGCCGCAGAGCCGACCCACTCCCTCGACTCGGGCACACCCTATCGCCCTGCAAGCGATGGCCGCGCCAGTGCTGAGGGCTCGAAGGCTCTGGAGGTCGAACGGTTGATGGCCGCCGTGGTGCGGATCGAGGCTCGCGGCGCGGACGATGCGACGGCCAACTCCACACTCGGTCGCAACCGCCTGGGCACAGGCGTGGTCATCGACGAGCGCACCGTACTCACCATCGGCTACTTGATCCTCGAAACCGAGCGGGTCGACATCGTCACCGCCCAGGGCCGCCGAATTCCAGCCACGAGCGCAGGCTATGACCATCAAACCGGGTTCGGCTTGGTCCGGGCCCTGATTCCACTGGGCATTGCCCCGCTCGAGTTGGGCGATTCCGATGCGGTGGGCGAGCGCAGTCGGGTGTTGACCCTCGGCCAAGGCGAGCGCGAAATCACCGAACTGATGGTGGTGTCCCGCAAGCCGTTTTCAGGCAGCTGGGAGTACTTGCTGGACCGGCCTTTTTTCACGTTCCCACCCGTTAACAACTGGAGCGGCGCTGCGCTCTTCGGTCGCGACGGCCGGCTGATCGGCATCGGCTCAATGGTCGTGCAGGATGCGGCCAGTGACCGGGCTGGGGTTCCGGGCAATTTGTACGTTCCGGTGAACTTGGTCAAACCGATCCTCGCAGACCTGCAGACCAAGGGGCGACGGTCAGGCGATGCTCAGCCCTGGCTGGGGGTTCACACCGAGACGCTTCATGGCAATCTGATTGTGACGAGAGTCCAGAGCGGCAGCCCAGCCGAACGGGCTGGAGTCTCAACGGGGTCGGTGATCGTGTCGGTCGCCGGTCAGACGGTGAGCGACCGTGAGGCGTTTTATCGGGCGATCCGGGGAGCCGGTCCGGCGGGATCGAACCTGGGTCTTCGCGTGTTGCAGCAAGGGTCGTTGCGTGATCTGGAAATCCAGTCGATCGACCGGGCGGATTTTCTCGCGCGGAGCCAGCGCGGGCGGGGCATCTGAGGGCCGGTCGGGGTTCATCGGGCGACCTTCGGCTCCGGCGCTTCAGCCGAGCGCCGACTCAAAGCCCCTCCTAGATTCAGCCTCAGACCTGGGCCCGGGATCGATCCGGACTCGGCGCGGGCCCGGTGCCCGAACTGCGCGCCCAATCGTGTCGCCTCAGTCCTCGAGCGCCTGGTCCAGCGCGAGCCGGGAAAGCAGGGCCCCGAAATGTTCGGCATCGCTGAAATGTACGGTGAGCGTGCCCGCGCCCCGCGCCCCCTGACGAATCTGGACCTTGGTGGCGAGCAGGTCGGCCATCCGCTCCTCAATCCTTTCGATGTCTCTGGACGCAGCGCGCTGGCCGGCCTTGGACCCACGCTGACCGCGCCGCCCTGTTTGCGGATCCATCTCGGCCAGGTGCCGGGCTGCCCATCGTTCCGTGTCTCGAACCGACATGCGGCGCGCGTGGATCTCGGTGGCCAACATGGTCTGGCGGGCGGGCGGCAGGGGCAGCAGTGCGCGGGCGTGGCCCATTTCGAGATCCCCGGCCAGCAGCATGGTCTGCACGGGTTCGGCGAGCTGCAGCAGGCGCAGCAGGTTGCTCGTGGCGCTACGCGATCGCCCAATCGCCTCAGCCGCTTGTTCATGCGTGTAGCCGAATTCTGCGATCAGCCGGCGGATGGCCTGGGCTTCTTCGAGCGGGTTGAGGTTTTCGCGCTGGATATTTTCGATCAAGGCGAGCGCCAGCGCATCCTGGTCCGGCACCTCCCTCACGAGCACGGGCACTTTCGAGAGATTCGCAAGCCGGGCTGCCCGGAATCGCCGCTCACCCGCGATGATCTCCCAGCGGTTTGCCGCGATCGGCCGGACCACAATCGGCTGCATCAGGCCATGCGAGCGAATGGAGGCCGCGAGCTCCTGGAGGGCGGTCTCATCCATCCGGGTACGGGGCTGATAGCGACCCGGAGTGAGCGCGTCGAGCGACACCTCGATCAAGCCCCCGGCGGCCTGGGCTGATGTGGGTTCGGCGGCAGGAGCGTCCTGACCCAGCAAGGCATCGAGGCCTCTGCCGAGGCCTTTGCTGCGGCTTCGGTTCATCGCTGGGGGTCTCCTTTGGGTGGTTTGGCCTGGACGTCGGTCTGGGCAGGGCTGATTCGGTTCAGAAGCTCTCGGGCGAAGGCCAGGTAGGCCTGGGCGCCTTTTGAGCCCGGGTCATACAGGACGCCCGGTTGGCCGTGACTCGGGGCCTCGGCCAGGCGTACATTTCGTGGGATGACGGTCGAGAAAACCTTGGCGCCGAAGTGCTGTTCAAGCTGCGCGGCCACCTGTTGCGCAAGCGCCATGCGGGGATCGAACATCACGCGAAGGAGCCCCAGGATGTCGAGGTCTGGGTTGAAATTGGCGCGCACCTTCCTGAGTGTATTGACCAGATCCGAGAGCCCCTCGAGTGCGTAGTACTCGCACTGCATCGGGATGATCACATCTCGGGCGCTGCACAGGCCGTTGAGGGTCAGCAGAGAGAGCGATGGCGGGCAGTCGATCACGACCTGATCGAAGTGCTCGTCCAACACATCGAGCGCTTGGGCCAGGCGCCGCTCGCGGTCACTCAGTTCGACCAGATCGAGTTCGGCTCCGGCCAGTTCGCGGTTGGCCGAAAGCAGGCTGTAACCCCCCGCACCCGCAGCGATCACGGCCTGGTCGGGTCGGCATGCGCCGATCAGGACCTGATAGACCGTGTCTCGCGGGGTCCGTTTGTCCAGGCCGCTTCCGGTCGTAGCATTGCCTTGGGGGTCGAGGTCGACCAGCAGCACCCGCTGGCCGTTCTGCGCGAGGGCGGCGGAAAGATTGACGCTGGTCGTGGTTTTGCCGACCCCGCCCTTCTGGTTGGCGATTGCGATGACACGGGCCATGATCAGGTCTCCGGCGCGTTGAGTTCGGCCGTGGTTAATTCGAGCAGGTGTCGCTCGGCGTGAAGCCCGGGCACCACCAGCGCATGCAGGCCCGCGACGCGCCAAGGGGCAGGCAATGCGGCGATTTCGGCCTGCGGAGTTCGACCCTTCATCGCCCAGATCCGGGTGAACGGGGCACGCTGCCGGGCGATTGCAGCCACGAACTCTGGCAGGCTTGCGAAGGCTCGGCAGATGATGTGATCGGGCGAGCACGGCGCCAGGTGTTCGACCGGCTGCGCATGAACGACCAGACGGTCTTGCAGTCCGAGTTCGGCGGCGCACTGCCTCAGGAAGGCGGCTTTCTTGCCCACCGGTTCAACCAGGCGGACTTCGAGCTCGGGCCAGACCAAGGCGAGCGGAATGCCCGGAAAACCTGCGCCACTGCCGACATCGATCAGGCGCATCCGGGCGTTGCCGGATTGGGCGCCCGCCCGCTGGAGGTGAGGCAATACCGACAAGCTGTCGAGGAGGTGGTGTGACAGCATTCGGTCGGGCTCCCGGATCGCCGACAGGTTGTAGACGCGGTTCCAGCGTGCCAACAGAGCAAGATACTGGGTCAGGCGGACGATCGAATCGCGGCCGCATTCTATCTGCAGGCTCGTGAGACCGGTGGCCAATGCGGTCTCGATTCCCTCGGATCCGGGCGCCCGCTCCGGCGGGCGGGTTTCGGTGGTTCCTTCGCCCATCCCTGGCCTGGCCCGGCCTGCGGCGGCCTCAGGCCGGTCCGAGGCGGCACCAGCCTCCAGACGGATCACGGTTGCATCCATGTCAGGCGGCCCGGCCATCCTGGCTCAAGCTCGCCTCCCCCGCCACGCCGCGTTTCTTCAGATGGATGCGAAGCAGCGATAGGGCTGCGGGGGTCACGCCCGAAATCCGGGAAGCCTGGCCGAGCGTCTGAGGGCGGTGCATGGTAAGTTTTTGCTTGACTTCGATCGACAACCCCTGCACCGATCCATAGTCGAGGTCGTCGGGCAGAGGCATGGTCTCGTGGCGTTCCTGACGTTCAATCTCCAACTGCTGACGGGCGATGTAGCCGGAGTACTTGAGTTGGATCTCGACCTGCTCGATGGCCACGATATCTTCAATCGCGCCCGGGGCGGCCGCCGCGATCGAAGCGTAGCGAACATGCGGTCGGCGCAGCAGGTCGGCGAGGCTGTACTCCCGCTCAATGGCCTGTCCGAAGAGCTGCTGAGCCCGTTCGGCAGGAAAGACCCGAGGATTGATCCAGGTATCGCGAAGGCGCTGCAGCTCCGCCTCGATCTGATCGCGCTTCCGACAAAAGGCCGACCAGCGCTGATCGTCCACACAGCCGAGCTGGCGCCCGATGTCGGTGAGCCGCACATCGGCATTGTCCTCACGCAGACTGAGGCGGTACTCCGCCCGGCTTGTGAACATTCGGTACGGCTCGCTGACGCCTTGCGTGACCAGGTCATCCACCAACACACCCAGGTAGGCCTGGTCGCGTCGGGGCACCCAAGGCTCACGTTCCTGGACCTGCCGCGCGGCATTGATCCCGGCGAGTAGGCCCTGGGCGGCCGCCTCTTCGTATCCCGTGGTGCCGTTGATCTGGCCCGCGAAGAAAAGGCCCGCAATTGCACGCGTCTCAAGCGATGCATTGAGGGCCCTGGGGTCGAAATAATCGTATTCGATCGCATAGCCCGGGCGGAGCAAGTGCGCATCGCTGAGACCCGGGATGGATCGAACAAGCTCGATCTGGACATCGAAGGGCAGGCTGGTCGAAATGCCGTTCGGGTAGTACTCGTGGGTTCCCAGACCCTCGGGCTCAAGAAAGATCTGATGCGAGTTCTTGTGGGCGAATCGATGGACCTTGTCTTCGATGGACGGGCAGTACCGCGGCCCAACACCCGCGATGACCCCGGTGTAGAGCGGACTGCGGTCAAGGCCTGCGCGGATGATCTCGTGGGTGCGCTCGGACGTATGGGTGATCCAGCAAGGCCGTTGCTCGGGATGCTGCTGCGCATCGCCCAAAAAGGAGAAGACCGGCACCGGGTCGAGGTCTCCCGGCTGCTCTTCGCACACCGAAAAATCAATGGTCCGACCGTCGATGCGCGGCGGGGTTCCGGTCTTCAAACGGCCCTGCGGAAGAGCCAGGGCCTTGAGCCGCTCGGCCAGCGCAATAGAAGGGGGGTCGCCCGCGCGGCCCGCGCTATGGCGATTCAGCCCGACATGAACCAGGCCATTCAGAAAGGTGCCCGTGGTGAGGACAACGGCGCGGGAGACGAAGCGCACCCCTAGTTGGGTCACCGCACCCATCACTCGCCCCTGTTCAACCAGCAAGTCATCGACGGCCGCCTGAAAGAGCCAAAGATTGGGCTGCCGCTCCAGGCGCTGACGGATCGCCTGACGGTAGAGCACTCGGTCTGCTTGAGCCCGCGTGGCGCGGACGGCCGGGCCTTTGCTGGAATTGAGGATTCTGAACTGGATACCGGCGTCATCGGTCGCGCAGGCCATCACGCCACCGAGGGCGTCAATTTCCTTGACCAGATGGCCTTTGCCGATGCCACCGATCGACGGATTGCAGCTCATCTGGCCCAAGGTCTCGAGGCTGTGAGTGAGCAACAAGGTCCGGACACCCATGCGGGCGGCCACGAGGGCGGCCTCGGTACCCGCGTGACCGCCGCCGATCACGATCACATCGAAAGTCTCAGGGAAATTCATGGCAGAGCCCGATCGAACGAGGGGTCGCATCGTAGCCGAAATCTCTCGTGAAGTGTAGAGATCGAGCACCCAGGCGGGCCTTCCCCGGGCCGATCACCCAGGGCAGAACCCTCGCGGGGACCGCCCGGGAGTCCCGTGCGCACCCCCGGGGGCCGTGCACAGGGGGCGCGAAGGCACGGGAGGCGGAGCCCAATGTGTTTCACGTGAAACCCAAGAGCGCGAACAATGACGGCTGAAACCGCAGCGTTCCTAAGCCTGGGCACCCGCCGTAGAACCCGCGCGAACATGGAGCCCACACCCCCGGTGCCGCACAGCGCGAGCGATCGACTCGAACGGTAGGCCAGCCCAAGCTCGAGAACGCCTATAGGACACGCCCAGCACCTCGACCCCCCGCCCATCGGCACGCCACAAAGCTTCCCGAACGAGGCAGCGAAACGCACACGCGGACCCAGCAGCAGGAACGGCGCCCGCGACATCACGACGGGCCGCTCCAAAGCCAACACATCGCTGGGCGACCTTCCGCTCAACGGCAAGATTAAGCCCAGCACCTCGACCGCCCGCCCGTCGGAGCGCCACAAAGCTTCCCGAACCAGGCAGCGAAACGCACACGCGGTCCCAGCAGCAGGAACGGCGCCCGGACAACACGACGGGCCGCTCCAAACCCAACACATCGCTGGGCGACCTTCCGCTCAACGGCAAGATCAAGCCCAGCACCTTCAGCCCCCGCCCAGTCAGCCCTCACCGCCGCTAGCCCCCAGCGCCGTCAGTCCC
>JBIKVK010000021.1:0-24225 GCA_044356835.1 Burkholderiaceae bacterium
GAACCACGAGCACATTGGACAGCGAGACCAGCGCCGCCACTGCGGTCAGATCCTTATTGGGGTCGAACTGCATCTTGCGGTAGAGCACCGGATTGATGCCGTTGATTCCGCTCGTTGTCATGAGCAACGTATAGCCATCTGGCGCAGACCGCGCGACTTCAGCCCCCCCGATATTGCCGCCCGCTCCGGGCCGGTTCTCGACCGTCACCGGTTGACCGATGGTTTTGCTCATCTCGGCTGCGATCGCTCGCGACGCAATGTCGACCGCGCCGCCCGGTGGAAAGGGACAAACCAGTCGGATCGGCTTCGTGGGGAATACTTGGGCCTGCGCGGTCAAGGCCGCGGCCGCGAGCACTGCGCATGAGGCGTGACGTAACCAGGACATGGTCTCTCTCCATTGGGCGGTACGAATTAGGACTTCATCATACGTTTCAATCCGAAAAGGGGCTCAATAACGCTTTACCGGCCTGTGCTTTTGCGCCTGCCTGGTTCGGGTGCGGCCGGCCACGTGGCCGGCCGCACGGCCTCACTGAGACGCCATGGTCCCGTCGGGAGGCGACTGGTACGCCGCCCGTGCGATTGACACCGCGGTGCCCTGGACGTCAAATGACGCCCGGTTCCCCTTCAAGGACAGCGCCATGCCCACCCCGATCAACATCGGTCGACCGATCATTCAAGCGGACAAAACGACGCGGCTGCAAGATGAGGTCAGCGCTCAAGCCGCCAAGGACAAGCTCGTCGAGATTGCCGGAAACCTGATCAAGAAGGACGGGTCGATCAAGTCTGGTTACCTGCGGCTCCATGCGTCTCGCGATTCAGGCCATAGCCTGTCCCGGGGTGGGGGGCATTTCCGCACCGGCTACAGCGCCGCGGGCTCGCTGATCAGGGAGTTGGTGGAAAGAGCCTACGGCCCCGATTCGCCCGCAGCCAAGAGCCTGGACGCTTACCAAAGTCGTGGCTCCAAAATTACCACCCGCGGTCTGGTCAAGCTGATCGCCACGCTTGAGGGCGAAGCGAGCGAACTCTCCGCCCGTTTGAAGGGCAAGGCGCTGCCGAAGTCACGGCTCGATATCGACGGCCAGATCAGGGATGCGGGTCAGAAGCAGGAGATATTGAATGACAAGGTGATCAACGCCCGGCTGGTTCGAAGCGACCCGATCGTGGACTTGGGTCTCAAGGAGCAAAAATGGTTTTATGTCAACTTTCCGTCGGCTGAATTTCCCGATTCGGGTCAGGCCACTTTGGCGCTCGACCAATACCTGGAGAATCTGGACGCGCTGCGCTCTGAAGTGATCCACCGGCTTGAGCAGTATGACCAAGCGATTTCGGCCGGCGGCCTTGATCCTGAGGCGGCGAACCTGGCCGCGCACGGTCAGCCCGGCGCCCAGGCCGGCGGCGGATCGGACGTCGGACCGGTGGGCCGGTCCCTGCTTCGACTGCTCCGGGATGTGGAAGTTCATCGGCAGAAATTGCTCTCTGGCTATCTCGACGAACTGGAGACTTTGGTCAAATCCGAGGTCAATGGCTCGCAAACTGAGTCAGCACTGAGCATCGCCAACGTCGATGGCAAACTCAAGGCCAACGAGGCCTATGGTCGCGCGCTCATGCACGCCAGCGCAGTGTTGGCCCAAGATCTGGCGCAAACGGACCCCTCGGGTGGGGAGGGGCTGACCCGCCGGATTTATGGTCTGGGTCGGCAGGAGGGGGGCCCGGAATTCACGCTCGGCATGCGCAGGGAATCGAATCTGCGCACCGTACAAGCATTGGAGGACGCTCGTGCGGCCCATCGGGCGCAGATGCTGCCGGTTGCGGTCGACGCGCTCGAAGACAGCCACTCCGATTTACTGTACGCGGCTCAAACCATTGCGCGAAGCGAGAACCCCGCCGAAAAGCGCAAGATCGCGGCCGACCGCCACAAGCAGCTGCAAACGTTTCTCGATCAAGCCACGCAATTCGATTCGAAGCACGGGTTGGACAATCCGGAGGTCTTCTCGAAGTTCTCCGTCCTCGGCGATCGAACCGCCCACCTGCGCCTCTGGGACAAACTCGTGATGCTGCAGCGAAAAGTCGATGAGGTCCTGCCCGCCCAGCCGGGCGCCCAGGGCATCGAACCCAGCCGTGCGAGGGCCTTGACCGATACACTGTTTCCGTTGCTCGGCGAGCTTGAAAGCCACAAGAGTGCAGTTGCAGGCCTGCCCGACCCGGGAGACCCGCAAGCACTGCAGGCGATCTCGGAACTGGAGGCTCGGATTGATCGGGTCTACGCGAAGGCCGGACTGCTTCGGCCGGTGATCGAGGAGGACTCGGCCGAGGATTCCGAGTCTGACGGGTCCTCGCGCAGCAGCGGCGTTTGAGTTTCTGACTGATCTGAAACCCCGTGCCATCGGCCCGACGGCGAGGGGTACATGAGCCGCTATCGCCGGGTTGCGACCAGGATGCCCGTGGTATGAATACCGTAGCCGTAGCCCAGCCGGAAATTGATCGGGGGCGGTGAGCCCCTCTCGAACAGTCTCGCCAGAGCCGGCTGGAACATATAGTCAAACATCTGGATCGGCCGGGTGTATTGCCCAAACGGCAACACCTGCCAGAGGTTCGGGTCAAAGGCGGCCAGGGGTACGCCGGTATCGTCTTGAAGGATGCGAAGGCTCCGGTCCATTACCGCATTACGGATCATCGAAAAATTGTCGGCATGCGGCAGATAGGAGGCGCTCTTGAAAAATGCGTCCGCCGGTCCCAATCGATCGATAAACCGCAGGAATGCCCCATCGGCCATACCCGTGTTGGAGAGGTCGATACTGAAATAATAGAGGGTGCGATCCACTGCGGTTGCAGGATCGTCGAACCGGATTTCGATGCCATTGGGTCGTACGCGAGCCGGGCCCGGCATCACGAAGGTTTCACCGTCTTCACGCAGACCTACATGGTTGACTTCCCGAATCTGCATCCCCGAACGCGCGAGGAACAGGTAGAGGAGCGGCATGACCCCAGGAAAGGCGTGTCCCTGAAGATCTTTCAGCATGTCGGCCGTGATGAAGAAACTCGCGTCCATGACGGTCTTTAGCGATTCGCGCAGAGCCTCGAGTCCCCGCGCCCGCTCCTCGGGGGAGAATTTTTGGAGATTGATCAGGCGCCCCGGGGGTTCGAGACCAGCCAGAACATAGGTCTTGGCTTCAGGGAAAAAGTTGCGTGCATATAGAAAGTCAGGGCCGCTGAACATGTAGAGCAGCGTGCGGTTGGACGGGCGCAGCTGGCTTGCCGACCAGGTACGAACCGGCTCGAGCTGCGTGCGCTCCAGATGCGCCCAGGCGGCGCCCAACTGTTCAGAGTGGGTGGCCCAGGCTGATTCCCGCGCAAACTGGGCGGCGGAGGAATCGGAGCTCGGTTCAAGCCCGGCTAGATATCGGGCGACGTCGTTCTGCTGCGGCCCGTTCGTGCCCGCCAGGGCGAGGTTGATGCTAAAGGTCAGCGCGAGCGAGAGCAGACGGGCGAACAATTTCATGGTGGGGTGCAGCGCGATGAACCGGGCTCGGTCACGTCGATCGAACGCGGTCGGTTTTTGAAAGAGCGCCATTGTAAGGCCGTGGTGAAACCTTCCGAGTGCGGCCTGAGAAACAGGAAGGTTTTGGCATGCAGGCCAGCGATCGGGGCCGTCGTTACGACCTCAGGCTATGGCCCGATCCGTCGGCGCGCTTTCGACGGGATCGACCCGCTGTGGCCGAGCGTGGTTCGCCTCCATTGGCCGCGCCAGGTCGGTCGATCGACTGAACGAGCGCCGCCGCAGTTCGACGCAGCACCTGCTCGCCTCGGGGTGTCAGCCGGACGATCCGGGTCCTACGGTCTTCCCGGCCCGGTTCGACGACCAGAAAACCCTCCTCGACCAGGCGGTTGAAGTGGATGCGCACGCCTCGATTGCTGTGGGTGAGCTGGGAGAACAGGTCTTTGACGGTCGGACCTGGGCAGGGCCGGGCGCGACGGTCAAACGCAGCGGCTTTGCCCGCTGCGAGGAGTAGGTCGATGGCAATCAGAGTGCAACCCGGTTCCAGGGCTTCTTCGAGGGTCTGGCGCGCCCTGATCAGGGCAGCGACCGCAGCTTTTACGACGTCTACATCCACCGTTTACTTGCCTTCTTGTTAGTGGAGTCAGCGTAACGATTAAGCGCCTACGCCTCTAGCGGAATCGAGTGCCAATTTTGCTCATATCTAATGGATTACCCTAGCGCGGGCTCCGTGCGAAGTCTAGTTCGGCACTGAGCTTGAAAGCTTATTGCGCAAGCCTGGGCTGCCGCACGAAGCCTAGATCAGTGGGGGGGTCGTTGAGTCTTCCGATCGGCAACACGCAGCCGTGCCAGAGCAATTCAAGAGTGTCGTCCCCCTCGCCCGCAATGGACAACCCGGCGAGATCGAGGTCGTGGACAGCGCCCGGTCCGCGCTCGTCGCGCAGCCACAACACGCCGTCGGAATCGAGCGCCGCCTCGTGGATTTCGCCCATGGGCAGACCGGTATGGTCGACCAGGATGCTCCCGGCGCCTTCGCCGAGGAGTCGAATGATCCGCGGGCCAAGGTCCAGATCGACAAAGACCCTTTGCGGGCCGTTTTGCCAGAACCAGCGCCCGTCGTCGGTCGCGCCGTAGTTGCGGGCGATGAAGGCCAAGATGGGCGGGCTGGTGATGGGACTGCCCCGCCCGTGCCGGATCGGATCGAAGCCCGGCTGCCCTCGGTCGATGAGGTGCCACTGACCCCGACGGTCCAGGCGTAGCCAGCCAAACACTGCGGGTACGTTGGGCCACTTCGCCATCGCGGCCGTCACGGACGGATCGAACTCACCGATCGGTTGACGGGTCATCCGCTCTCCTGATCGAAAAATTTCGAGAGCCGCGCTCCGATCCAGTCGATCGCCCCCAGCCGGGCCGAGCCTGGGAACCCGACGTGGCCCCCGTTTTTGGGGTATTCCAAAGTCACGCTTGAGCTGGCCTCATCGGCGCTCGCCAACGCCTGCCTCGGCATGAAGGGGTCGTTGAGCGCATTGATGACGAGCGTCGGAATACGAATCCCGGGCAGGAACTGCCGGCATGAACTGCGCGCCCAGTAATCCTCGCAGCCTGCAAAGCCGTGTAGCGGCGCGGTGACTGCATCGTCGAAATCGAAAAAGGTGCGTGCCTGGCGGATCCGTTGTGCATCCAGCAGCCCCGGAAAGCGTTCGAGCATCGCAAGGCTTTTCGGACGCAGCGAGCGCAGAAAGTACTCGGAGTACACGCGATTGAATCCTTGGGCAAGAGACACCGCACCCGCCCGCAGGTTTTGTGGCGGGCAGATGGCCGCAGCCGCGGCGACACAGCGCGCCTGCCCGCCTTCTTCGCCCAGCCATTTGAGGAGCGCATTGCCTCCCAGCGAAACGCCGACCGCTCGCACGGGTCGACCCGGGTGATCGCCCGCGATGCGGCGCAGGATCCAGTCGATCTCGGCCGAGTCCCCCGAGTGGTAGGCCCGCGGTGCGAGGTTCATGCGGCCCGAGCAGCCACGAAAGTGGGGCACCACGGCAAGGTGGCCCAGGTCGCGCGCGTGCGCGAGCAGCGCTCGGGCGTAATGACTGCCTGAGCTGCCCTCGAGACCGTGGAAGATGACCCAGATCGGCGCTTGGGGCGATGCAGGTTGCGACGCCAGGAAGTCGAGATCGATGAAGTCGCCGTCAGGCGTTGACCAGGTCTGTCTGGTCAGGGCCACCCTGGGGCGCGGCGCGATGAGGACCGGCCAAACCGTCTGCAGATGGGCGCCTGGCAGCCAGACCGGTGCCCGATAGGCCGGGCCGCTCAGTGCAGGATCGCGCCCGAGGGCGCGGCCGCGGTTGAGACTGTCGCTTCGGACTGGGCTGCGTGATGAAGCAGCATCCGCCATCCGCGTGGTCCCTTCACATAGACATTGGTGGCCGCGCATTGAATCGTTTCGAGACCTTTGCGGGCCTGGACACGCAGGGTCTCGATGACGTTGTGCACGCAGAGCACTGCGCCTGTGGTCGCGCGTACCTGTCCAATCGAAATATCGACCGAGCCCGAGGACAGGATGTTCTCCCAGGACTCCCGGACCGCGTCCAGGCCGACCAGGCGCGGGCCGCCCGGGTGAACGCAAATGACTTCTTCGTCGTCGGACCACAGGGCCATCATTGCGGCCAGGTCGCCGCGTCGCATGGCATCGTAGAACGCCTCTTCGACTGCGTCGGCGTTCGAGAGCATGGGGGCGGGCATCGGTTCGGGCCTTCGGATTGCGGAGCTGCGCGTCAGTGCCCCGCGCGGGCGTGCTGGCCCTCGCGCAGGCGGTAGGCGGTGCCGCAATACGGGCAGCGCGCCTCGTTCTGATGACTGAGGTCGAGAAAGACTCGAGGGTGATGACACCAGATCGGCATCTGCGGATTGGGGCAGAACGCCGGCAGGTCCTTCGCATCGAGTTCAACAACGCTGTTTGGAGCGATTGGTGCGTTCATGTCGGAAGCAGGATGTGAGGGCGGAGGGGGCGCCTGAACATGGGGCCGCTCAGACGACGGGGGTCAGCCAGTGGCGATAGCGGGCATCCCGGCCGCCCACGGTGTCAAAGAAAATCTTTTGGAGCCGCTCGGTGACCGGTCCACGGCTGCCGGTGCCGATCGACCGGTCATCCACCTCGCGGATCGGTGTCACCTCGGCCGCTGTGCCGGTGAAGAACGCTTCGTCGGCGCAGTACACCTCATCACGCGTGATGCGTTTTTCGCGGACCTCGATGCCCTGGTCTCGTGCGATGTGAATGACAGAGTCTCGGGTGATGCCGTCCAGGCAGGAGGCAAGGTCAGGCGTATAGATTACGCCGTCGCGCACGATGAAGACGTTTTCACCAGCCCCTTCCGACACATAGCCTTCGGTATCGAGCAGCAGGGCCTCGTCGTAGCCGTGTGCGGTGACCTCAGCGTTGGCGAGAATCGAGTTGACGTAGTAGCCGCTCGCCTTGGCGCGCACCAGGGAGACATTGACATGATGGCGGGTGTAGGAAGACACCTTGACGCGTATGCCCTTGGTGATGCCGTCCTCGCCGAGGTAGGCTCCCCAGGGCCAGGCGGCAATCGCGACGTGGATCGTGTTGCCGCGTTTGGATACGCCCAGCTTCTCGGAGCCGACCCAGGCGATCGGCCGGATGTAGCAGGAGGCGAGATTGTTTTGGCGGACCACGTCCTTCTGCGCCTGCATCAGCGTGGCGCTGTCAAACGGGAGGTCCATCTGGAAGATCTTGGCCGAATTGAAGAAACGGCGCGTGTGCTCGGCGAGCCGGAAGATGGCGGTGCCGCCCTGGGCGTCGTAGGCGCGGACGCCCTCGAACACGCCCATGCCGTAGTGCAGCGTGTGGGTCAGCACATGAATCTTGGCATCGCGCCAGTCGACCATCTTGCCGTCGAACCAGATGAGACCGTCGCGGTCGGCCATGGACATGGGAGGCTCCTGAAGTCGCATTCAAAACGTTCATTTTAGCCCGAGCCGCAGGCTGCTACACTGAACAGATGATCGCCAGTCTACGTTTCCAGGTCGGGCTGCTCGCCGGCCTTCAGGCCCTGCTCCTGACCAACAATGCCACGCTGATTGCGGTCAATGCGCTTGCCGGGCTGCAACTGACCGACAACAAGCTGCTCGCAACGCTGCCGGTGACGGGGTATGTGATTGGTGGCGCGGTTTGGGCGATGCCCGCAGCCTACCTGATGCGTCGGTTCGGCCGCAGGTTGGGCTACACGGCCGGCTCACTTTCTGCAATTCTGGGCGCGTTCATTGCCGGTTACGCGATGACCATCGGCAGTCTCGCCCTTCTGTGTCTGGCCACCTTTGTGTGCGGGCTCTACAACGCGGTCGGTGCGTCGCTGCGCTTTGCGGCGGCCGACGTTGCCGACGCATACCGGCCGAGCTTCAAGGCGCGCGCGATCTCGCTGGTGTTGACGGGGGGCATTGCCGGCGGCCTGTTCGGGCCTGAGGTCTCGCGCTGGTCCCGGACTGTGCTGCCCCATGAGTTTGCCGGCACCTACCTGATGCTCGCGGTCTTCGCCCTGTGCTCGCTCGTGCTCGTGCAGTGGTTGCGCGTTCCCGCCCTGCAGCAGGCCGAAGCGGCCTCTGCCCCACCCCGACCGCTGTCTGAAATCCTCCGCCAGCCGGCGGCCATGGTGGCGATCGCCGCCGCGGCCTTCGGCTATGGAGTGATGAACCTGCTCATGGTTGCAACGCCGCTGGCGATGGAAGTCTGCAGCCTGCCCTTCGATTCTGCGGTATTCGTTCTGCAGTGGCATATCGTGGGCATGTTCGGCCCTGGCTTGATCACCGGGTCCCTGATTGCACGGTGGGGCGCTTTCCAGGTCATCATCGCCGGTGCTGTGCTTCTGGGTGCATGTGTGCTGATCGCCTTGTCGGGTGTCGAGCTCATTCACTTTACGGCGGCACTGTTTCTCCTGGGGGTCGGCTGGAACTTCATGTACACGGGCGGGACGGCGCTCCTCACCACGGCCTACCGGCCGCACGAAAAGAACAAGGTTCAGGGATTCATGGACACCTGCGTGTTTGCCGTGATGGTGACGTCTTCGGCGAGCTCTGGAGCCTTGCTGTTTGTGAACGGATGGTCGGTGCTCAACCTCATCTCGGTCCCCTTTGTCCTTGTAGTGCTGGCCGGCGCCTTCTGGGCCGCAGCTCGCTTGGGTTGGCAGGTTGGGCAGGTTCGCCCGGCGGCTCACTGACCCCGGCGGCAGATCGGGGCAGAGCAGGTGGCCAGTGATCGCGTGTCTGCGCTTCGGCGTCGGCGCTACTGGGAAGGAGTGCGACTGGTTGGTCCGTCCCTCCCCGGCTTGATCAGCTGGGGAGTGGTCAGCGGCATTGCGCTGGTCAAATCCGGACTTACTGTGACGCAGGCGCTCGGCATGACCTGGGTGGTTTTCTCCGGGACTGCGCAGTTGGCAGCTCTGCCACTGATTGCATCGGGAGCCTCGTACCTGATGATTGCGTTCACGATCGCGCTGACCAATCTTCGGTTTCTCGTCTACAGCGCATCGATTTCCCGAGACCTGCGCCGTCTTCGCTCGCCCTTGCGGGCGTTGCTCGGCTATCTGACGACCGACAATGGGCTCGCGATCTACCAAATGAGCGATCCGGCCAACCGCAGGCGTCAGCGGGTGGCGTTCATTATGGGCTGCAATACGCCCGTCTGGGTGGGCTGGCAGATCGGATCCATGGTCGGCATTGGGCTTGCAACGGTGCTGCCGGGCTCCGATGAGCTCAGCTACCTGGGGCTCCTTGCTGTGCTGGCGATCGTCGTGCAGATGACCCAGACCCGCATCGCGTTCTGGACGGTAGCGGTCGCTGGCGTGATCGCTGTGATCGGTACGAACTGGTCGATGGGCCTGGGCATGATCGCTGCCATTACCGCAGGGATCGTTGTGGCCCTGGGTTTGGAGCGCTGGGCGCGGGAGCGATTGATGTCCTCGGGGCGAGGGATGCAATGAGCGCTTCCGATGTCCGGGTCTGGTTGATCATCGCCCTGATTACCCTGATTGTCGTTGTCTTTCGCAACTTTTTTTTGTTCGCGCCTCGCAGTTGGCAACCGCGCGGCCTGGTGCAGCGGGCTCTCCGGTATGCGCCGCTCGCGGCATTGGCCGCGCTGATCGCGCCTCAGGTACTCGCCGATCTGCAGGCACAGGGGCAATGGGGCATGCCCGTCCTGGCCGATGCCAAATTCGCCTCGGCCCTCGTGCTGATCGCGGTGATTCGGCTGAGCGGCAATCCTTTTGCCGGCATGGCGGCAGGCACCCTCGTGTTTGTGCTGCTCAGGACTGCCTAAGCGATCCTGCGAGGCCGGTGGCTTGCGATCTTCTTTCGTCTCGCGCGGGGGCCGCTTAATCCGCTTTACTTCCCAGTACGGCGTCCCAAAGCGTCCGAACCGCGCTCACTTCGGCGCCCACTTCCTGCGGGTCGACCCGGGCGAACTGCTGGTCGTTCAGGCGCAGCGTGTGTTGCAACTGCCGGTAGTGTCGATAAGCGTCCGCAACCCGCAAGGCAAGCGCCGAATCGATCAGACCCGCCTGGGCTGCGCGTGACAGGAGAGCGATGTTGCCCGCATTGTCGAGGAGAGTGGGGTGGGTGCGGGCGTAGGCGAGCACCAGGAACTGGACGATGAACTCGATGTCGACCATGCCGCCCTGGTCATGTTTGAGGTCGAAGAGCTCGGTGCGGTTCGGATGGCCTTCATGCATTTTTTGGCGCATGGCGCGGACTTCGGTGGCCAAAGCCCCGGGTTCCCGGGGTAGGCCGAGGAGCTCACGGCGCACCGATTCGAAGCGCGCTCCGATCGCAGGATCGCCCGCGCAAAAGCGGGCTCGGGTCAACGCCTGATGCTCCCAGACCCAGGCCGAATCGCGTTGGTAGCGCTCAAAACCTGCGAGTGAGGACACGAGCAGACCCGCACTGCCGTTGGGCCGCAGTCTCAGATCGGTGTCAAAGAGCAGACCCGCCGCCGTGCGAGTCGAGAGCCATCCCGAAACGCGCTGGGCGAGCATCGAGTAGGCCTCGGTTGCGCGCTCGTCCTCGTCGTCGTGGACAAACACCAGATCCAGGTCGGACGCATAGCCCAGTTCCTTGCCCCCCAGCCGCCCGTAGGCAATCGCCGCAATCCGTGGCCGATCTCGAAATCGGCTGCGCAACTGCGACCAGACCAGCCGGATCACCAGGCTCAGGATCCGGTCGGCCAGTTCGCTCAGGAAATCCGAGATCCGCTCGGTGCTGTGCAACCCCCCCAGGTCCTGAACCATCAGCCTGAAGACTTGCGCGTGGTGCGCTTCGCGGGTCAGGTCCATTTGCAGCTCCACATCCGGCTCCTCCCCGATCCGGGCGGCCATGACGCGGGTTTCGAGTTGCGCTGCCCAGGCCGCTAGATCGGTCGGCTGCAGGAGTTGGCCATCCAGGAGCTCGTCGAGCACGACCGGATGCTTCATCAGGTAGTCGGCCGGCCACTTGGCCCAATCGAGCACCTTGAGCACGCGATCAAAGGCCTGGGGGAATTGGTCGAGCAACGCGACATACGCCGGGCGGCGGCAGACGGACTCAAGCAGATCAATGAGGCGCGCCATCCCGGCTTGACCCGTCTGCAGCGATTGGGCTCGTGCGGTGAGTCGATCAATGGCCTCGCGGATCTCCGGCCGGGCTGCACCATAGCGCGAGCCGGCGCGCAGCTGCTCGATTCGACGGATGATCTCCGGATCTGTTTGTGCGGCCGGGCCTTGCGGGCTTGAGGTCCCGGTGCTGCCCTCGGCGGGCGCAAGCAGGCGGTCGAAGACCGCGGCCACGGTCGCGGTGGCCCCGGCGATGGCGTCATTGAAGGAGGGCAGGGACATTCCCAGCATGGCAGCGATCGGCGCACGTTGACTCTCATTGGTGGGCAGCAGGTGGGTCTGTGCATCCTCGCGATACTGCAACGCATGTTCGGTACGTCGAAGCAATCGATACGCGTTGCTCAGATGCTCGGCGTCTTCCGAGGCGATGACGCCTCGCTCGGCCAGCCCTGCGAGAGTGACGAGCGTTTGTTTGTTGCGCAAACCCGGATCCCGCCCGCCCCGGACAATCTGGAAGAGCTGCGCGGTGAACTCGATTTCCCGAATGCCGCCACGCCCGAGTTTCACATCCAGGGCATCCAGTGAACGGGCGCCCCTTCGGGCGACCTCGGCCTTGATCTTGCCGTGCAGATCCCGAAGAGCCGCGAAAGCTGCGTAGTCCAGGTAACGGCGAAAGACGAACGGCGTGACGATCATGTGCAAGGCGCGCTCGTCTTCGCTGTTGCCGGCCGGGCCGGCCAGTCCCGAGTTTGCGATCACTGTGCCCTTGAGCCAGGCAAAACGCTCCCACTCCCGCCCCTGGGTGAAGAAATACTGCTCGAGCATGCCGAGCGACGCGACCAGGGGGCCGGAATCACCGTTGGGCCGCAGGCGCGTGTCGACCCGGAATACAAAGCCCTCGGCTGTGTGTTCGGACAACAGGGCAATGGTGAGTCGCGCGGCCCGGTGCATCCATTCGCTCGCCGCAATCCGGGACCCCCCGCGGATGTCCCCTGAACCGTCGGCGATGCCCTCGCTGAGGCCCTCCTCACGGAAAACGAAGACCAGATCGAGATCGGAGGAGACATTGAGTTCGCCCGCTCCGCCCTTGCCCATCGCCACCGCGAGCAAATCTTGCGCCTGACCTTCGCCGTCGCAGGCCCGTCCGAAACGACTCGCCAGCTCAAGGCCCGCCGCGTGCATTGCGCGCCGGGTCGTCCCGATCGCAAGCTCGGTCATGCTCTGGCAGATCTCGTCCAAGGGTGCGTGCCCGCGACAATCCCGCTCGATCAGGGTCAGCATCGTCCAGAGCCGCGCGCGGCGCAGGCCGGCCCCGACGGTCTCCAAGTCGAGGGGGGACTCGGCTGGCCCAGGCTCGGGTTGATGCGCCTCGATCAGGCGTTCGAGCGCCGCGCCCAACAGGGGCCCGCTCACCAGCGTCGCGAGGGTTTCACGAACGTTTTCGCCCGGGCGGGCACGCCGCTCGAGTGCGTCCAGCGAGCGGCTGAAAAACGGTGACAGCCCGATCGCCACGAAATCATCGGTCGATGTCATGGAACGGTTATCCTTTCAGTTGAATCGTCCGAATTCGCCCTGAGCCCGTTCGCACCATTTCGAACGTCCCAGTCCGTATCGTAGGTCAGCCAGATTGTCGCAGCCCAGCACCGCCTCGCTTCCCCCTGCGCCTGAGCGCTCGACGCGCCGATGGATACGGCCCGTCCTGTGGCTCCTCGTGCTGGGCGGGTTGATCCTGGCGTCGGTGGCTTTCGCGCTCCGGTTCGTGGTCTGGCCATCGCTTGACCACTGGCGGCCACGCCTCGAGGCACTGCTGTCGAGCCAGCTCCAGGCGACGGTTCGCATCCAGAGCCTGGAGCCTGGGTTCCTCGGTGTACGCCCGACCCTCGCGGCCTCGGGGCTCAGCATCACAGTGGAGGGCCCTGACCCCGAGCTCTCGGTGAGCCGTGTCCAAGCGGTTCTTTCCCTGGGCGCACTCCTCGCAGGCCGGATCGAGCTCGCCCGCCTGGAGTTCGCCGGCGCGCGGCTGCGCGTCGAGCGGGTCGATACACAGCGCTGGGTGGTCGGAGGTCAGCTGATCGATACCGGCAGGATGGGCATCCATGGAGGCACCTGGGCGGGGCTGCTCGCCGTCAATGAGCTGGCGGTCCGCGGACTGCGCATCGACTGGAGCGACCGCTTGGCATCCATCGACCAGTCCATCGAGGGCCTGGAGCTGCTGGCCGCTCGGGGTGCGAACCGCCTCCAGCTTGCGGTCAATCTGCCCTCGGTCGGAGCCCTGGCTCGTTCGATCGAGATTCGCGTCGATGCAGGCCTCGCGGAGGGTGCCAGCCCCTCTGATCTGCGCAATTGGCGCGGAGAATGGCATGTGCGCGTTGACGAACTCGATATTGCGATGCTGGCGCGGCAGGCCGGCGGCATGCTGCAGCGGGAGGGGCTGCCCCTGGGCCTTCGTTCGGGCCGGGGCTCCGCCATGATCTGGTCCGAATTCGGGGATGGCGAATGGCGCGACCTTCTGTTCAAGGGACAGGCCGATGCGCTCGATCTGAGAATGGAGGGCCGAACGGTTCCGCTTCGCGCCCTCACGCTCGAGGCGCGTGCGCGCCGTGGACTGGGGTCCCTGGTCGAACTGCAGCTGGACCAGTTCCGCGCGGTCGACGGATCCGGTCTGGTGCTCGAGACTGACGACCGCCCTCAGCGGCTGGTACTCGATTCAGACCAGTTCGCGCCGACTGAGATTGCGCTTTCTTTTCGAGGCATGGATGCGGGGCCGCTCCTCGCTGCGGCGCAGCGACTCCCGGTTGCCGATTCGCTGGTCCGATCACTCGCCGGTTGGCGCGCGAGCGGTCGCGTCGAGTCGCTGGGGTTCTCCTGGAGAGCCGGATCGGAGCGCGACGACATCCTGGCTCGCTTCGACCTGAAGGGCTTTGGGCTGCGAAGAGCGGGTCCGGCGGGGCGCGGCACGGACGCCCAATCGCTGCCGTCGATCACCAACCTCACGGGCCGCGTTGAGCTCGATCGCATCGGGGGGCGCGCCTGGATCGATTCAAGGCAGCTCGTGCTGACATTTCCCGGCGTCTTCGCTCAACCCGTGATCAATGTGGCCAGTCTGACCGGAGAACTCGACTGGGTCGTCAATGCCCCGCAGGCGGATAAGGCCGATGAATTCCCGACCGTGGACGTTCGCGTCGACATGCTGCGCTTTGCCAATGCTGACCTCGCGGGGCAGCTGGCGGGTCGTTACCGTTTCAATGGCGCCGGCCCTGGCGTGGCGGACTTGAGAGGAAGTCTTTCGCGGGCCAATGCAGCAAGGATTGCCCGTTACTTGCCCGAGCGCTTGCCCGCCGGAGTCCGAACCTGGGTGGCCCGGTCCGTCGGATCGGGCCAGTCGAATCAGGCCCGCTGGGTCCTGCGGGGCGATGTGCGCCACTTCCCTTTCAGGGATCCTGCTCAGGGCGAGTTCCTGGTGGAGGCCCAGGTGTCCGGGGTCAGACTCGGGTACGCACCGGACTGGCCCGAAATCAATGGGGTCGAGGCACGATTGCGCTTCGAGCGCGCCGGGATGTGGGTTGAGGCTCAACGCGCCCGCTTGTTCGATGTTGCCCTGGCCAATGTGCGAGCCCGGATCGAGGACTTCCGCCTCCCGGACCTGATGATCGAGGGTGAGGCGAACGGTTCTGCAGAGTCGATGCTCAAGTTTTTAGCCGAAAGTCCGCTGCGGCACAGGGTGGATCCGGCAGTCCTGGAGCTTGACCTGACCGGGCGGGCCCATCTCGATTTGGCGCTCACCCTGCCGCTTGCCGGCGCGGCCGCGCCCCGTTATCGCGGTGGGGTCGATCTTGCCGACGGCAAGCTCGCTCTGGGCCCCGACGTGCCGCTCTTGAGCGCCCTTGCCGCCAAGCTTGCATTTTCCGATGAGGGGCTGAATGTCCCCCGGATTCGTGCCGAGCTTCTGGGCGGTGTGGCCGAGGCTTCGGCGCGCCTGGGCCGTGACGGTCGACTCAAGATCGAGGCCCAGGGGCGAGCGGATTCGTCCGAGCTCCAACGATGGCTCCTGGGTGAGGGGGTCGAGCTGATTCAGGGAGAGGGGACCTACCGGCTGTCGGTGGAAACCGCGGTGTCCGAGCTGAATGTGAAGATTGATTCAGATCTCATCGGGATCTCGAGCCGCCTGCCGGCACCCCTGGCCAAGTCCGCCGATGAGGTCTGGCCGCTTCAAGTGGAATGGCGCCGCTCCCGGACCCCGGCCGCCCGGGCGACCGACCGTGCCGAGCAGCTGCGTGCCCGCCTGCGGGGCGAGTTTCTATTCGAGACCGAGCGCCGCTTTGATGCCCAAACCGGTCGGTTCGAACTGACTCGAGGCAGCCTGTCCGCGGGAAGTCGTGCCGAGCGCTTGGCTCGCGGCTTTGCTGCGGCGGTGCACCTGCCTCATTTCGACGTCGAGGCCTGGCGACCGGTCGCAGCTTGGTTGCAGGCACGGCAGTCGAGCGCCCTGGCCGGGGGCAGTGCGGTCCGGGCAATGCCGGCTCTGGACCGGGTCAAGCTCTCGGCGGATACAGTGGACTGGAGCGGTCGCGTGTTCCGTCGCCTTGAGGCCCAGGCTGATCGCGAGGCCCAGCACTGGACGGTCCTGGTGAGTGCCGAACAGGGTGAGGGGCGTATCGAATGGTACCCACCCGACCGCCCGGACGAGGGAGGAACGCTGGTGGGCCGCTTTTCGCGGCTCGAAATCCCATCCAGTGTGAACGGACCCGAGCGCGGCTCAGCCTCCTCTGAGCCCTCGGAGGTCAAGCTGCCCGCGCTCGAAATCGAAGCCGAGCGCCTGGTGCTTGCGGGGCGTACGCTGGGGTCGCTGCGCCTGGCGGCAGTCAATACCGGCAGCGGGCCCGACGCCTACTGGAGGCTCGATCGACTCGCCTTGCGTCATCCCGGGGGCCAGCTCGCAGCTTCGGGCACCTGGCGCCCATCCACCAGACCGCCCGCAGGGTTGGGCGCTTCGCAGGGGCCAAAAGGGTCAGCGCCTGTGGCCCTGGCCGGGGGGGGGGCGACCCTGACGGGAACCCAGCTTGACTTCAAGCTCGATCTGACGGAGCCGGGTCAGATCCTGTCCACTTTCGGAATTCAGGGCGCTTTGGCCGGAGGTGCGGGCAGTCTCGCGGGGCGGATCGGCTGGGACGGTTCACCCCTTGCCCTGCATTACCCAAGCATGACCGGTTCGGTCGACATCGAGCTCAAACGCGGACAGTTCCTCAAGACCGATCCGGGAATTGCCAAATTGATCGGAGTCTTGAACCTTCAGTCCTTGCCGCGCCGCCTGAGCCTGGATTTTCGTGACCTGATTGCCGAGGGATTTTCCTTTGACGAGATCAAGGGCGTGGCGCGCCTCGAGGCCGGGGTGGCGCGGACCGACGCCTTTGCGATGCGAGGCGTTCAGGCGCTGATCGACATCCGCGGCGAGGCGAATCTGGCCGAGGAGACCCAGCACCTCAACATCCGGGTGCGCCCAGAAATGAATGCCGGACTCGCGTCGCTTGCCTACGCGGCGATGGCCAATCCGGCGGTAGGACTGGGTACGTTTCTGGCCCAGCTCGCCCTGCGCAAACCCATTCGCGACATCTTCACTTACGAGTACGAGGTGAGGGGATCGTGGACCGACCCCTCGGTCATCGAGCGCGCCCGACCCCGTGTCGAGCTCCAGAGCCCGTGAGCGAAGCGATGCGCCGCGTGCATTGCCGGCGGGTAGGCCCGCTCGGGGCCCCCAGGCGCGCTGCCCTGGCGGGCCCAACACCTGGAGAGCATCGAACATGAATTCAGAGCCTTTGCCCGATCAATGGTCGGTTGCCGCGATCCAGATGGTGTCTGGCGCTGTGATCGAGGACAACCTTGCAGCCGCGGCGCGCCTGATCGCCCAGGCCGCTCAAGCAGGCGCGCAGCTTGCGGCCCTTCCCGAATATTTTTCGCTGTTCGGTGAGCGGGAAACGGACAAGGTGCTCGCGCGAGAGCGGGACGGGGAGGGGCCCGTCCAGGCCTTTCTCGCCGAGTCGGCCGCTCGGCACCGAATGTGGTTGGTCGGCGGCACGGTGCCCCTCTCCACGGCCAGTCCGGCCAAGGTGGCCAACGCTTGCCTGGTGTACGGCCCGGACGGCCGCAGGCGGGCCCGCTACGACAAGATCCATCTCTTCAGCTTCGTTCGCGGCGCCGAGCGTTTCGATGAGTCGGCCACCATCATCGCCGGCCGCACGCCGGTCGTGCTGGATTGCGACGGGCCCGACCGGGCCGCCCCCCGTTGGCGCGTCGGACTGTCCGTCTGCTACGACCTTCGGTTTCCGGAGCTATACCGCGCCTTAAGCCCGGTCGATCTGATGGTCATCCCGTCGTCCTTTACTGCGCGCACGGGCGCGGCGCACTGGGAGGTCCTGCTTCGGGCGCGCGCCATCGAAAACCAGTGTTGGGTTTTGGCACCGGCTCAGGGCGGTCGCCACCCGGGCGGCCGGCGCACCTGGGGGCATTCGGTGCTCATCGACCCCTGGGGTGAGGTGGTTGCCGAGCGGTCCGAGGAGGGCGAAGGCGTCGTCATGGCTCAGGTCGACCGGAGCCGAATCAATGAAGTTCGTGCGGGTCTGCCAGCGCTCTCGCATCGGGTCATGTAGGATCAGGCCATCCGCTGTCTGCCTGTGTTGACGCTTCATCATGAATGTATCCGACCGCTCTATTGACCATCTCTCGGTGGCCCGATCGCTCCTGCTGGAGCCCTATGGCCTGGACGAGTCGCGGCTGCAGTGCGTGCTCGCCGAGGTGTTCCAGCATCGCGTTGACTACGCCGATCTCTACTTTCAGTTCACGCGCAGCGAGGGATGGAGTCTCGAAGAGGGCATCGTCAAATCCGGCAGTTTCTCGATTGATCGCGGCGTGGGTGTGCGCGCGGTCACCGGTGAGAGGACGGCTTTTGCATACTCGGACGAGATCAGCGAAGCGGCGCTCCTCTCGGCGGCCCGTGCCACCCGCACCATCGCCCGCCGGGGTGCGGGTCGTGTCAAGGTGGCTGCGCGGATGCAGGCCGCGAGCGGCCATGCGCTGTATGGCCGCGATGATCCGATTGCTTCGCTGGATGCTGCGGCCAAGGTGGCGCTGCTCGAGCGCGTTGAACGCGCCGCCCGAGCGCGCGATCCGAGAGTCGTGCAGGTCATGGCCGGGCTCGCAGCCGAGTATGACGTTGTGCTCGTCGTGCGCGCCGATGGCGTGATTGCGGCCGATGTCAGACCGCTCGTGCGCTTGTCGCTCACCGTGATCGCCGAACAGGCCGGCCGACGCGAGCAGGGCCACAGCGGTGGCGGCGGGCGGTCCGGCATGAATTATTTCGATGAAGCCGTGCTGGATCGCTATGTCGGCGAGGCCGTGCATGCAGCGCTCACCAACCTCGAGTCGCGCCCGGCCCCCGCCGGGACGATGACGGTCGTGCTGGGTCCCGGCTGGCCCGGCGTCTTGCTCCATGAGGCTGTCGGGCACGGTCTCGAGGGTGATTTCAATCGCAAGGGTTCATCGGTGTTTTCAGGGCGGATCGGCGAGCGGGTGGCCGCACCGGGGGTCACCGTGATTGATGACGGGACGATCTCGGGGCGGCGTGGTTCGCTCAACATCGATGATGAGGGCAATCCGACCCGCAGCAACGTCCTGATCGAGGACGGCATCTTGCGCGGCTATCTCCAGGACTCGCTCAATGCTCGACTCTCCGGGGTTGCGGTGACCGGCAATGGCCGGCGCGAGTCCTTTGCCCACCTGCCGATGCCACGCATGACCAACACATTCATGCTCTCAGGCAAGCACGACCCCAAGGAGATCATCGAGTCCATCGACCGCGGCCTCTATGCGGTGAACTTCGGCGGAGGCCAGGTCGACATCACCAATGGCAAGTTTGTCTTTTCGGCCTCGGAAGCCTGGTGGGTGGAGGGCGGACGCTTGCAATATCCCGTCAAGGGAGCCACGCTCATCGGCAACGGGCCCGAGTCGCTCAAGCAGGTGACGATGATCGGCAACGACATGCGACTGGATTCAGGCGTGGGTGTGTGCGGCAAGGATGGACAGAGCGTTCCTGTGGGGGTCGGTCAGCCTACCCTGCGGATCGAAGGGCTCACGGTCGGTGGCACGGGGGCTTGACGCTCCCGCGCAGTCCACCTTCGTCGTACTCCGGCCGGGCCTGCGGCAGTCGGCTTGCGCGTTGGCACCGTTCAGGGCTACACTTTTCTGATGATCAAGACTGGCTTTTTCCGCTTTTTCAGCTATTTCGGCTTTCCGCCCTGCGGCGGACTGAGTCCGGATCGAGCTTGCGGCTAAAGCCAACCTGATCCGACCCAGACCGCCGGCCTCAAAACCGGCGGTTTTGTTTTCTGGGGCTTCGCTCGATCGCGCGCCCATGTTTCTGGAGACCAAGATGTCCAACAGCACCGATGACACCCGGATCCGCGGCTACCGCGAGCTGGCCCCGCCTGCACACCTGCTGCGGGAGTTTCCGGCGACCGATGAGGTGACCCGTGTGGTCTCTGGTGCGCGTCAGGCCATTCACCGCATCCTCCATGGAATGGATGACCGCCTGCTGGTCGTGATCGGCCCGTGCTCGATTCACGACCCCCAGGCTGCGCGCGACTATGCCCGCCGCCTGCTGGCCGAGCGAGAGCGGCTCGCCGGGGATCTTGAAATCGTGATGCGGGTTTACTTTGAGAAGCCGCGCACGACCGTGGGCTGGAAAGGCCTGATCAACGACCCTGATCTCGACAACAGTTTCGAGATCAACAAAGGTCTTCGACTGGCCCGAGAACTCCTCTTCGACATCAATGCGATGGGTTTGCCGGCAGGCACCGAGTTTCTCGACATGATCACTCCCCAGTATCTGGCCGATCTGATCGCCTGGGGCGCGATCGGTGCGCGCACCACTGAATCGCAGGTCCACCGCGAGCTTGCGTCCGGTCTGTCCTGCCCGGTGGGCTTCAAGAACGGTACCGACGGCAATCTGAAGATCGCGCTGGACGCGATCAAGGCCGCCTCCCAGCCGCACCACTTTTTGTCGGTCACCAAGGGCGGCTACTCCGCGATCGTATCGACCAATGGCAACGAGGACTGCCACGTCATTCTGCGCGGCGGCAAAGCGCCCAACTACGACCCGGAGAGCATCAACGCTGCGTGTCGGGAGGCGGCCGCGTCGGGACAAGCCTGCCGCTTGATGGTCGATGCCAGCCACGGCAACAGCCAGAAGAAGCCGGAAAACCAGGTTGGGGTCGCGGCGAACATCGGCGGCCAGCTCGCATCAGGCGAGCAGCGCATTTTCGGCATGATGATCGAGAGCCATCTGGTCGGAGGCCGTCAGGACCTCAAGCCCGGGGTCGCCTTGACCTATGGCCAGAGCATCACCGATGGCTGCATCGGCTGGGATGACACCGTGGGTGTACTCGACACCCTGGCCGAGGGGGTACGGGCGCGCCGTTTGTGCGAGCAGGCCGCGGTGTGAGTGCGGTCAGGCGAAACGCCCGGGTTCCCAGAGCACGTCCTGACCACCTGCAGAGCGATTCAAAACACGGGCGAGCACGAAGAGCAGATCGGACAGCCGATTGAGATACTGGAGGACCTCCGGCCTGACCGTCTCGGCCGAGGCCAGGGCCACCACGCTTCGCTCGGCGCGACGGCAGACGGTTCGGCACACATGCGCCAGGGCGGCCGGCCTGGACCCGCCGGGCAGGATGAACTCGGCGAGCCGCGGCAGGGTTGCGTTGTGGTGTGCCAACCAGTCGTCGAGCCTCAGCACCTGAGCCGGCTTGACGGCTTGATAGCCCGGGACTGCGAGTTCGCTTCCGAGGTCAAACAGATCATGCTGGATCGCGGAGAAGCCGTGGGCCAGGGGCTCGGGCAGCGACTCGGTGAGCAGCAGTCCGATGGATGAATTCAACTCGTCGACGTCACCCAGCGCCGCAACCCGCAAGCTGTCCTTGCGGGTGCGACTGCCGTCGCCCAGCCCGGTACTGCCATCGTCACCGGTGCGGGTGACGATGGCGGTCAGTCGCAGACCCATCGATGCGGCTTACTTCTTGGGGAGGCGGCTCGCGACGCCCTGGACGTAGTAATCCATGCGGTTGAGCGTATCGTCGTCCATGGTCTGACCGGCGGCCAGCCGCTCTTTGCCATCTTGATCCACGATCTGACCGCTGAAGGGATGGAATTTTCCCGAGGTCAGATCGGCCTCAATGCGGGCGACCCGCTCCCGAACATCGGCGGGCACGGCCGGATTGAGCGGCGCCAGCTTCACCATGCCCTCCTTGAAACCGCCCCAGAGGTTGCCCGGCTTCCAGGTGCCGGCGATCGCCTCGTTGATCGTCCGGGTATAAAACGCGCCCCAGTGATGGGTGGTTGCGGTGAGGTGGGCCTTGGCGCCGTACTTGGACATGTCGGAGTGGTAGCCGATCGCATAACGGCCGCGCTCCTGGGCGGCCTGAACGGCCGCGGTCGAGTCGGTGTGGTGGGTGACGACGTCGGCACCCTGAGCCATGAGGGTGTTGGCCGCATCGCGCTCTTTACCCGGGTCATACCAGGAATTGACCCACACCACCCGCACCTCGACTTTGGGATTGATGCTGCGAGCGGCCATCGTGAAGGCATTGATGCCCTGAAGCACCTCAGGAATCGGGAAGGCTGCGACGTAGCCGAGTATGTTGGACTGGGTCATACGGCCGGCCACCAGGCCGGTCAGGTAGCGGCCCTCGTAAAACCGGGCGTTGTAGGTTCCCAGGTTGGGGCCACGCTTGTAGCCGGTCGCGTGCACGAATGCAATTTTCGGGAACTGTTTCGCGATCCGCTCCATGTAGTTCATGTAGCCGAAGCTGGTTCCGAAGATCACGCTGTGGCCGCTTTGAGCCAGTTCGCGGATCACGCGCTCGGCGTCAGCACCCTCGGGTACGCTCTCGATGAAGCGCGTCTGCACTTTTGCGCCCAGGGCCTGCTCCATCTCGCGACGCCCGAGGTCGTGTTGGAAGGTCCAGCCAGCGTCACCGATCGGGCTGACATAGACATACCCGGCCTTGATGGGGCCGGCTCCTTGCGCGCGGGCGAGGGTCGGGACGAGAGAGGCACCGGCGACAACGGCAGTGCTGCGGAGAACGGCACGACGGGAGGTCATCAGGAGGCTCCTTTGCTGAGGATTGGGAGTTGAACAGACTTGGCTTGCGTTTGGAAGGGGTGCAGACCCGTCAATTGTCTGGGCGGTAGGGCTGTCCCAGCGAGACCGGCGAATTGAGTCGGATCAGCTCGGGGCGGCGCGAAATGAGAACCAGAACCATGATCGTAGTGAGATACGGGAGTGCCGATAGCCATTGTGAGGGAATGTCCCAATCGACGCCCGATCCCTGCACGAACATTTGAGCGATCAGCATGCCACCGAACAAATACGCACCGAGCAATACCCGGGCCGGACGCCAGGTTGCGAACACGACCAGGGCGAGCGCAATCCAGCCACGACCTGCCACCATGCCTTCGGCCCACAGCGGGGTGTAGAAGACCGACAGGAAGGCCCCTCCGATCCCGGCCATGGCCCCGCCGAACAGGGTGGCAAGGTAACGCACCCGGATCACTGGGTAGCCGCTTTGGTGGGCCACCGAGGGCGACTCGCCGATTGCGCGAAGCACCAGACCAGGCCGGGAGTACTGCAGGAACACGATGACTCCGGCGAGCAGCAACCAGGACAGGTACACGATGGGGGGGTGGGTGAAGAGGGCCGGTCCGATCAGGGGAAGGTCAGACAACAACGGGACGGGCCAGGCAGGCACCGCGGAGAGCGATAGGGCCTCATAGGGCTTGCCGACGAAGGCGGCAAAGCCTACGCCAAAAATGGCCAGCGCCAGACCGCAGGCAACCTGATTGGCGAGCAGGCTGATGGCCAACAGACCGAAGATCAGCGCACAGGCCGTCCCTGCCAGCGCGCCTGCGACCACGGCAGCGGCGGCACTTCCCGAGTGATGTGCAGCGGCAAAGCCTGCAATGGCGCCCACGGCCATCATGCCCTCGGCCCCAAGATTCAATACGCCAGCCCGTTCCGTGATCAATTCGCCCAAGGCAACGATGAGCAGTGGCGTGCCGGCGAAAATCGCAGCGGCCACCAGTGCGCTGGCCAGGTCGATACCGGTCATCGTTTAGCCTTCCTGCCTCATGACGCGCCGGCCCCAGCGGATCCGGTACTGCGCGAGCACGTCGGTGCCCAGGAGAAAAAAGAGCAGCAGGCCCTGGAACACTTTGGCCACCGACGAGGGGAGCCCCAGATACTGCTGGGCCTGTTCACCCCCGAGGTACATCAGCGCCATCAGCAGGCTCGCCAGGAAAATTCCGACGGGGTGCAGGCGTCCGAGGAAGGCGACGATGATCGCTGCGAAGCCGTAGTGGTTGGCGACATGCTCGGTGAGTTGACCCATCGGCCCGGCCACTTCTGCGAGCCCCGCCACCCCGGCCATTGCGCCCCCTGCGATCAGCCCGATCCATACCGCGCGCCGGACCGAGAACCCGGCGTGTCGGGCGGCCGCCGGGGCCTGCCCCACGACTTGCAGCTGGAAGCCGACATAGCTCCGATTCAGCAGCAGGTGCCCGGCCGCGAGAGCCACGACCGCGAGCGGAAACGCATGGGTCAGCCGCATGCCTTCAACCAGCGGGGGCAGCACCGCGGCCGCCTCGAACATGCGGGTCTGGGGGAAGTTGAAGCCCTGGGGATCCTTCCATGGGCCGTGCACGAGCCACGAGACCAGCAGCTGTGCCACGTAGACCAGCATCAGCGACACCAGGATTTCGTTCGCGTTGAAGCGTGTGCGCAGCCACGCCGGAATGGCGGCCCAGGCCATGCCGCCCAGTGCACCCGCAATGAACATCGCTGGGAGGAGAACCTGCGCCGGCAGACTGCGGTCGAAGGCGAGCGCTACGGCTGTTCCGGTGACGGCTCCCAGAATGTACTGGCCCTCCGCGCCGATATTCCAGACGTTGGCGCGAAAGCCCACGGCCAGCCCCAGTGCGATCAGCATGAGCGGGGTGGCTTTCAGAAACAGCTCGGTCAGCCCGTAAAGGTCATCGATCGGGTTGAGAAAAAACACCCTGAATGCGTTGAACGGGTCCTTGCCCAGG
>JBIKVK010000167.1:0-7358 GCA_044356835.1 Burkholderiaceae bacterium
TCGGCATGGGCTATGCCGACGCGCAGGTCCAGAATTTCGGGACCTCGCGCGACGTGATGATTCGTCTGCCGCTCAAAGACGGCTCGGGCTCGGCGTCGGCACGCCAGAGCGAGCAGGTGCTGGCCCGGCTGAAGGCAGTCGATGCGAACGTCGAACTCAAGCGGGTCGAATTCGTCGGGCCGCAGGTAGGCGCTGAACTGTTCGCAGACGGCGCACTCGCCCTCCTGATCGTGATCATCGGCATCATGGTCTATCTCGCGTTGCGCTTCGAATGGAAGTTCGCCGTCGCGGCCATCATCGCCAACCTGCACGACGTGATCATCATCGTTGGCTTCTTTGCGCTCTTCCAGTGGGAGTTCTCGCTGTCTGTCCTTGCGGCCGTGCTCGCGGTGTTGGGCTACTCGGTCAACGAATCCGTGGTCATCTTTGACCGGATGCGAGAGACCTTTCGCAAGATGCGACGAGCCACGACCGAGGATACGATCGATCACGCCATCACCAGCACGATCTCTCGAACCGTCATGACGCACGGATCGACCCAAATCATGGTGTTGACCATCCTGATCTTCGGTGGCCCGACGCTGCACTACTTTGCGGTCGCCCTGACGATCGGCATCCTGTTCGGGATCTATTCGTCGATCTTCGTAGCGGCGGGAATTACCTTGTGGCTGGGCCTCAAGCGTGAAGATCTGGTCAAGCCGATCAAGAAAAAAGATGAAGGTGAGGTCGAGCTCCCCTGATCGGGCTCGACACCCCCCCGGAGGCCGATGTGGATATCCTGCTTTGGGCCCTCGCCGTCGTGCTGATCCTGATCGGGGCTGCGGGCACCGTGCTGCCGGCCCTGCCCGGGCCGCCTCTGATCCTCCTGGGAGCGCTGCTTGCGGCCTGGATCGATGGTTTCGAAAAAATCTCGGGTTTGACCTGTGCGATTCTCTCCGCGCTGACTCTGATGGCGATGGCTGTCGACTTCCTCGCCAGTTCAATAGGCGCGCAGCGTGCGGGGGCCTCGCGTCAGGCTTTGATCGGATCCGCAATCGGCACCTTGCTTGGAATCTTCACAGGCTTGTGGGGCTTGCTGTTCATGCCGCTGATCGGTGCGGCGGTCGGTGAGTTTCTTGCGCGTCGTCAGCTCCTTCGAGCCGGACAGGTCGGGCTCGCGACCTGGATCGGCTTGCTTGTGGGTACGGTCATCAAGTTGGCTCTGGTCATGACGATGCTGGGCGTTTTCGTTGCAAGCCTACTGATCGATTGACGCTCAAAGCCATTCCCCCCTCGATGCACGCCCACCCGCCGAAGACCCCGACATCCATCCGAGTTTGGGATCTCCCGACCCGGCTGTTTCACTGGGGCCTGGCCGTTTCGATCGTGGGGGCGGTGGTCACGGCCAACCTCGGCAGCGATGCGATGCCTTGGCACTTCAGGTTCGGCTATGCAGTGCTGACCCTGCTGCTCTTCCGGGTCGTGTGGGGTTGGGCCGGGCCGCACTACGCGCGCTTTGCGAGCTTCCCGCCCAGACCGGGCGCAGCCCTGCGCGCCCTGAGGGACCCCCACAGCGTGGCCGGGCTGGGGCATAGTCCGGCCGCTGCCCTGTCGGTCTATGCGCTCTTGATCGTTTCAGCGATCCAGGTGACGACCGGCCTCTTCTCCAACGATGCGATCATCTGGGAGGGGCCGCTACGCAATTGGGTCAGCTCCGAGACGAGCGACCGGATTACCGGTTGGCACCTCACCAATCGATTCATCCTGATCGGTCTGATCGCGCTGCACCTGATCGCAATCGTCTGGTATCGCTGGCGCTACGGCAAGAAGCTGACGAAAGCCATGGTCAGTGGAGACGCTGAAGCTCCATCCGAATCGGCACCGGAAAGCCGCGACGACCTGACCCTCCGAATCCGAGCCGCCGCCATTCTTGCAGCGTGCGCGGCCCTGGTCGGATGGCTGGTGCGCTAGAGCGCACCAGCCCAGCGTCAACGAACCTGACGGTATTTCTCGTGACAGTCGCGACAAGCCTGGGAGGTCGCCCCGACCTGCGTCCGCAAGGTCTCAAGCGACCCCGCCGAGCTGGCAAGCTTCGCGGTCTGCGCCTTGAGCGCGGCCTGCAGCTTCGCGAAATCCTCGGCGTCCTTCCAGGGGTCGCCTTTCACCTTGGCGGCGCCTGTGTTCGAGCCGGCGGGAAAAGCATCCCACGGCAGGTGGGCGATCAAATCGACGGCACGCGCCGAGGCCTGCGCCGTTTGCGCATCAAAGGGAGCCTTGCCCTGGGCCATGGCGGCGAGGCGCCCCATCTGATGGCTCATCAGGGTAAAGGCCGCCTGACGATACTTGATCGCATCGTCAGCACGCGCGAACTGAGCCTGCGCAGGCCCGCTGGCGAGCAAGGATGCGCCGAGCAGTGCGGCGCAGAGGGCGAGGGACGAGGTTTTCATAAGGAGGGCTCCTTGGGGTGGAGAAGGGTTTTCCCAGCCCTGCAGCTTATCAGTCCTGGAAAACCTGAATTCGGCGCAGGTGGTTCGAAGCGCCATCAGGCGCGATCCAAACACGCTTCGGTCAAGCCTCAGACCCGTCGAGCAAGGGTAGCGGCAATGCCCGTGTAGGTCTCCGGGGTCAGGGTGCGAAGGCGCTCGCGGGCCTCCTCCGGCATCGGAAGCCGAGCCACGAAGTCGGCCAGGGTGGCGGCATCGATCCCACGGCCGCGAGTGAGAGCCTTCAGCTGCTCATAAGGGTTTTCGACCCCGTAGCGTCGCATGACTGTTTGAATCGCCTCGGCGAGCACCTCAGGATTGGCGCAGAGATCGGCCAAGAGTCGGGCGCGATCGAGCTCGAGCTTGCCGAGCCCGCGCAAACAGGCCTTGTAGCCCAGCAGGCAGTGGCCCAGGGCAACGCCCATATTCCGCAACACCGTCGAGTCGGTCAGATCGCGCTGCCACCGCGACACCGGGAGTTTCTCTGCCAGGTGCCGCAACAAGGCGTTGGCGAGCCCGAGATTGCCTTCGGAATTCTCGAAGTCGATCGGATTGACCTTGTGCGGCATGGTGGACGAACCGACCTCACCCTCCTTCAGTCGCTGGCGGAAAAACCCCAGGGAGATATAGCCCCAAACATCGCGGTCGAGATCGATCAGGATGGTGTTGACCCGCGCCAAAGCATCGAAAAGATCAGCCATGTAGTCATGCGGCTCGATCTGAGTGGTATAGGCGTTGTGCTCCAGCCCAAGGGCCGTCACAACTGCGCGCGAGTGCGCTTCCCAGTCGACTTCGGGATAGGCGATGTAGTGCGCATTGAAATTGCCCACCGCACCATTCATCTTTGCAAGGAGGGCCACTGCCTTGACGCGACCGACGGCAGCCTCGAGCCTCGCCACGACATTGGCGAATTCCTTGCCCACCGTAGTCGGCGAAGCTGGCTGTCCGTGGGTGCGCGACAGCATCGGTTCATCGGCATGGCGGTGGGCCATCTCTCGAAGACTCGCGACGAGCTGATCCAGCGCAGGCAAAAGCACCTGATCGCGCGCGCTCTTGAGCATCAGGGCGTGAGACGTATTGTTGATGTCTTCCGAAGTACAGGCAAAGTGGATGAACTCCGCGGCCCGCTCGAGTACAGCGTCACCCCGCACCGACTCCTTGAGAAAATATTCGACCGCCTTGACGTCGTGGTTTGTCTGAGCCTCAATCGCCTTGATTCGGAGCGCCTGATCGATACCGAAGTCTGCGGCAATGCTTCGAAGCACGCGGCGCGCCTCATCCGGGAACGAGGTCAACTCGGGCAGTCCGAGGTCGGAGAGCCCAATCAACCACTCGACTTCGACGTGGACTCGGCGCTGCATGAACGCCGCCTCGGACAGAATCGCCCGGAGCGCTCCAAGCTGGGCAGCATACCGGCCGTCGAGCGGAGACAGCGCGGTCAGCGCATTCCGGTGGTCGTCGGACATTGACAGGGATCCCTGAACACTGAAAACCATGATCGTAACAGGCTCGCCGCTACGCTCAGGCGCGGCACGAACGTCGAGCCTCACCCGATTGAGGTGATCGCTTTGCTATACTCGGGCGAGTAAACACTACCCCAAAAAAATGAAACTTCTCGGTACCGATCACAGTCCCTTCGTCCGTAAAGTGCGTGTCGTCCTCGCCGAGAAAAAGATCGACGCGACGTATCAGCGTATCGATCTGGCGCAAGACCTCGCTCTCCTCAAGCAATTCAATCCGCTAGGCAAGATTCCCTGCTTGCTGGTGGACGAACGGAGTGCAATTTTCGATTCGCGGGTCATTGTCGAGTACCTCGACAACCTCACCCCGGTGCACAAGCTCATTCCGCCCTCCGGGCGCCAGAGAGTCGATGTCCGAACGCTCGAGGCACTGGCCGATGGCATAGTCGACGCAGCGATCCTGATCCGACAGGAAGTTCTGCAGCACGAAGAAGCGCATCGCAGCAAAGCGTGGATCGATCGTCAGCGCGGCAAGATCGACGCTGCTCTGGAGGCTCTGGCCTCCGCACTGGGTGACGACCCCTGGCTGGTTGACGGTCGATATTCGCTCGCCGACATCGCCGCCGGATGCGCATTGGGTTATCTCGAATTGCGCTTTCCCGAGCTTCACTGGCGGACCCGCCATCCCAGGCTCGCTCAGTATGCCGACAAGCTGTTTGCACGACCAAGCTTCGTCGACACCGCAGCCCAGAAAAACTGACGGGCTGCGTTTCGCGCGCGGGCTTTGATCGGAACCTGGTCTACGGTTCGCCTCAATCGCGAGTGCGGACCGCCCATCGCCAGAGCATTTCCGGCCTCATCGGGGCAATCAGCAACGCGTGCTCGATGATTGCAAGCACCATGAGGGAACCCAAGAGGCCGAAGACCGCCTGCCGATGGGCGTCCTCGGTCTGAAAGGCTGCCGCCCAGATCAGTACGGCGATCACCGACGACACCCCAACACTGAACGGAAAGAGCGCATTGAAGCGCCGCCGGGTGAAGTAGCTGAGCAGGTAGTGCAGCGACTGCGGCAGAAAAGCTTCGTAAAAATTTTTGACGCCCAGGAAGATGTTGAGCTTTGCGCTCAGTCGCATGCTCCAAAGCACCAGCCAGGTCTGCCAGGCCATCGCATTGGGCGCATCCAAGGTGGGGACCAGGACCGCGAGGCCCAACAGCACCAGAGCGAGCTCATGATGCGCGATGGCAGTAAAAGCAAACCAGGCGCGCCGCCAGCCCTGCACGGGCGGACAGGGCGCGCGGTTGGGCCCGGTCACCACCCCGAGAAGGAATGCGATTTCCTGCCAGGCCCAGACCATGACGGCTGAGGCGAAGGCGAGATAAGCCCCGAGGGCGGTCTCCATCGACCGAGTGGCGACCACCCCGATCATGCCCAGCGCGAGCATCCACGAAGCCCACATCATGGCGTGCCGCTGCCTGCGCGGGCTGGCCGGGTCGACCATGCGCAGAATCAGACCGGTGGAAAGCCACCAGACCAAAAGGGCAACGGTCACGGCAACGAGCAGTCCCATCGCGCGCGTCGATCAGGCGAGTGAGGCAGCGTGGGCGGCTGGCACGCGGCCCTACCAGCTCGGCGCGAGCCGGGCATCGTCCGGCAAACGGTTCTCGCGTACAGGCAAGAAGAACAGGCGAGCGAAAACCATGCTCGCACGCGCCGCAATCCAGCCCCGCCGGATTGTGCTGAACAGCCCCGGGGTCGACTTGGCCGCATCGAGTTCATCCTGCAGCCTGCAGAGTGCATCCAGGCCCGCCATGAAGCGGGGATCATCCCAGCCCAGGGTGACCGGAAATACCTGCTTGCAGATTTGAGTGGTGATATCGAACACCTGCCGATCGTATTCAGTCGGATCCAATCCGAGCGCACGGTGCATGACCGGCCGCGTGTGGTCACGCACATACATGGTCGCAAACACGGCGAGCTGGAAGAAGCGGATCCACCATCGATTGACGCCGGTGAGCAGACTTGGGTTGGCCCGCATCAGGAGCGCAAAGGCCTCGCCGTGCCGAAACTCGTCATTGCACCAACGCTCGAACCATAGAAAGATCGGATGGAAGCGAAGCTCGGGATGGCGCTCGACCTGGCGGAAAATGCTGATATAGCGGGCGTAGCCGATCTTTTCGGAAAGATAGGTCGCGTAGAAAATGAACTTCGGCTTGAAATATGTGTACTTCTTGGCTTTGGTGAGAAAGCCCAGGTCGACGCCGATCCCGAAGTCCTTCAGCCACTGGTTGATGAAGCCCGCGTGCCGGGATTCGTCCCGGGCCATGTAGCCGAACAGCTTTTTCATGTCCGGATTGTCGACCTTGCGACGCAACTCTGCGTACAGCACGCAGCCGGAAAACTCGGAGGTGATCGAGCTGATCAGAAAGTCGGTAAATTCCTTGTACAGCTCGGGGGGAAGATTCGAGTAGTCATGCGACATATCCGCGGGGCGCTGGAAGTGATCGATGTTGTTGTCGCCCTCGAATTCGGCCATCAGGGCCTCCCACTGCGGTCGGATCGAATCAACACAGACCCGGTTGATCGCAGCGCTGTCGGTCGTGTAAAAGCGCGGCGACAGCATCGAATCGTGCTGTGCCTTGCGAGTCGACTCGTTCGGTACGGAAAGACGCGGGTTGGCGGCGGTATTCATCATTTTCCTCCCTCTCGCTCCTGCTGTCGGACCTGAAGCAGGCTCTGAAACGCCCGAACGTTGTCGGGCCCAAAACTGGTGAGATCAACGGTCCGGCCGGTGAAGGGGTCGCCCAGTCTCAGGCCGCCATCGCTTTCGCGGCGCAGCACAAAGGCCTGGTCCGGCGTCCCGCCGGCGCGAAGTCGCGCTTGGGCGAGCCCCCTGAGTACGCCCCGGGCAAAGCCAGCCTCGCCCACGATGGGGGGCAGGGCATCACCGCTGCGCGCATCGGTCACCAGCACACTGCCGTCTCGACCATCTGCAAAGATCAGCTCGCGGCTGTCCAGGACCGCCACAACCTGCAGCACGGGTGCCTGAGCCTTCTGATGTTGCGACCAAGCGGCATAAGCAATGCTTGAGGCGATACACAGACCAATCAGGACAAGCGGCCAACCCTCGACCCGTGGCGAGGACACCATCCTCGATGAAAGCTCAGTGGGCTGCGACATGATGAGCACCGGCAGGTGACAGACTGGCCGCACCCGCGCCCGCGGTAGTGGGCTCGACCAGCGGCTTGGAGGAGTCGACCTGAGCGGCATTGCCCTGACGGCTGTGGCTCGCCTGCGCGGCAAGCCACGCCTCACGCAGCAGACCGGCCGGTCGGTCGACCTCGCTCAAGCCCCGAAGCATCGGCTGCGGCCAGGCGATCCGCCACGGCCTGACATGAGGCCACAGATGGGGCCAGGCGATTTTGTCGCCTGAGACCA
>JBIKVK010000169.1:0-7307 GCA_044356835.1 Burkholderiaceae bacterium
CCATCGACCAGCGCATCGGGCGCGTATCACGGCCGTTGCCGGTGACGAGCGCGGGGAGGAGGTTCAGGTGAGACTTTCCGCCATCCACTCTCTCGATCCGCTCTTTAAGCCGCGCTCGATCGCGATCATTGGAGCATCATCCGAGCCCACCCGGGTCAGCGGCCGTCCGGTGCAGATGCTCAAGGACTCCGGCTACCAAGGGCGCCTATATCCGGTCAACCCCAGGCGCGACTCGGTCCAGGGCCTGCGGACCTGGCCCTCGCTCGAGGCGATCGCCGATCCGGTGGACCTCGCGCTGATCACCGTCCCGGCCGCGGCTGTCGAACAGGCGCTCATCGACTGCTGCCGCAAATCGGTCGGCGCGGCGATCGTGTTCGGCTCGGGCTACGCCGAATTGGGTGAGGAGGGACGGCGTGCCCAGCAGCGACTTGCGGCCATCGCCCGCGAGTCGGGGGTGCGGTTGCTGGGACCCAACTGCATGGGCGTGTTCAATGTCGCATCGCGGGCCTATGTCACCTTTTCCACCGTGTTCTCCTCGGGCTGGCCACAGCCCGGCCCGATCGGCTTGATCAGCCAGAGCGGTGCCTTCGCCTCGTTTTGCTACACCCGGGCGCGCGAGCACGGCTTGCGCCTGAGCTATGGCGCAATGACCGGTAACGAGGCGGACGTCGACTTTGCCGACTGCCTGGCATGGCTTGCAATGGACGAGTCCACGCGGGTGATCGTCGGGTTCATGGAAGGTTTCGCAGATGGCCCCAAGCTCTGCGAAGCGCTCGATGTCGCAGCCGCGCAGGGCAAGCCCGTCATCTTGTTGAAAGCGGGCAGTTCCCCCGCCGGGGTGGAGACCGCCCGGTCTCATACCGCCCAAATGGCGGGCGAGGATGCGGTCTTCGAGGCGGCCTTCCGGCAACATGGCGCGTGGCGGGCGCGGACGCTTGACGAACTGTTTGACCTGGCGATGATTGCGGCGACAGGCCCCTTGCCGCGCCGTCCGCAGGTCGGCGTGGTCACCGTCTCTGGGGGTGCCGGCGTGTTGCTGAGCGATTCGGCCTGGAATCACGGCGTGGGGCTGCCTGTGCTTGCCGAGTCAACGCAGGCGAGTCTGCGAGAGCGTCTCACGTTTGCGCCGGTCCACAATCCGATCGACACGACGGGGCTCATTCTTGACGACCCCACTTTGTTGCCCGATTGTCTGGAGGCCTTGAGCCTCTCGGGCGATATGGATGCCGTGGTCGGTTTCTATGCCGGCATGGGGACTTCAGATGCGGCGCCGGCCATGGTGACCGCGCTGTCAGAGGCCGCCGCGCGTCACCCGCAGGTTCGACAGGTGGCGTGTGTGCTCTGTAAGCCCGAGGTGCGCGCCGCGCTGATCGATGCCGGAGTGGCGGTGTTTGAAGATCCCGATCGGGCCATTCGCGCAGTAGCCTCGGCGGCTCTGATCGCCCGGGGCATGGATCGGTCCCGCGCGAACGCGCCGAGTGTGCCCGGACTGCGGCTGAGCATTCCCGGCCTGCCGCTCAACGAGTGGCAGGCCCGAGAGGCCTTGCGGGCCCTGGGTGTGGCGGTGGTTGACGCGACCCTGGTCCATGATGCCGCATCGGCCGTTCGCGCCGCGCAGGCGTGCGGCGATCCGGTTGCGATGAAGCTGGTCTCGGCCGCTCTGCCTCACAAGTCCGACTGCGGCGGCGTTGCGCTCGATCTTCGTACAGCCGAGCAGGTGACTGCGGCCTACGAGGCCATGATGCCGCCCGTCAATACCCGGCTTTCGGGCGTACCGATCGAAGGCGTTATGGTTGCGCCGATGGTGCGCGGTGTCGAACTGATCGTCGGACTGCATCGTGATCCGGTCTTTGGCCCGGTGATCATGGTGGGCTGTGGTGGTGTCCACGCGGAATGGCTCGCCGACCGGGTGCTTCGCCTGGCACCGGTCGACGAGAACGAGGCGCGGGCGATGCTGGGCGAACTGCGCATCAAGCCCCTGCTGAAGGGCGTTCGCGGACAATCTCCGGCCGATCAGGATGCGGCGGCGCGAATCATCAGCACCTTGTCGAGGATCGAACTGAGCGCCGGGCTCTCCGGCATCGAACTCAACCCGGTGATCGTCCGCCCCCAGGGTGAGGGTGCGATGGCGGTCGACTGCCTGATCGTCTGAGGAACCGCTGCGATGGACCTGTTGCTGAGCCCCGAAGACCGCGCGTTTCGTCAGGAAATCCGCGACTTCATTGCCCGTGTGCGCCCGCCCGCCTGGGTCGACCAGGCACGACAACGTATCCCCTATTCACCGGAGGACCACCGCCGCTGGCAACGAATGCTGGATGACCACGGCTATGGCGCACCGGCGTGGCCTGCGCGCTACGGGGGGTGCGCCTGGAGCCCGCTGCGCCAGCTCATTTTTGCCGAAGAACTGCTCTTGAATGATTGCCCACGGCAGTCGCCCTATGGTCTGGCAATGGTCGGCCCGATCATCATGGCCTTTGGTTCCGAGGCCCAGAAGGAAGAGTACCTCCCCAAGATCCGCAGTGCCGAGCACTGGTGGTGTCAGGGCTACTCGGAGCGCAACTCTGGATCCGACCTCGCGTCCCTGCGTACGGCAGCGGTCCTCGATCCCGACGGCTTCTACAGGGTGAATGGGCACAAGCTTTGGACCAGTACGGCGCATGAGGCCAACATGATGTTCGCGCTGGTGCGCACCGACAGCTCGGGCAAGCGCCAGCAAGGCATCACCTTCCTCATCATTCCGATGAATTCGCCGGGCCTCACGGTCCGACCGCTGAAGACCATCGATCAGAACCACACCGTGAACGAGGTGTTCTTCGATGACGTGCGCGTGCCCGAATCCAACCGAGTGGGAGAGGAGGGCAAGGGCTGGACCTATTCCAACGCCTTGCTGCAAAACGAGCGCCTCCTCATCGCAGACCTGGCCCGATCGAAAAAGCGGGTCGCGCGGGTGCGCCAGCTGGCCGCCCGCGAGACCCGCGCCGGCCGGCCCCTGGAGCACGATGCGGGCTTCATGCGCAGACTCGCGCTCCTCGAAGCCGATCTCGCCATCCTCGAATGCAGCACGCTGCGGTATATGTCCGAAGTCGAGGCCGGACGCAGCCCGGGGGCGGAAGTGGCGATGCTCAAGATTCGCGGCTCCGAGACCGGCCAGGCCCTCAATGCCCTGATGGTCGAAGCGGCCGGCCGCGCAGCCCTGCCTTACGCCGCTTCCGGGGCGGGCTACGATGCCTGGCCGGACGCCTATGATGACTACCGCGGCATGGTCGAACAGCATCTGTTCTATCGCGCGTCGACGATATACGGCGGCACCACCGAGGTCCTGAAATCGGTGATGGCAAAACGTGTCCTGGGGGTCTGAAGTGAGCGTGTCCGAATTGTCGCGATCAGAGGACCAGAGGCTGCTCGCGCAGACGGCCGAGCGTTTCGTCGCGGAGCACTATGCCCATGGCGATTGGCGCAAGGTGGCTGACAGTGACTCGGGGTTCTCCGAGGCCCGCTGGCGCGACTTTGCGGACCTCGGCTGGCTGGGCTTGGGCATCCCCGAGGACTGCGGCGGATACGGAGGGTCGCTGGCCGATGCGCTGACCGTGGTGACGGAGCTTGCCAAGGGGCTCGCCACCGAACCCATTGTCAGCACAACGATCATCGGGGCGCATCTGCTGCGCTCAGCTTCAGAGGCGGTACGCCCGTGCGTGGCGGACATCGTGAGCGGTCAGCTGCGACTGGCCTGGGCGCATGACGAGCGGCCCGAGCCCGCCCGGCCCTGGGCACTGGCCACAAGCGCCCGTGCGATCAGAGGGGGTTGGCAGATTGAAGGCGCCAAAGCCCTTGTTGAAGATGCGCCCCATGCCCATCGACTCATCGTCAGTGCCCGAATGCCGGACCGACCGGACGGGCCCGATGCGCTCGGGCTGTTTCTGGTGTCCGCTGATGCGCCGGGGGTGTGTATCGATCGGCTGCGCGGCTTCGATCGGCGGTTCCTGGGTGATGTCAGACTGGAGGGCGTCGCACTGGAGGCGCAGGCGCTGATTTGCGAGGGATCGCTCGCTTGGGCGCAGATCGCAGAGGCCCGTTCCCGAGCGCTCGCGGCCTGGGCTGCCGAGGGTCTGGGGATTGCCGAGCGGCTGGTGTTTTCCACCCGCGATTATCTGACCACGCGCGAGCAATTCGGCGAGAAGCTTTCGGGATTTCAAGTACTGCAGCATCGCCTCGTCGACCTGTTCATTGCGCTTGAGGAACTCCGAACCGCCGCGCGCCTCGTAGCCATCGCCTCCGAAGCAGGGGACTTGCGCATGCTGGGTGCCGTCCGCATAAAACTGATCCAGGCACTTCCCTTCATCGGCCGCCAGGCCGTACAGTTGCACGGGGGCATGGGCATGACCGATGAATTTCATGTGGGTGACTGCATGAAGCGCCTGGAGGCGATTGCGCTTGCCTGTGGTCCGCTCGAAGAAGCGCTGGATCAGTTCCGCTGGGCCCAAGACGAAATCAACCAAGAAGACCCTGGGCGGGTCAATCATTCAACGGGAGAAGTCCATGAATCGTGATCGTCTGATAGCGCTTGTCGCCTTCGGCCTCTTCGCCGCCCTGACCGGCGGTTCGGTTGCGGCGCAGGGCTTTCCCTCAAAACCGGTCCGCATGATCGTGCCGTATCCGGCCGGCGGGATCACCGACATCCTCGGCCGCACGATTGGCAAACTGGTGAGCGAAGATCTCAAGCAGCCTGTCATCATCGACAACCGTCCCGGCGGCAATGGCGGCATCGGCTCGGACGCCACGGCCAAGTCGGCCGCCGACGGCTACACGATTCTGCTGGGTGCCTCGACCACCCATGTGCTCAATCCATTGCTGACGAGTGCGCCCTACGACGGACGCAAGGACTTCACACCGCTCGCCATGGTTGCAGCGACACCGCTGTTTCTTGTGGTGAACAACGACATTCCGGTGCGCTCGGTCACCGAGCTCGTCACTTGGTTGCGCGCGAACGGCGCGCGCGCAAGCTTTGGCTCGTACGGCACGGCCTCGGTGAGTCATCTGGCGGGGGAACTGCTCAAGTCGATGACCGGTGTGCAGATGACCCATGTGCCCTACAAGGGAGGCGTTCCGGCGATCGCCGATCTGATGGGTGGGCAGATCCAGTTGGTCTTTGGCGATGTCACCTCGATTCCGCAGATCAAGGCCGGACGAATCCGCGCCCTGGCCATGACCGGTGACCGACGCTCCGACGTCCTGCCGGACCTCCCGACGGTGGCTGAGGCTGGTGTACCAGGCTATCAGGTGTTTGGCTGGTTCGCGTTCTTTGGACCGGCGCGCTTGCCCGATGCGGTGGCCGCCCGATTGAGCCAGTCACTCATGCAGGCGATCGGCCGCGACGACATCCAGCAACAGATTGCGGGCATGGGTTTGCAGCCGCGCAAAGGCAGCGGAGCCGAAGTGGCGGGCCTGATCGATACCGATCTGGCCAAGTGGTCCAAAGTGATCCGCGAAGCCGGCATCAAGCTCGATTGAGATTACAGTGCGCCCCACCAGGGCGCGGACGGGGGCGATCATGAAACAGAGCGCACGAGAGTCACTGGTCGGGGAGTTATCCCGCATGGGCTACGGCAACGGGATGGACACCTCGAGGCTGATCGGTATGGTGATCGCGCTGGCGGCCGAGGTGTTCGTCATGAAGGCGCATCACGAATGCCTCAGGCGCGCGCTGCTGGCGCACGGCGAGATCGATGCCGAAGCTCTGGATCGGGAAGCCGCCTCGGAGGCCATGAAAGCCTGGTTTGCCGCCGAGGAGCAAGGCTTTACGCAAGCGGTGCTCGAGCCGCTGATTGCGGGCGATCACTCACGCAATGTGGTCGCCGAAATGCGGCAAGCCTGAAGGGGAGCACCATGAGCACTGTGAAGCTGGGGGGCGTAAGCGAGATTCGGTCGGCGATCCCCCTGAGTTTTGAGGTCCTGGCCCACCAGTATTTCGTGCGCGGACTGCGCGCCTTCTGGCGCGATCAGGCTTACCGTGGCGTGCTCGAGGCCGCGCAGCGCTGCGGCGCAGACGCCGATGAGGCCGAACTCGAGCGGCGATTGAGGGGCGAGCCCGCCTATGAGCTCTATGCCTGGTTGGAACGACACTCCCAGCAGTTGAAATACTACGGTCGCGGCGGCTTGGTTCGCTTCATGGAAGCACACGGCGAGCAGGCCCGTCAGATGCTCGAGGCCGCTGCCCGCGTGCATCCCGAGCGACTGCGCCTTGTGCCGGATTTCGAAGTGCCCGCCTATGTCCGCGATGTTGATACCCATCAGCACAAGGGCGGGCTTTTTGGCAGCGCCGCGGCTGCGCTCGCCTACGAAGCCTCATCGACGGGCTTTTCGTTTTCGCTCTTCGATTCGCGCTCGCCCATGCAGGCCTACTCCGATGCTGCGCTCAAGCTTCTGAACTCATCGACGGGTGAAGACTGCCGGATCGTCGATCTGGGTTGCACGATCGGTGGCTCGAGCCGAGCGCTCAAGCGCGCATTGCCCAAGGCCGAGGTGATCGGCTATGACGTTTGTGCTCCGGTGCTGGCGCTCGCCCATCTGCGCTCTATGGAGCAAGGCCTTGAGGTCTTCTATCGGCAGGGCAGCGCCGAATCCTTCGACTGCGAGCCTTCGAGTGTCGACCTGGTCGCCTCGCACTGGCTCTTTCATGAAATGCCGCCCGCAGCGATCCGGGCCAGTCTCGCGCATTCCTTCGAGGTGCTTAAACCCGGGGGCGGACTGATCATTTACGACATGTATCTGCGCCCGGGCGGCGCGCTCGGCAAGCTGCTGCATGCGGGCTACAGTGCCCGTAACAATGAGCCCTATGCCCATTGCTATGCCGAGATGGACATCGTGGCTGAGCTGGAAAAAGCGGGGTTCGACGAGGTCAGCGTGCGGATCGCCCATCCCGAGCCTGACGCCCAGGTGATCGCGGGCGAGCTGCCGCCGGCGCGCACCCACTACATTTCGATCGTGACCGCCCGCTCGACGCGATCGCGCGCATCATGACCGAAGTCGACCGGGAGTCTGCGGCGATTCCGCGGATCATTCGGGGCCCGGCGCCCGCCTGTGGTGCCGAGGTTGAGGTGGCGATCGTGGGCGGAGGGGCTTGCGGCATGACGGCTGGACTCGCCCTCGGCCGAGCCGGCATCGAGTCCTTGATCCTCGAGCGCGACCGGGTGGCGTCCGGCTCGACGGCACTCTCGTCGGGCTTTGTCCCGGCCGCCGGCACCCGGGCCCAGACCCGCCAATCGATCGTCAATGACAGCGCCACGCTCTTTGCAGAGGATGTTCAAAAA
>JBIKVK010000170.1:0-7303 GCA_044356835.1 Burkholderiaceae bacterium
GCGAGCAGGTCATGCCGGTTGGCCGGCGCAAAAAAAAGGCTGCGAATCATCATGGGGTCATCACCTCGGCCTCGGAAAAGGAGCGTTCGAAGGCATCGCACGCCTCCTCGAAAATGTCGCGAACGATCTCGCCTGCAGATTTGACGGACCGGATGAGCCCGACGCTCTGGCCTGCCGGCAGGACGCCATGATCGACGTCGCCCTCGATTCGGCCGCGCACCGAGGCCGGCTCGCCCACTTCCTGGAGCTGTCTTGGATAGGGGAGGATCTTGTCCTCGTTGTGCGACCAGTACTCGGTAAATGCGTTCTTGAGCATGCGCACGGTCTTGCCGCTGTGGGCGCGACTGATCACCGTGCCCTCCTCGTCGCGTCGCACCAGCAGATCCTTGTAGTGCGCATGGGCGCGCGCCTCTTCCGATGCAATAAACCGGGTGCCCATCCAAGCCCCCACGGCGCCCCAGGCCAGCGCGGCGAGCAGACCGCGGCCGTCGGCCAGACCCCCGCCCGCGATGACCGGAATGCCGATGGATGAGGCAACGGCCGGTACGAGTACCGATGTACCGATGCGGCCAACATGCCCACCCCCGTCAGCGCCGGAGGCAATCACCATGTCGACACCCTCAGCCTCGAGCCGGCGCGCCTGACGGGTATTGCCCACCACGCTCATGACCATCATGCCGCGTTGGTGGGCTTCGTGGATGACCCCCAGCGGGTTCCCCAGTCCGGAAATCAGGACCGGGACCCGCTCATCCAGACTGACGTCGATCTGGTCCTGTACCTGGCGCGTGTATCGCGTCGAGGCGGCATCATCGCCTTCGACTTTCGCAAATAGGATGTCGACGCCGAAAGGTCGGTCGGTCATGGAGCGGATGACTGCGATCTCGCTTCGCAGCTGCTCGCCGGTGAGGTAGCCCGCTCCGATGACCCCCAGCCCCCCTGCTGCGGACACCGCGCCTGCGAGCCGGCCGTAAGCGACCTGGCCCATGCCGGCCTGGATGATCGGATAGTCGATGCCCAAGCGCCGGCATAGAACCGTATTGCGAATTGCATTCCTGATGCTCACGCGCCACCTCGTTGGTCAGTAGGACTTGGGTAGGCCCAGCACTCGCTCGGCGATGAAGCAGAGAATCAGCTCGCGGCTGACTGGGGCAATCCTTGGAATCATGACCTCGCGAAGATAGCGCTCGACGTGGTATTCCTTCGCATAGCCAAAGCCGCCGTGCGTGAGCACCGATTGCGAACAGGCCTCGAAGCCGGCTTCGGCGGCCAGGTATTTCGCGGCGTTGGCTTCTGCGCCACAGGGCTTGCCCGCGTCATAGAGTTGCGCTGCGTGAAGCGTCATCAGCTGGGCCGCTTCGAGCTCCATCCAGTTGCGGGCCAGGGGGTGCTGGATCGACTGGTTTTGACCAATCGGGCGCCCGAATACGACCCGTTCCTTGGCGTAGCGGGTGGCGCGGTGAAGTGCAGCGCGACCCAGGCCGACAGCCTCTGCAGCGAGAAGGATCCGCTCGGGGTTGAGTCCGGACAGGATGTACTCGAAGCCGCGACCCTCCTCGCCGATCCGGTCCTCGACCGGGATCTCCAGTTCGTCGATGAAGAACTGATTTGAATCGATGCACTTGCGTCCCATCTTCTCGATTTCGCGAGCCTCGCAGCGGCTGCGGTCGAGATCTGTGTAAAACAGCGAAATGCCGTCTGTGGCTTTGGCACACTCTTCGCGCGGCGTCGTCCGCGCGAGCAGAAAGAGCTTTTGTGCACGCTGGGCGAGTGTGGTCCAGACCTTGCGCCCATTGACAACATATCGATCGCCCTTCAGCACTGCCCGGGTCTTGATTTGGGTCGTGTCCAGCCCTGCGTCAGGCTCAGTGACCCCGAACGAGGCCAGCACCTCGCCGCGGATGATCGGTGGCAGCATGCGCGCCTTCTGTTCCGGGCTGCCGTACTTAACAATGGTCATCGGCGCGAAGATGCTGCCGTGCACGGCAGAGGCCCCGCTCATGCCCGCTCCCGATTCGGCAATGGCCTGCATCATCACGGCGGCCTCTGATATGCCGAGCCCCGATCCGCCGCACTCGGTGGGCATGCACAGACCCAGCCAGCCTCCTTGAGCCAGCGCGTTCTTGAAGTCCTCTGGGTACTCGCCGTCGCGGTCCCGCGCAAGCCAGTAGTCATCCCCGAATTTCTCGCAGATCCGCTGGATGTTGTCGCGGATCGTGAGCTGGTCGTCAGTGAGACTCACCGAGCCCTCCTCCCTTGTAGCCTGGTTTTTTTTCAATCATAGTCTGCCCTGCATGCATTTGAACAGAACCACTTGGGGAGAAGATAAGATGAGAGCAGTTTTTTCTGCTGCAGCGTTGGTCACGGGGGGGGCGCTCTTGCTCGCAGCTGCGTCGTCATGGGCGCAGACCGTCACGCTTCGGGTGGCCGATTCGTTTCCGGTCGGACATTTCATTCCAAAGGGGGCGACGCTGCCGTTCATGGACGAGGTGACAAAGCGCTCGGGTGGCAGGGTCAAATTCGAATACTTTCCGGCGCAGCAGCTGGGCAAGGCTGCCGACCTGCTGAACCTGACCCAGAGCGGTGTGGCTGACATCGGCTATGTCGGGGTCTCTTATGTGTCTGACAAGATGCCGCTCTCGGCGGTGGCTCAACTGCCCGGCAGCTTCACGACCGCCTGCGAAGGTTCGCTGGCCTACTGGAAGCTCGCCCGTGGCGAGACCATGACCCGGCACGAATTCGCCGCGAACAAGGTCCGCCTCCTGTTCGCGGTCGTGCTCGAGCCGTATCAGTTCTACACGAGCAACCGGGAAATCAAGGACATCGCCGACCTGAAGGGACTTAAGCTGCGCAGCACCGGCGGTGCAATGGACATCTTTGCGCGCAAGATCGGTGCTGTGCCGGTTCGGATGGCAGCGCCCGACGTCCGTGAGTCGCTGTCTCGCGGCACGCTCGACGGTCTGATCTTTCCGAATGAGAGTGTCATGTCCTACGACCTTCAAAAGCTGGTTCGTTATGGCACCAAGGGCGGCAACTTCGGCAGCTTCGTTGGGACCTATGTCATCGGCGAGTCGGGCTGGAAAAAAATCCCGAAGGACATTCAGGATCATATGCTCGAGGTCGGCGACAAGGTCACCCGTTCGCTGTGCAGGGACATCGATTCCAGCGTGGATGCAGCCCAGACCAAGCTCGCTGAAGCGGGTGTCCGCTACCACACCCTGACGGCTGCGCAGCGCAAGCCCTTTGAGGAGATGTCCGATGAAGTGGCGGTGGACTGGGCCCAGGGCCTGGACAAGCGTGGGAAGCCGGGCAGCGAGGTGCTGAAGGAATTCAAGGCTGCACTGCAGGAAGTCCGACGATAACGCCTGTTTGACGCCGGGCGCCGCCGCCGCGCCCGGCGCCTGTGCGCTCAAACGACCGCGCGGGGCTTGAGTGTGGTGGCGTTCTTTGCTAGCCGTGCGGGGTCACGGGGCGTATGTCAGGCCATACGCGCCGCGCAACCTCGTGAAAGGCTACGATTAGCGGGTCGAGCGAGCGGCTGGCGAGATGAGCGAGGAGGAGCGGGATCTCCGCCTGCGCAATCGGCGACACGGCGAGCGTGCCCTGGTCGACGCCCTGCCGGATGTGCTCCTCGCGCATGAGCATGAGACCGACTTCAGCCTCGAGCATTGCGCGACCCAGCGCTGCGTTGTCGAAGCGGGCCACGGTGTTCAGCTCCAGACCGTGGGGCTCGAAGAGTTCGCGCAGGAGCACCGAGTAGGCCATGTTCGGTTCGGTGGTGGTGATCCAGGGCAGCGCGGCGAGCTGGGCCCAGCTCGCGCTCTCGATACGGTCCCGCCAACTTGCGGGTCCGGCGACGCGGAAGGTCACCGATCCGATCTGGTGGCAGGCGAATTCGGCGTCAATGGGACGGCTGAGCAGAATCGAAAGATCCAGCTCGCCGGTCTTCAGGGCCTGGCGCGAGCTGGCCGAATGCCGAACCCTCAGATCCACGCTGATGAGGGGGTGAGTGCGCCGAAGGTCGCCGACCGCACGGGCAAGCCGGGAGGAGGCGGATTCGCTGCTGGCACCGATCACGAGTTGCCCCTCCAACCGACCCTGCAGTTCCCGCGAGAATGAGGTGAACTCGGCCGCTTCGGCGAGCAGATGCTTGGCCCGGTCGAGCAGCAGCTGACCGGCTCGGGTCAGCTCCAGACGTCGATTGGTCCGCACAAAAAGCGTGCTGCCCAAGGTCTCCTCGACCCCTTTGACGTGGGCGCTGGCCGCCGACAGGCTGATGTGGAGACGCTCTGCCGCCCGGGTCAGGTGCAGTTCTTCGGCGGCCACCACAAATGTGCGAAGCTGGACAAGATCGATCGGCATGGTGAGGGCGGCGACAGTCGATGCTTCAGCAATTGCGGATTCGGGATGCCAAAAATCAAGATGGACGGGCGCTCCAGGGGCTACCTAGAATGACTGTCGAACCGATTATTCCACAGCCGGCTGGCCTGACGCCTGTCCGAGCGAGCCAAGGGGAGAAGGGTATGGCGGGTGAATCGGCCGGGGCTTCGGCCCATCGACCCGAGTGGGCACGCGAGCTTGCGGCGTTCTCGAGCGCCCTGACGATGGATCGACTGCGCCCCGAAGTGGTCGACGCCGTTAAGACGGACGTGTTTGACACCCTGGCCTGCGCGGCGGCGGGTTCGTCTGCACCCGGGGTCGAAGAGATTCGCGGGCTGGTCAACCTCTGGGGCGGTGCGGCGCAGGCCTCGGTCCTCATGTTTGGTGAACGGGTGCCGGCGCATCATGCGGCCTGGCTCAATGGAGCGATGGCGCATGCTCGGGACTACGACGACACGCATGATGCGGCCGTGCTTCACGCCGGTGTTTCTGTCATACCGGCGGCGCTCGCGGCGGCCGAGCTCAGAGGCGGGGTGAGCGGCCCACATTTGATTGCGGCACTTGCGGCCGGACTCGAGACCATCAGTCGCCTCGGCGTGGCCACCCAGATCGGCATCATCGAAAGCGGCTACATGTACACCTCGCTCCTGGGCCATTTCGCGGCTACGGTCGCGGCGGCCCGGGTGCTGGGTCTGGACGAGAACCAGACGGTCAATGCCTTGGGCATCGACTATTCGATGGCCGCCGGCAACCATCAGGTCACCCGCGATGCGGCGCTGACCAAGCGGATGCAGCCGGGCTTTGCTGCCATGTCTGCGGTGATCGCCGTCCAGCTCGCGCAGCGGGGCGTCCGAGGCGCCCAGGCCACCTTTGAGGGGGAGGACGGCTTTTTCAGGGTGTACCTTCGCGATCGGGTCGATCGTCAACGGCTTCGCCAGGGGCTGGGCGAGTACTACGAATTCACCCGCCTCAGTTTCAAGCCCTATCCCTGCTGCCGATTCAATCACACCGCCATCGAGGCCGCGTTGCGGCTGCGTCCCGCAATCGCAGGGCGGTTGGATCAGGTCCGGGAGATTCGTGTCGGTCTGAATCACCAGGCCTACCAGGCCGTATGCACGCCCCCGGAGGTCCGGCGTTCGCCCAAGACCATTGTCCAGGCCCAGTTCAGCATTCCCTACACCGTTGCGGCTGCTCTGATCGACGGCGAGGTCGGCCTCGGCCATTTCACCGCCCAGCTGGCTGAGCGCACCGACATCATTTCGCTCGCTCAGCGGGTGCAACCCAGGGTCGACCCTGACATCGAGGCGCGCTTCGGTCGCACCATCTCGCCGGCTCTGGTCGAAATCGAGATGAAGGACGGTCAGCGTTTCTCCGATTGGATCGAAATGCCGCTAGGGCATCCGGATCGGCCGATGTCGCGAGCCGATTTCGATCGCAAGGCTCTCGACTGCCTGCAGGCGGGGGTCGCCGGGATCGATCCTCACTCGATGGCCCGACTACGGGGTTGGGTGGACGGCCTCGAAACCTTTCAGGATATCGCACCCCTGGCCCGCTATCAGGAGACTCGCTCATGAATCCGCTGGTCTCGTCAAACCGCCGGCGCTGCATCCTTGCCGCCGGATCCATCGCCGCCTCAGCGATCGCCGGCCTGCCGCCGATCGCGCGGGCGCAGTCCCGTTGGCCACAGCGCCCGATCCGGCTGGTCATCCCGTTCGCCCCCGGCGGCAGCAACGACATCATCGGTCGGGCCTTGGCGACCCAGCTGACCCAGCGCCTGGGTCAAAGCGTCATCGTTGAAAACCGGGGCGGCTCCGGCGGCACGATCGGCACGGACATGGTGGCCAAGGCGCCCGCCGACGGGCATACGCTGCTCTTCGCATCGGTTTCCATTACGACCAACGCCGCCTCAAAGAAAAATCTTCCCTATGACCTGGTCAAGGATTTTCAGCCGATCGGCATGGTGGCGACGACCCCGTTCGCGGTGGTCGTCTCCAACAAGCTGGAGGCCCCTACGCTCAGGGAATTTTTCGACCTGGCCCGGCGTTCGCCCAAGACCATCACCTACGGCACAGCCGGAATCGGCGGTATCAATCATCTCGGCACCGAGCTGCTGGCTCAGGCCGGCGGCGTCGAGCTCCTCCACGTCCCATATAAGGGAATCGGGCCGGCCTTCACCGATGTGATGGGCGGCAACCTGCAGATGCTGCTTCCCACGGTGGCGTCGGTGGTTCAGCAGGTGCGAGCCGGACGGATGAGGGCGCTGGCGGTCACGAGTCCCGAGCGTTCGCCGCTCGTGCCCGATTGGCCCACCACATCTGAGGCAGGTCTGCCCGGCTTTTCGCTCGAGGCCTGGTTCGGTTTATTGACCTCCACCGGCCTGCCAGCCGAGATTCTGGCCAGGCTGAACATGGAGCTCAATGCGGTCTTGGGTCTGGACGAATTCAAGGAACTGCTGGCCCGCGACGGTGCCGTGCCCCGACCCAGCACTCCCGAGGCGTTCGGCCAGTTGGTCAAAAGCGATATCGAGCGCTGGGCTAAAGTGATTCGCGACGCTGGCATCACGCTCGACTGACCGTTATTGTTCTGGTGGTCAGGCCTCAGGCTTGACCGCCCTTTTTATGACTGTGCTAACAGGGGTGCGCTGCACCCGAGGACTCAAACGACATGAATGCCCAAAGACTGATGCTGACCGATGAACAGCGCGCGCTGGTCGATACTGTGCGACAGCTCGCGCGAGACAAGCAGTTTCGTGCGAATTCCATCAAATACATGGATGGGACCTACCCCTGGGACAACCTCAACGAGCTGGCCAAGATCGGTGTGCTGGGCATGTCCATCCCCGAGGAATACGGCGGATCCAACCTTCGTGTCTTCGAGACTGCGCTGATCATTGAAGAGGTGGCCAAGAACTGCTACGCCACGGCCA
>JBIKVK010000022.1:0-23998 GCA_044356835.1 Burkholderiaceae bacterium
TGTTTAATCTCGAGGACCAGGTGCGGCATTGCCGTGCCGTGCACCAGGACCAGGAAGCGCCGGAATTTGAATCGGACGAGCTGCTGGCACTGTCCCTGGCAGTGACCGAAGCTTCAGCGGGTCTGCGGCTTCGGGCCATTCTGACGCCCGACCTGATGCCTCATTTCGAGTCTGGTCGCGCGCTCTATGAGCGGCGCCAGGGCCAGCTCAATCTCGCCTGCGGGCATTGCCACGACCGGCATTGGGGCCGCCGCTTCCACACCGACCCACTCAGTCAGGGGCACCCGAATGGGTATCCGCTCTTTCGGCTCGAATGGCAAAAGCCGGGTTCCCTTGAGCGACGGCTGCGCAGTTGCTTCTTCGGGGTGCGAGCCGACATTCCGTCCTGGGGTGACCTCACCATGCGCCAACTCGGGCTCTACTTGAACTGGCGCGGCGAGGGCCTTCCTCTGGAGGTACCTGCTGTCCGGAAATAGCCTCGAGTGATCCCGGATCCGGCACGTGCCCGCGCGCCGCGATGGCGTCAAGGCGTCCGCGGGGCTCCGGCGTTGCGCCCTGACCGGTTGTATCCTCGAAGGTTGACCCACATCCATCAGAAAGGCGCAATCCTATGGTCACACTACAGATCAATGGCAAGACCGCCACGGTCGACGTGGAGTCTGAAATGCCCCTCTTGTGGGTCATCCGGGAGCAGCTCGGGCTGACAGGCACCAAGTTTGGCTGCGGTATCGCGCAGTGCGGCGCGTGCACGGTCCTGGTTGACGGGCAGCCCATGCGCTCCTGCATGTTCCCGGCCTCGGCTGCGCAGGGATCGAAAATCACCACGATCGAGGGACTGTCCGCCGACGGCAGCCACAAGGTTCAACAGGCCTGGAAGGCGCTCGACGTTCCGCAGTGCGGCTATTGCCAGAGTGGCCAGATCCTGGCGGCAGCGGCACTTCTCGAGCGCAAGCCCAAGCCCACCGATGCAGACATCGACGAGGCGATGACGAACATCTGCCGCTGCGGCACCTATGTCCGCATCCGTGCGGCCATTCACCACGCCGCCGGCGCCGCGCCAGCCGGTTCGGTCATCCACATGGTGGCGCAGGGCGAGCCGGGCGGTTGCTGCGCGAAGGAAGGGAGAGAGGCATGAGCGGCGAGACATTCGACTCGGCGCCCACGGGCGCATCCATCGGCGGCACCTCTTCGATTCCGAGCACGGGGCGTCGCCGATTCCTCGTTGCCTCAGGCCTGAGCGCTGGTGGGCTGGCGCTGGGCTTTCACTTGCCCGGGCGCGCCCAGACGGCTCCAGCTACAGCTGAGGTCAATGCGTGGGTGGTCGTGACCCCCGATGACCAGTACGTGATTCGTGTTGCTCGGGCGGAAATGGGTCAGGGCACCCATACCGGACTGGCAATGCTGGTCGCCGAGGAGCTGGAATGCGACTGGGTGCGCGTCAGGGTTGAGCCTGTCACGCCTGGCCAAAACCTCGCTCGCAAACGGGTGTGGCGCAACATGTCCACCGGCGGCAGCCGCGGCATTCGCGAGTCGCATGAGTACGTTCGTCAGGGGGGCGCGGCGGCGCGCATGATGCTGCTGCAGGCCGCGGCGGACCAGTGGTCGGTGCCGGTGGCCGAGCTCGGGGTCGACAGGGGAGTCATCACCCACCGGCCGAGCGGACGTCAGGTGCGCTACGGGCAGGTCGCAGCAGCGGCGGCGAAGCTTTCTCCGCCGGACCCCAAAGCCATCCGCTTGAAGTCGCCAAGGGAATGGAAGATCGCAGGCAGGCCGACGAAGCGCCTGGATACCGCGCAAAAGATCAACGGTGAGACCAAGTACGGGATCGACACCGTGCTACCGAATATGCTCTACGCGGCCATTCTCAGTTGCCCTGTCTATGGCGGTCGCCTCGCCAGCTTTGACGAAGGCAAGGTCAATGCGAAACGCGGTATCAAAGGCGTCGTCCGGGTCGGCCAGAACTCCGTGGCGGTGGTGGCCGACAGCTGGTGGCGCGCGAAAATGGCGCTGGCAGAGTTGCCAGTGGTTTGGGACGAGGGGCCAAACGCTCGTGAGTCCAGCACTGCGATTGCGGAGCGTTTGTCGGCCGGTCTGACTGCGACCCAGGAGGTGTTTGCAGACCGGAACGATGGCAACGTACAGGAGGTTCTGGCTCGATCGGCGCAACGGGTCGAAGCCGTGTATTCGACGCCGTTTGTGGCTCACGCCTGCATGGAACCGATGAATTGCACCGCGCGGGTCAGCGCCGACCGCGCCGAAGTGTGGGTCTCGAGCCAGAATGCGGAAGCCTCTCTTGCTGCGTTGGCGGCGGAGACCGGCCTGCCCCTCGAGAAGTGTGAGGCCTGGAACCCGCCGCTGGGCGGGGGCTTCGGTCGCCGCGGCGGCACTCAGGACTTCGTACGACAGGCTGCGGCGATCGCAAAGCAGTTTCCCGGTACGCCGATCAAGCTGATTTGGAGCCGCGAGGAGGACATGTCGCATGACTACTTCCGCCCGATCGGTCAGTGCCGGCTTCAGGCCGGTCTGGATGAGAAGGGCCAGCTTCAGGCTTTGGCGCTCCGTGTCAGTGGGCAGTCGATCAACGCTTTCGCCGCGCCGCACAACATCGTGGGCGGTAAGGATCGCAGGCAACTGCAGGGTTATTACGCCGAGCCCGGAGACGCCCAGTTTGGCTACACCGTGCCCAATCTGCTCGTCGAGTACGCGATGCGAAATACCTCAGTGCCCGTGGGGCCCTGGCGCGGCGTCAATACCAACCAGAACGGCATCTACCTCGAATGCTTCATGGACGAGGTGGCCAAAGCTGCTGGCCGTGATCCGCTCGAATTCCGCCGCTCGCTGATGGCGGCTCACCCCAAGCATCTGGGGGTGCTGAACGCTGCGGCCGAAAAGATCGGGTGGGGCAAACCCCCGCCGGCCGGTGTCTTCCGCGGCATCGCACAGTTCATGGGCTATGGCAGTTACTCCGCAGCCGTCGCCGAGGTCTCTCTGGATGGCGATCTGGTCAAGGTGCACCGACTGGTGCTCGCCACCAACTGCGGCCACGCCCTGAATCCGGACCAGATTGCCGCTCAAGTGGAAGGGTCGGTGGCCTATGGTTTTGACTCCCTGATCAGCGAGTCGAGCGTGAACGCCGGTCGCATTGTCGAGCGCAACTTCGATACCTACCCGATCTGCCGCATGGCGCAGATGCCACGTGTTGAAACCGTCATTGTGCAGACCTACGACTTCTGGGGCGGCGTCGGCGAGCCTACGATCTGCGTGGTTGCGCCCGCGGTGATGAACGCCATCTCAGCCGCTCGAGGCAAGCCGGTGCGAAGACTGCCGCTGAAGTACGAGGGTTTGCGCCTGGCGTGACGGGGCGGTAGCCAGCCGCGGGACGAATCGTTGTCATGCGCAACAGCTCCGGCTGGGTACGGCAGCAGATCGCATCCGCCAAAGCTCATGACGCGCACGGGCGATTCGGGGAGGTCGGGCCGAGCGCGGTGCGGACCGACTGCTTTACGCGATAAGAAGTGGCTACGGTGTGGCGATCAGTGAAAGACAGTTTCAGACAAGGCAGAGCCCGAGGGACGAATGGGTGGACCTTGTCCGGTCGGTTGAAGCACTGCAAAGGACCTATTGATTCCTCTCAGGTCATCGTATGCGTGAACTTGGTTGTCGTGGCGCGAGCCTTTGAATCTGTCACGACATTCACCAAGGCAGTTCGGCCGGCCGCGACGGCAGCGCCCGCCCGCTCGAGGGCCGGCCGGATGTCTTCGGGCCGCTCCACATATTCGCCGTGGCAACCCAGAGCCTGGGCGATGAGATCGAAGCGCGTATAGCCAAGGTAGCGGCCTGGCTTGTTGCCCTCCGGATCGGCCGTCCAGCCGCCGTTGAGACTTACGACCACCAGTACGGGGATGTTGTGCCGGATTGCGGTGTCGAGCTCAAACCCGTTGAGACCGAATGAGCCATCGCCGTGCAGGACCACCACCTGTCGAGCGGGATCCGCCACTTTGGCCCCAAGGCCGAAGGGAAGTCCAACGCCCATGGTACCGAAGGTGCCGGAATTGAGCCTGTGACGCGGCAAGAAAGTCGGGATCGACTGTCGACCGAAATTCAGAATCTCTTGCCCATCTACGACCAAAATGGCGTCACGGTCGATGAAATCGCGAATCTCCCGACAAAGGCGAAGCGGATGAATGGGCGTTTGATCCGTCGCCATCTTCAATTCCTGAGCCTCGCGTTTGGGAGCATCGATACGCTCGAGGTGTTCACGCCAGGCGAGGTAGCGATCCGCTGTCACACGGCCTAGGGCTGCATCGATCAGTTGCGAGAGGACGGCGCCGCAGTCCCCCAAAATCCCGACATCAGCCCGATGGCCCAAGCCAATCTCCGCAGGATCGATATCGATCCTGACCAAACGGGCCTTTCCCGAAATCCGGGGAGGCAACCCGCCACCGAAGACGTAATTGAGTCGGGTGCCGACCACCAAAATGAAATCGGCTTCGCGAAGCGCGCTGGCTCGGGCGTTGAGCAGCGCATTTGGATGATCTTCCGGGAGAACCCCCCTTCCCTGTGGCGTCGTGTAGATCGGCATTCCGGTCAAGTCAAGCCATTCACGCAGCCTGGCTTCGGCGCCCGACCAAAATACTCCGCTCCCAGAAAGGACGACCGGCCGCTCCGCAGCTTCCAACAAGGTAATAGTCTGTGCGATCAATGCAGGATCGCCCCGCGGGCGGGCGCGCTGAAGGGTGCGACTAAAATCGGGCCAGCGCACCGTGTCAAGATCGACCTCTTGGTACAAAACATCGGCCGGCAAATCCAGGTAGACCGGGCCGGGCCGCCCCGAGAGGGACTGGCGGAAGGCTGCATCGATCAGCTCGGGGATGCGACGCGTTTCATAAACGCGCTCAGCCCATTTGGTAACTGGTCGCATGATCGCGACTTGATCGATCTCCTGAAAAGCGCCCGTTCCCATTTCGGCCACGGGACTCGATCCCCCCAAGGCGACGACGGGGCTGCAGTCGACGAGCGCCGTTGCAAGCCCTGTGGTCAGGTTGATGGTGCCTGGGCCCGAGGCGCCCATGCAGACTCCTGGACGATTCAATACCCGCGCATAGGCGTGCGCCATCATCGCTGCGGCCTGCTCGTGCCGTACGTCGACGCCGCGCAACCCCAGGTTTATTGCGGCCCGTAGCAGATTGTTCATAGGCCCGCCCATCAGGAAAAAGAAATCCCTGACGCCGATACGCTGAAGGGACTCCGCTGCGAGCTGGCTACCGCTGATGCGACTCATAGTGACCGCCTATTCGTCCATTCCGTAGTGAATGCGCCGATAGGGAACACTCGGCACGGTGCGGGATATACGCAAATCAATGATCATAGGGCCGGGATGGGCGACCCAGCCTTTGACGGCTTCGCACAGTTCATCATGGCTTCGAGCCAGCTTGCCGCGCGCGCCCATTGCAGTTGCGACGGCACCAAGATCTGGGCAGCTGATCACCGCCGTACTGGTATCCATCGACTTGGCGTCGAGCTTATAGTACTCAGCACCCAGACATTCGTTGTTCATGACAACGACTAAAAGAGGCATCCTGTAGCGCACTGCTGTCTCAAACTCGGCCAGATGCATCATGAAACTCGCGTCACCATCGAGCAGCACAGCAGGCTGGTTGCCGGTAGCAGCCATGGCACCGATCGCCGCAGGCAGCATCTGACCAATACACCCGAAGAAATGCCCGGACTGAACAAGGCTGCGGCGACGCGTCATCAGCATGTTGGCAAAACCCGGAGTCATGCCGCTGCCGGACAGGACACCGAAATGCGGCGGAACCAACTCATCGACCGCCAAGACCGCCTCGCGCGGATCGACTGTGCCAGGATCGATGGGAAAGACCTTGCGGTCATATTTGTGATCAATCAGCCGCGCCCTGACCTCCGGGGTGCGGTAACCCACGCACTTGACCCCTTGTTCACTGAGAAGGCTGTTGAGTGCTTCAACTCCGAGGCGTGCGTCAGACTGTACGTAGCAATCGGAAAATCGACCGCCGCTCATCATCACGTGGGGTTCGGTATCGATTTGAACGAAGCGTGCGTTCGGGTACTGATACCCGTGCTCTGTGGTGTAGCGGTTCAGACTCGCTCCGACTCCGATGACGACATCGGCCTCCTCGAATAGAGCGATTGCGGTTCTGGAAGCATAGGTGCCGGAGATGCCGACATGCCATTCACATTCATTAAGGTAGGTTCGGGCCATTAGCGATGTCGCAATGAGCGCACCGATGCGGTCTCCCAACTTGAGAGTCGCGTCCCCGGCGCCTGACCATTCGCCCCCTCGCCCGATAATGATCACGGGACGCCGTGCCGCACCGATGATCTCGGCTGCCTCATTAAGCGCCCGTGCATCGGGATGAATGGTTGCGCGATTGAACAGGGCCGTCGTCGGTCGGTAAGGCTCATCATCGTCGAAATTCTTTTGCTGAAGATCCATCGGACAGCTAAGCATGACCGGCCGGCTTTCCATCCGGGCCATATGGAAGGCCTTGCGGACAACTTCATCGGTTGCTTCTGGAGAATTCAGGCGGACAAAGCCGGTTTCGCAGGCCGCGGCAAAGCGGGAGGAATCGAAGGCCTGAATGTATTCATCGTCGATTGTGGGGTGTTCACCGCAGAAAACAACCAGTGGCGAACGTGCCCGAGCGGCTGTCACTAGGCCCGTAGCCAGCTGCGTGACGCCCGGACCACACGTGGCCGTCGCAACCCCGGGGGTTCGGGTGACGCGTGCCCACCCATCGGCCATGCCGAGCCCCGCGCCCTCGTGCCGGACTTCGTGTACCTTGACGCCTAGCTTGTGAAGCTCGGCGACCCAGTACATGTTGCCATCGCCCATCATGCCGAAAGTTGCGGTCACACCTTCGGCACAAAAGGCCTGCGCCAAGCGCTCATAAACCTTCATTTTATTGTCCCCGTATCGTTGTCAAATGCATCAATCAGTTGAAAGCGTCGACTGCCCAGCTTGGGCACCAGCCGCGCCCGTACAGCGCACTGTAAGGCGCTCGGAAAAGTCCTTCGTCATCCGCTTGACGACCAGCGCGGTGCCGGATTCGATCAGCGATGCCAATCGGCCACTGATTTCGACCTCGGACTGGATCAGAATCAAGGTGCCCGGTGCTGCCTCATCGGCAACCACCTGAAACGCGGTACTCGCTGAAAATCGGGTTCCGCCCTGATTGTCCTTGCCCCGTGAGCTCAACTTGCCCGTGCGATTCTGATCATCCATTTCGATTGCGACCCGTGCGCCAAAGCCGACCTTGGCCGGACCGAAGCGAACGGTGAGTTTCGCGTCGTAGTAGCCATCGTCCTGCAAGTCACCAAGCGTCGCACCTTCCACGCACTCAACTACAGCACGCGGGTCAGACAGCAGCGCCCAGACCGTGTCGGGATCGACCGGTACCTTCACCCGTTCATCGATCTTCATCGCGTCACTCGCCCTTGATTTGGCCTTTTTCGATAATCGCTCCCCAGCGCTTACGATCGGACTCGATCAACTGTTGAAATTCGGCCGGGGTGCTGAATTCAGCGATCGCGCCCAGTGCTGCAAGACGCTCCTGCATGGCTGGCTCGCTATTGATTCGTCGGATTTCAGCATTCCATTTCGTAATGATCTCGCGTGGTACGGATGAAGACGCAAGCACTGCCTGCCGCGAGCCACTCTCATGACCGGGAACGGTCTGAGAAATCGTCGGCACACCTGGAAGAGCTGGGTGAGGCTCCTTGGTGGCGACGGCGATGGCTCTCAGTTTTCCACTCTTGATGTGGGGCAGGGTGGCCAGCAGACCATTGATCGAAAAGTCCACCTGGCCGCCCACCAGGTCGACGAGTGCGGGGCCGCCGCCCTTATAGGGTACATAGGTGAACTTGACGCCCGCGGTCTGCTCGAGTTCAACGCCGGCAAGATGGGTTACGCTGCCCACGCCCGGGAGCGCGAAATTGAGTTGCCCAGGCCGGGATTTTGCCAGTTCGATCAGTTCGCTTACCGAACGCGCAGGCAGATTCGGGTGGGTGACTAATACGTTCGGACCATATGCCACCACTGCAACGCCGGTGAAGTCCTTCAAGAGGTCGAAGGGAATCTTGTAGAGCAGCGAGCGGATGGTCAAGCCGCCCACTTCAACCAGAAGCATCGTGTAGCCGTCTGCGGGAGACCGCAGTACATGCTCCGCGCCAATCATTCCGCCTGCCCCGGCGCGGTTCTCGACCACAATGGGCTGCCCCCAGGCCTTGGTCAGTTCTGCGCCAATCATTCGAGCGACCACGTCAGAGCCGCCGCTTGCTGCAAAGGGAACGATTAAGCGGATCGGCCTGGACGGATAGTCTTGTGCCTGAGCGAGGTTCGCCCCCGAAAGGGTGACTACACCTGCAATCCAGGCGAGTAAACGATTCCATCGACTGTTCATTGGGGTCTCCTCCCAGTTGATATCAACGATCGGGCGCTCGTGGGTCGTCGCCCGTATCGAACAAGGCTGGCCGCGGTACCAGCCCCAAAAACCTTCGGGTTCAGCCCGCCAAGATCATCCGCGCATCGACGATTGAAAACCCTTGCCCATGCAGGATGACAGGATTGAGGTCGATCTCCGTGATCTCGGGGTAACGGGTGGCGAGGCGCGAGATCGCCAGGAGCAACCCCTCCAATGCGTTCAGGTCCGCCGGGGGCAGACCGCGCACACCGGCCAGCATAGCCTGGCCGCGGATTTCTGCGATCATTGAGCGCGCGTCATCGGCTGAAATAGGTAGCGCGCGAAACGCGACATCACGCAATGCTTCCACGAAGACCCCTCCGAGTCCGAATAGAAGGATCGGACCGTACTGCGGATCTCGGCTGGTTCCAATAATGACTTCGACGCCGCGTTGCGCCATCGGCGTAACCATCACGCCTTCGATCTTTGCCTGCATCGAGAACGCCGCAGCGTTGCGCTGGACCTGCGCAAAAGCGGTTCGAGCCTGCGCCTCGCCGCGAACTCCAAGTCGGACACAATCGGCATCGGATTTGTGAAGGATGTCAGGAGAAACGATTTTGAGCGCAAGCGGGACATCGCCCAGATCACGAATGGCGTCGAGTAGATCTCGCTCCTGCGAAACCCATCGATATGGACCAAGAGAAATGCCCGATGATGCGAGAACCTGCATGGCCTCTGGCTCGATCAGGGAGGTTCGAGCTTTGGCGCGTGCACTCTCCAAAATGGCGGTCACGCTGGGGTCACGCGGCAAGACCGGTTCGGTTGGCGACTGGGCCAAGCGGCGAGACGCCTCACCATGGTCGGCCGCAGCCGCAACGCACTGCACCGCAAGATCGAAATCCTGGTGAACCGCTACGCCGCCTTCTCGAAGGAGCGCGAGTGCAGGCGTACCGATCTGGGCGTAGTGCGATTGCACGATGATGGGCTTTCCTGTCTCTCGCATCATCCTGCACAGCATTCGGGCGACTTCAAGTTCTTCCTCGGCTACAGCCGGACTGCCACGTCGGCCGTAGGCACCAAACCAGCCGACAAACAACAGGGCGTCGATCCCCGAGTCTTGGAGAATCGCCTGGGCACACAGACCGTAGTTGCGCACAGAGGGGTTGGTGAGGACAGCGATGTCCACCGGGTTGGAAATGACGTTGGAGTCTGGGATCGCCTCATGAATCTGCGCCTGAGTCCGCGGTGACAGCGGAGCAAGCTTGAGTCCCAAGTCGGTCAGGGCTTCCGACGCGATCGTGATCGGTCCACCGCCTTCAGAAATGACTGCCACATTTCGCGAGCGCATCGCTGGGAGCGAAGCAAGCGCTTCGGCGACCGGCATCAGGTATTCGGCGCGATCGACCAGGGTGACGCCAGCCTGGCGCAACACACCTCGACTGACGCTGTAGTCGCCGGCCAGGGATCCGCTGTGGGAGCGCGCCATACGGGCTCCCTCACCGTTTCGTCCCGCCTTGTAAAGAATGATCGGAGTATTCGGCGCCACTCGGGCGGCCACATCAAGAAAGGCGCGGCCATCACGAAAACCTTCGGCATAAATGATGATCGCAGCCGTACCGGGATCTCGATCCAGCCCTTCAACGAGGTCGTGGAATTGAACATCGGCCTGATTGCCCACGGAGAGCATCGTTGAAAAACCAACACCCCCTCGAGCCCAGGCCTTGGTCAATAGCCAGTGCGCGATATTGGCCGAATTCGAAAGAACAGCGATGTTGCCCTGCGGCACCTCCCGCCAAGGGCTCAAATTGCACCGGTGACGACGGCTGAAGATGCCATTCATGTTCGGCCCGACAATCCTCACGCCATGAACTCGCGCGATCTCCACTGCGCGCCGCTCAAGCGCCAGTCCATCTTCGCCGGTTTCGCTGAACCCCCCTGACACGACGATCGCGCCTTTGACGCCTCGGCGACCGCATTCGTCGATGAGGGCGGGCAGTTGACGGGCCGGCGTGCATATCAGCGCGACATCGATGGGTTCATCGATGTCCAGCACGGAGGCTTTGCAAGGCAGGCCCAGGATTTCGGTTTCCTTCGGATTGACCGGAAATATGCGGCCCTGGTAGCCGTCCTCGATCAAGATCGTCAGGGCGCGATGTCCGCGCTTGCCCGGCTCACTGGAGGCACCGATCACGGCCACCGAACGAGGATTCAAAATATCGTCGATCAACGCTCCTCCCACTGCTTTTATCAGGCCCTTCGCTGCTTTGAGCCGTTTATCGAATGATGCTATCACGCGTGTTCGTCAATCGGGGTGGGGAGCGCCGATACATGGGGGATGACCCCGCGCAGGTGAAACCTTCGCCCAAACGTCGAAGATCGTTATTTTTTTGATTCCCGGAGTCTGAATTTGAAGAGATGCTTTTCCTTGCCCGGTTCGAGTCGATACCTGAGCGTCTCGATCGGCGAGCAAAAAGCTGCTACAACACCCGTTGTTTCATGCCCCTGTTTCACGAATGTCCATCAAGGAAAGCCCAATGGCTGAATCCGTCCAGGTTGAGTGCGCCGTTTGGGTCCGCGCGTTCGCTGTAGCTCGGAGCATGGGCGTTCTCGCCTATGTGGCGTTCATTGCAGCGGGCAACATTCAGGCACAAACGCCTGGGGCGAGCACCGAGGCACTTGCCAATTCGGTTTGCGCGGCCTGCCACGGCCGAAACGGGCTGAGCATCAGCGAGACCATCCCCAACCTGGCCGGCCAGCGGGCTGCCTATATCGAGAATCAGTTGCGTGCGTTGCGTGATGGAACCCGCAAAAGCGGGGTGATGAATGCGATCGCCGCGCAGATCCCGGAGGGTGAGTTGAAGCCGCTCGCAGCGCACTACGCAGCGATGTCTGGTCCAGTGGCTGGCGTCTCTGGCCGGTCTATGCCGTTGGAGGCACTGTCAGGGAGCTCAGTCGTTTTTCCGGTCGATTACCGAGAGCGCTATACGCTTTACATGAGCATGAATTTTCCGGCCACTCGGCAGGTGCGGCGCTTTTTTGCGAGCCCGCAGTTGCTCGCGGATCTTGCTGCCGGCCGCACGCCAGCGGATGGATCGACGGTGCTTGTCGAGGTTTATTCAGCCCGACTTGACTCGAGCAAGGCGCCGATCAGCGGATCAGATGGATTTTACGAAGCGGATCGCTTGCTCTTCTACACTGCAATGGGCGTGGGGCAGGGATGGGGCCAGCCGATCCCGGCCATGCTGCGCAACGGCGACTGGCAATATGCAGTCTTCGGAAGCGACGGCAAGCTGCGAGCGGGTTTTAGCCAAGGAGAGTGTCTAGCCTGTCATAAGCCGCTCGACTCGACCCATTACTTGTTCACGCACAAGGCACTGACCGCCGCGCGCCCGCGTTGAGGCTTGGTCGCTCAGCCCGCCCCTCGATCAGCCCGTCAGGCCGGGATGGAATGAGTGCAGCTTGCTCCCGTTCGAGCGAACACAGCGAGTATTCCCGAATCCGCTCGAGGCGCTCCCAGATGCTCAAGGAAGAACGGCAGATCCTTTCAAAGAGCTCAAGGGTCACGCCGACTTAATTGGGCATAAACTGACCCGTGATCACCGGGTGCTGCGCCAGCTTCACCAGAGGGTGGTTAGCGCTCGCGCTTGAGGGATCAAAGCGGGTCGCCCCCGTAGGAACGTGGGTGAATGCCGCCTCCATGCACTTCAGGCCAAAGTCAAGCGCGCTGCCGGCAGGAGCTTCTCCCTCCGGTAGTCGGGCCCTGAATGTCTTCATCGCCTCCATCAGGGGCGATTTTTCCAAGGTATTTGCCGGATCTTTGAGATACTCCCGTTGCCGAACCCACAGGGGACCATTCGGGATCTGTTCAATTGATCTTGCCGAATCCGTAGCGCCCTCCGAGTGCAGAGCCAGAGTGGCCAGCGTCTTGCCAAAGGCATATAGATCTCGCTGAAATCCATCCTGCTTCGATTCGGTTTGCGAGGGCAATGAATAATGCCTTTCCGGACGGGTGAAACCATTCAAATCACGGAAATCAACAAACTTGAACTCCTTGCCATCGGTCACGATCTTGTTAGGATTTAAATCGCCCAAGTCAAAACCTTGCTCGGCCGCTGTGCGGATCGTCTCCAGCCCAGTTTGCGCCAGGCGGGCCAATTGACCCGGTTGCAGTTCTTTGGGTTTGAGCGTTGTCATCAGAGCCTTTCCTGGGGCACGAGGCATCACCATTCCTGCGATATCCATACTTGAAGATGAAGCGAGTTTTTCCGAGGCCCAGTTTTTCAAGCAAGGGCCGGCAGGAACTACGTTGAGAATGCCACCGTATTTACTTTGCGGATCGGGCTCCGAGACAACAAAGGCAGTGGGTTTGATGACGTGGGGGATCATATCCTTCACCCGATTTGGGATCAGGTCTCCCTCATGAGCCAGTTTATTTGTTTCTTGTCCAAGACCGTCGCCCGCGATATTGGAATCTGACGATTGCGAATCTACTATCGGGGCTTGAGGCGGGCTCTCATTGCTATTCAATTTAAGTTCAGTGGAGAGATTCTTAGGGTATGTCAAATAGGTCGCGTCTCGTCCCCTGTGCTGCATGTTGAAGTTGTCACTCAATTCCCAGCCAAATAGGTTTGAAGGAGGAGACGATGGCACCTTGCAGCCGAATTTTTCCAGGGCATCCTCAAGATTCTTCCCTTGGGCGACCAAGCCCGCGTTAACGAATTCCATCACTTTACGCGTTTCCAGCCCACGCCTGCCCTGCGTGTTTCTGTATAGCTGAAATTGCTCGATGACTTCTTTTGGGTAACCGGCTTGCGTCATCAAATGCTCTACCGCCTCACCGGCCTTTCCCAAACGGTCCTTGTTGATAAACATCTGCTTGAACCCGCCCGCAGACTCGAAGGTCATATTCTTGTCTTTGGTCGTGTGAAGGATGCGAAGCGTGCCATCTCGGTTACCTAAATGGGTGCTCATGCCTTGCAAGATAGTTCTTGCCTGTCCGCGATTCTCGATCTTCCCGAACTGATCGACTCCGGTGGCGGGGGGGGTGGTGGATGAGGGGACTCCGGAAGGGCGCCCCTTGATACCCGTCGAAAAGCCTGTCATGCCGTCGCCCCTGTTTCAACTGTGAGGCGCGGACCGAGCGCGCCTTCGATGGTTGCAGCCAGGCCGAAGCCTGCGTCAATGAGGGTATCCAGAGCCTGCGGGCGCAGGCTGTCCAGGGGGCACACTTGGCTGAGGATCAGGACGTCGTCTTCATCGAGCGTGAGGATCCAGTTGTGCAGCCACCGTGCCCGCCCGTTGAACTCGTGCACAGCGAGCAAAGTGGCCCCCCAATCGGGTGCGGCCGGGTTGAGTTGCGCGACAGGCAGATCGACCCGGACCTGACTGTCTTCATGACAGGCACTCACAATCGCCACGCCGGCTTCGGATTCGAAAGAAAAACCCGACGCCGAGGAAAGGGATGGCTCTTGTGCGGCGTCGATTCCGCGTGAGGCCAGAACATCCATCAGCCACGATGCAAAACTTGTCATCCTTAAACCCTCAAGTAGCCCGCCGCCGGGATGGTGGTCGATCCCGATGCGGCCGTGGCCGCTGGTTGTAAGTCGGCTGCTCGCCATAAATCCACGACCTGTTGCGCCTTGGCCAGCCCCAGGCTCAAGAAACCTATCGGGTCGGAGCCCAGTACACTGACCGTCGGAACGCAGGCGGTCAACACCAAGGACGAATCCTCATCGATGGAGGCCACCCACGGGTGCTTGCCGCGTGCGGTGTGGTTGAGCCGGTGCAGCATCTTGAGGGCCTCCAGCCGGGAACTTGGATCGGCCAGGTCCAAATAGAGGAGTTCAAACTCCCACAATACCCAGCCCGGCCGCCTCGCTGCGGGCATGACCGACAGGCTGAAGTCGCCCGTTTCAGCAACGAGGTGATCATCGGACCGCTCGGTGGCGGAAGGAGTGGCGCCCAGGTGGTGGGCCAATATCGCAACCAGGCGTTGCTCTGCAGATTGGGCGGGTTGGTTCATGTCTTCGTTGGAGGTTGAGCGACGAAAGACTAGGTGGGGGCCAAAACCCTGTCAATAGGAGGAATGTTGGGGCGGGCGCCCCCGCTCCGATGGCTGGGTGACGGACCATTCAAACCAAACCACACGCGGCAGTTTCTCGCGACCGGAATGAAACTCTAGATGCTGATTGCGGCGGCAATTACAATTTTGAGTCTCGTTGATCTTGTGCCGGTCAACTCGCAAGGGCCGTTTCTCGGAGAAAAGATGATGGGCAAGCCGCTCATGCAGGCTGAGATGACGCAGCCTTCGGCAGACATGTCCCGGAAGCGTCGTTCATTGTTCTCGTCTCTTGGTTGGCTGACGGCTGGGCCAAGCCCTTGGGGGTGGGCCCCGTCTGTCGAGGCTGCCCAAGCCGGCACCACCCCAAGGATTTGCGTCAATCTGGTGGGTCTGCTTGACAAATTTGCATCCGAGGCGCGAGGCTTTGAAATGAGCGATCGTCCACACCATGCCTTGAGCGTCTTCATCGCATTCGACCCGCAGTGCCCCGAATGTGTGGACTTCTGGCGTGCTGCGATGCCCTTGCGTCAGACCGTCCGCTTTGTCTGGCTGCCTGTGGCGATTCTGAATCCATTGAGTGAGCCGCAAGGTGCGGAGTTGCTGTCGGCCGCCAGTCCTGCGACCAGCATGGAGCGCCACGTTGCGTCATTCAAGCATCAGCGGCAAGGCCAACAGGCCGCGTGGTCGGGTATCTGGCGCCCGCATCGGGTCTTCCCGGTTTTGCGGAAAAGTGGGTCGGGAGCTTTTCCATGGCGGTCGTCGAGGACGGCAAGCTCGACACGGCCAATCGTCGCATCGATTTCGAGATCGGCTGCCAGGTGTGGAATAAGTGTGCATTTTTGAGGAAAGAAAATGAAGCAGAGGAGAGTGGCGATAATCAGCCCGTCGTACGACGGAAAAATCGTCTGCGACCACGCGATTGCTCTCGTCACGATTTTCCAGCGAGCCGCACTTGAGCGCAGAGATCTGAATTTGTCGCTGAATTATTGGATGGGCGAGGCGCTGCTGCAAAAAGCGCGCAACAATTTGATTTGCGATGCGTATGATGCGGGGGCGGATGAGTTTGTGCTTCTAGACGTCGACCAGAGTTTCGACCCGCAGGCGTTTTTCGACATTCTCGACCACCCTGTTGATGTCGTCGGGATTACGGCTCGAATGAAAACTGAAGAAGAACGTTACACGCACCGTCCCGAGGACCCCCAAAAACACGTTTGGGACAAAAACCTGAAACTTCTCGAAGTAGATTTTCTCGCCACAGGGTTCATGCGACTCAGCCGCAAAGCTGTCGAGTCGCTTTACAAGAAATCACCGCTCTATAACGACAGCGGTAAAGTACGCAGAATGATCTGTGATTTGGAGATTGTTAACGGAGGGTTAATCTCCGAGGATATCCAGATCGGCAAGAAACTAAAGGATTCTGGATTCAAGATTTATTTGGACATCAGATACACCTGCGATCACTTCGGCATCAAGCGCTATACCGGAGACTTCCGAAAACATTACGCCCTGTCGGTAATCGAAGATCTATTAACCGAACAAACAAATAAAGCGAGTTTTTGAAGCATCTTCGGATGAAAAGAATCGATGGCCTTGTCGCCGCTGGCGGGGTTGGTGGACTTGAGGAAAGTTTCCCGAGATCGTCACTCCTGCCGCATTTTTGAGTACTTTTCGCCCTCGCTGGTTCGTGGGTTACCCTCCATCAGCCCGTCGCGCCAGCATCGATGCGCGCGCGATCGACCAGAGGTTTGATCAGAGCGAGCATTGACCCGAGGACGTTGGCGGCACCCACGGCCTCATTCAATGCAGCGGCTCGAAGCGCGTCATCGTCCGGGTAGTCGTGGGTGAATCGGTTACGAATACTGCGCAGCACTTGCCAGGTTTCCGCCCCTTCGATGTAACCCAGCTTTTCGAGCCGATTCAGCTTGTCGATCATGGGTTGGTCTGCAGCAGGCTCAAGCAGATACTCGAGTAGCGCCGTGAACAGCGTGCTTCCGATTGCGTCCTGCAGTGTCGTGAAACGCAGTATGAATTGATCCCAATCTTGAACTACTTCGTCATCCAGGGCCGCGACGGAACTTGCCGTCATCGGAGGGTGTTGCTGGATCGCCGACAAGGCGTGATTCATATGATGCTGATGCCGTTGGCACTGCTGCCACGCATCGACCAATCGCTGCGCCGGCAGCGCAGTCACAGCGGAATTCCTTCTCGCCGTGCCACTTCGAAGATGGGCGGATGGGTCTGACGGCCCGGGTAATCGACCAGAACATCGACTTTTCGGTCGCCCAGGCGAGTCAGCAAGCGGGCCATGAACAGGGTTTGGGCGCGCACGATCTCCGCCGGATTCGTCGTGGCGACCTCGATGAGCAGGTCGATATCGCCACCACGCGCAGCATCGTCGACACGTGAGCCGAACAGTCGTACACCAACGCCGAGGCCGAAACATTCCTCAGCCGTCTGCTTAAGAACGCGGTGTTCGGTGTGGGTCAAGCGCATGGCACTATGATCGGGTGGCTGGAGGGACAACGCGCGAATGAGCGTTAACTTTACATCCGGATCGACTAGCCGGCGCATGGCGGAGCCAATCTGGCTTTGGTGAGCGCAGTATCCAGAGCAAAAACCGCCCGCGCTGCAGTACACCTCGAGGTGTACTACTCGCCGAGCCAGCGGGCTTCGCAACAGTTTAAATTTAATTGGTAGTTTTGCTGGGCGGCACAGGGTTCGAACCTGTGACCCGCGCCGTTTGAAATGGCTCCCGCGTCAGAATTGTTGACGTCCCGATAGTGCTTGATCATCTGGACGCAGACATCGTACGGCAGGGGGCTCGGATGACGATTGGAGACTGGGCTGCCTCTATACAGTTGCCTCATCCCGGGGCTTGGGGATATGGTTCGGGTGACAAGACCAATGCGCGCGAATCAGGGGAGAGCATCGATGAATAGCGTCCGGCCAGCCGAACCCCAGGTCTTCGACGACCTGCCTATCTTTGACAATCCGCAGGTCTGGTATGGACCACAGATGGTGGAGCAGGGCGGGTGGACCCATCGCCTGGACCAGGCTGAGCGCGATGAGCTGGATGAATGTGTTCATCGCGCAGATCAGGGTGGCCGGGATCTTCTGGAGCTGACGCGCAACGACCTGGCCTTGCCCGGGCTGGCAAGCCGGCTCAATCAAGTCCGGCAAGAGGTTCTTCACGGCAGGGGGTTTTTCGTTTTCAAGGGTGTTCCAGTCGAGCGTTATTCGGTTCGCCAGTCGGCGATTGCATACTGGGCGCTCGGTCTGCATCTGGGTGAGCCTGTCTCGCAAAACGGTAAAGGTCATGTGCTGGGCCATGTGACCAATCTCGGACTCAACTATGCTGATCCCGAGGTGCGTGGCTACCAGACAGCGGCGCGTTTGGGCTATCACACGGATTCGTCGGACATTGTCGGCTTGCTCTGCCTGCGGACTGCAAAGTCCGGTGGGGTGTCTTCCATTGTCAGCTCGACGACCATCTGGAACGAGCTGGTCCGGCGCCGGCCCGACCATGCCCGGACGCTGCTCGGGGCGTTTTACCGAACGCGTTGGGGAGAAATTCCGGAAATGAAAGAGCGTTGGGGCAGCAACCCGATTTTTGCGCCCTGGGCCGGGCGCATGATCGCAAGCTACGTCCGCAGCGCCATCATGAAGGCGCAAGCCATGCCCGAAGTGCCACGGATCCGCCCCGACCAACTCGAGGCGCTCGATCATGTCGATGCGCTTGCAGCCGACCCCTCGATTCATCTGGACATGGTGCTCGAGCCCGGTGACGTTCAGTGGCTTTCCAACCATCACATTCTCCATTCCCGCACCGCTTACGAGGACTGGCCGGAGACTCATCGTCGCAGGCATCTGCTTCGCCTCTGGCTCGCTTGCGACGACGGTCCCATGCTGCCTCCTGCAATGCATGAGCGTCTCGGTCTAACCCCTCGCGGGCGACCGAATGGTATTTGCGTGCCCGGTGTCCCCTTCGTCGCGCCGCTTGTGCCCGCGTGAGCAGCCTGATGAGAATGATGTGATCACAACAAAAATGGGAGTCTATCCATGATTCGTGCAATCATCGCGATCGTTTCGGCGATATGCGTCCCCGCCTCTGCCGTGGCTCAGGGGGCCACCGACTATCCGCGCAAACCAATCCAGGTGGTGGTGCCATACGCGGTCGGTGGTGCGGTGGATGTCGCTGCACGTATTGCCGTCGAGCACATGTCGCGCTCAATGGCTCAGCAGATCGTCGTGCTGAATCGACCGGGCGGCAACGCCAATATCGGTCCCGCGGCCGTCGCCCAGTCGGCAGCTGACGGGTACACCCTTCTGGCGAGCTCGACTGCCACCGTCCTCAATCCGCTGATTGCCACGGGCATTGGCTGGAGCCCTGAACAACTGGTACCGATCGCCCGGATCTCGCAGTCGCCCAACCTGATCGTGGTCTCAACGGCGCTGGGTGTACGCAACATGGCCGAGTTTGTCGCCCATGCCAAGAAGAATCCGGGCCTAACTACACCTGTGACGGGGCTGGGATCGTCGCAGGCGGTCGCACGCGAAAATTTCAAGCAGGCTGCAGGGCTGGATTTTCTGGATGTCGGCTATAAAGGGGGCACGAGCTTTATGACCGATTTGATCGCCGGTCGTTTGGCCCTTTCGGTGTCCCCGCTCAATGTCGTGATCAAACAGGTTCAGCAGGGTCAATTGGTGGCGCTTGCCAATACGGCCGAGCAGCGTTCGCCGATTGCGCCCGATATCCCGACCGTGGCCGAAGCGGGCTACCCTCAAGCGGTGTCGGTCAGCTGGTTCGGCTTTCATGCGCCCACGGGGACCCCGCGGCCGGTTCTTGATCGACTGGCGCAAGCCGTCCATCAAGCTGTGGCCGATCCCGAAGTCCGTGCCCGCATCACTGGGGTGGGGGCGGAACCGGCTTTTCTGGCGGGTTCAGCCTTCGATCAGTTCCTGTCCGAGGAAACGCAGCGGGGCGAGCGTTTTCTGAAGGCGATCGGCCACGTCAGGAAGTAGCCGTGGCGTTGCGAACCCATGATTTGGCGTCAGGCTGATACGCAGACTTCGTGACATCGTTCAAATGGTTAATGGGGCTCGATTCTCCAAGGATCGCGCGCCGTTGAAGCGTCGCCTGGGCGGGCTGTGTCGTTGGCAATGATGGTCAACTGATCGCCCCCAGTGGCACGATGGCATCGATGAGTCGGTGGGGAGAGCCCACGCCCATGAAGCCACCCATCATGAGGCTGGCCCCGGGCCAGATTTTTGCTGCCTCGGCTTGCGCCGTAAGGGCATGTTTGATGCCCAGAATCCAGTGCAGGTCAGATTCATTCGTTTGCGATGGATCCAGCGCGGTGGTCATGGCGGGCGTTCAGTGGCTGGCGGGGCAACGTTGCATCCAGGCTCGGGCCTCCTGGGCCGGATCATCTGCATTCAGAATAGCCCGAACGGCAGCCACTGACCCCACCTGAGTGGTCAACACGGTGCTCAGTCGATCGCGGTCGATGCCACCAATGGCCACCAGAGGGAACTGCGGTGCCATGAGCGCTGCATACCTCTGGAGTCGAGCGGGCCCCTGAGGCTGGGTGGGCATCACTTTGAGGTTGGTGGCGTAAACAGCGCCCAGCGCCAGGTAACTGGGCCGCCAGTGGGCTGCTCTCAACATTTCACTGTAGCCATGGGTGCTCAAGCCCAGGCGCAGGCCAGCGCGACGAATGGCCTCGAAGTCGGCGCCGTCCACATCTTCTTGGCCCAAATGAACGCCATAGGCGCCATGCTCGATGGCCAGAGGCCAAAAGTCATTGATGTAAAGGTGGCTGGCGCTGCCCCGTGCGGCATGGATGGCGGCTTTCACTTCACGTTCAACGGCTTTGGGGTCGTCAGACTTGAACCGAAGCTGAACCGTGGGCACGCCCATGTCCACCAGCCGGGCGATCCATTCGGCGCTGGGAGCAACCACGTACAAACCCAGCCGATTGGGGCAGGGGGCAAAGGCTTCCCGTTGCCAGGGTTCAGGGGAAAAGTCGGCCCACTCGTCTGGCCAGGTCTGGGGCGAAGGCTTGTCGATTCGGCCCAGCCGCTGGGATTGACGCTGCCATGCCAGCCCCAGCAGCGTTGCATCTTCCCTTTCAAAACCCAAGGCCAGGGCGCCCAGGTAGACCTCGTGGACCAAGGGTGTGGCCGTGGGTGCAAGGCTGAGTCCGCTTTGAAGGTGATGGCCAGCCTGAGGGTGCGGCACGGCTAAGTCGCTATGGGCCAACGCCACGGACTGGGCGAATTGGGGCAGCTGATCCCAGCATCCCTGGGTGTTGGCGCGCAAGGCTGCATTCAATCTCATGAACGGTTCTCAGCTTTGGTGCCAGAACGGCGTGCCCAGCACTGGGGTGCTGGGTTGTGCTTGATCCTGAGCCTGCATCACCCCACCGAGGAAGGCCTGACGCCCCGCGTTGACCGCATCGGCAAACGCTTTGGCCATGGCCACAGGGTCATGAGCCAGCGCCACGGCGGTGTTGAGCAGTACGCCGTCAAAGCCCCATTCCATGACGGTGCAGGCATGAGAGGGTCGACCCAAGCCGGCGTCAATGATCATGGGGACATTCAAACGCTCTCGCAACAAGCGTAAGCCGTCGGGGTTCACAGGCCCTTTGCCGGTGCCAATGGGCGCGGCCCACGGCATCACGGCCTGACAACCCACATCGACCAGACGCTGGCAAAGAATGAGGTCTTCGGTGCAGTAGGGCAGCACCTTGAAGCCTCGCTGAATCAGGTCCTCGGCGGCAGCGGGCAAGCCCAGGGTATCGGGCTGCAAGGTGTAGTCGTCACCAATGAGTTCCAGTTTGATCCAGTCGGTTTCAAACACCTCTCGCGCCATCTCAGCGGTCGTGATCACCTCTTGGTGGCTGTGGCAGCCAGCGGTGTTGGGCAACATGGGAACGCCCAGGCCTTTGATGAGCGGCCAAAACCCCGAACTGTGGTCGCCTTGTGCGGTTTGGCGTCGGAGTGAAGCGGTAAGCATGCCCGGCTGGGCCAAGTGAATAGCCCGACCGAGAACTTCGGGCGAGGGGTAGCGCGAAGTGCCCAGCAGCAAGCGGCTGCTGAATTCGGTGTCGTACAAGCGAAAGGGCGTATCTGAGGCCATGGCATCAACCCCCAGTAACGGGGGCAATCAATTCAATCGAGTCGTTGGGCTTCAACAGGGTTTTCAGGTATTGGGTTTTGGGCACGAACTGCAAATTGACCGCCGCAGCAAACGGAGGTTGAATGCCCAGGGCCTCGATGGCTTGGGCCAATGTAGCGCCTTCAGGCAGTTGGTGGGCTTGGCCGTTAATGGTGACAGTCATGAAAGTGGTGTTCATTTGCACAGTTGCCATTGTTGCGCCAAAAGACGATCCCCCGTTTGGAGCCAGCTCAGGGCGGCATCGAGCACCGCCGGGGCGATCAGGAATCCGTGACGATATAAGCCGTTGATGCGCAGCACGCCGGGTTGCGGCGATTCGATGCGAGGCAGGTTGTCAGGCAGGGTGGGCCGAGCCTGGGCGTTCATTTCCAGAATACGGGCTTCGCCAAAACCGGGGTGAACTGCATAAGCGGCACTCAGTAATTCCATGCTCGACCGCACACTGGGGGGTGATACATCTTCCGATTCAATTTCAGTGGCGCCGATCACGAAGACCCCATCGGGTTTGGGTGCGATGTAAATGGGGTAGCGCGGATGCAGCAGGCGGGTGGGTCGGCTCAAGCTCACATCGGGGGCATGCACACGCACCACCTCACCCCGCACTCCCCGCAAGCCCTGCCATTGGTTGCGGGCCCCCAAGCCTCGGGTGTCCACCACCCAATCGAGCCCGGGCGTTTGCACAGACAGGTTTTCGACGGTTTGGGGCGAATGCCAGTTCAACTGAACGGACGTGGTCTTCAAGGTGGCGAGCAAGGCTTCGAGCAAGGCGCGGTTGTCCAGCTGACCTTCATTGGGCAAGTGCATGCCTTGTTGAAAACGTTGCTCAAGCGCGGGTTCCAGCGCTTGTAATTGCGAGAGGTTCACCCGCTCGGGCTGGCCCAGTCCTGCAGTGTGCAATTCAGGGCCCACCTGGGTGAGCGTTTGTGCCAGGCGTTGTTCAAACAAATGGGCTTGCGCGGCGTCTTGACGGTGCCACAGGACGAGGGTGCCTGCCCGTTGAAAATAAACGTTTTGTGTCAAGTCGGACAATAGTTCGGGCCAACGGCTCAGGCCATAGACACCCATTCGAACCACTCTGGCTTCGGTGATCACCGACTCAGCCAACGGGGCCAACATGGCCGCAGCCACCCGAGCCGCGGAACCTTCTCCGTTGGGCCCCTGGGCCTCGTGCACGATCACTTCATGACCTTGGCGGGTCAGGCGAAGCGCCAATAACCGGCCCATGAGGCCCGCACCCAGAATTCCCACCTTCATGGCTAGATTGCTTTCTTTCGTTGTTCCAGCAGATGTCCAATCTCATGACTGACCGTCTCGCCTACCCTAAATGGCTCACCATTGCGGGTTCGGACAGCGGGGGAGGGGCCGGCATTCAGGCCGACCTTAAAACCACTCGGCATCAACCCAATCTCCGAATCTACTAAAGTTCCCGGGAAAAGGATGCAACATGTTTTCGTCTATACATGCCGGGTCGCGCTCAGCCATCTGTCCATGAACTCGAAACTGGTCGCACCTCGACGTTGTCACACTCAATCCTGAACGCGAAAAGCCCGTCGCCACGGGCTTGACAGACCGGGTTGACGAAGACGCATTTGCTGCATGATTCAGGCGACAACTACCTTTACGCGCGCTGAACAGTCAAAGGCTTCGGCATGTCCCCGTGACAACGATGCCAATCCGGTGTGTTAGGGTAAATGCCCGTTCGCTGATTGAGCGGGCCAACCAGACTGAATCCAGATCGGTGAATTCGTCCCTGATGTCGATCCCGGTCGCTCGAGGAGAAGTCGATGCAAGCCACCGAATCTCAAGCCCTCGCAGGCCAGGTCGCAGTCATCACCGGTGCCGGTCGGGGCATTGGCCAGGCGATCGCTTGCGCCTACGCCAGAGCCGGCGCTGCGGTGATCTGCGCGGCTCGCTCGGGACAGCAGTTGGCAGACACGGTCCAGAAGATCGAAGCCGGGGGCGGCCGTGCGCTTGCGATCGAGGCTGACGTGACACGCTACGAGCAGGTGAAGGGCCTGTTTGACGAGGCCGTGAGAGTCTTTGGTGGCGTGGACCTGGTGCTGGCCAACGCGGGAACGGGGAGCGCGGGGCGGAAGATCGAAGCCGTCGATCCCGAGAGATGGGCTCAGACCATCCAGGTCAACCTGATTGGCGCCTTTAACACCGCGCACGCTGCCATACCGCACCTCCGCGCGAGGGGCGGCGGAAAGTTGATTTTCATGGGATCGGGTACGCGGCACGGCGCTGCGCCGGGCATGAGCGACTATGCGGGCTCGAAGCTTGCCGTTTGGAAGCTGGTCCAGATTCTTGCCATGG
>JBIKVK010000171.1:0-7201 GCA_044356835.1 Burkholderiaceae bacterium
GAGGTCGCCGGCCGGCCGCTGCCTGCGGCACCGGGCCCGGTCACGCGGCGGCTCGACCAGACCTACTGGGCGATGCGCGAGGCGGGCGAGCACGGCACGCCGGTACGCTGAGGCAGCCGGTCAAAGTCCGGATCGCCGGCAGCCGCCCCGCTCGCCGGGTTCAGTCCTCATCACCGCGGCGCCCGTAGCCCCGAAAGGGCGCGCATCACCAGCAAACACTTGCCATGTCGCGCTCGATGTCGCCGCTCGGATGGAGGAGCCGGCTGGCGCCGCTCTGGCGGGTCGCGCGGCCTCCGTGGGCCATCACGACCGGCACCTGCGCACCCAACGCGAAGGCGGGGAGTAGCGCTCAGGGCGGATCCCAGCTGCTGGACTGCGGTTCAGCGATGACCACTGCTTGCGAGATCTCGTGCGGGGTCTTGCCCTCGAAACGCCAGCAGAGCGCCCCGAAGAACCGGCGGGCCGTCCAGCGCAGCAGCGCGCCCGGCACGGGCTCGTCGAAGACCGTGTAACCGGCGGGATCGAAGACCAGCGCGTTCGCTGCGCTGGCGCGTTCAGGCGGCCTGTCGAGCCGGGTCCTGCTCAGGATCGAGGAAAGTCCCCGACACCGGCGCGACCAGCGTACACCGTTGCAATCGTCGCAGGTGGCTCCGATCGTAGTCCTGGACCGCGTAGTGCATCGTGCAGCGGTTATCCCACATCAGCAGATCGTGCAGGGCCCAGCGGTGGCGGTAGACGAACTCGTAGGCAGTCGCGTGGGTGTTGAAGAAATCGATGAGGGGGCGGCTCTCCTTTTCGGAGTAGCCGATAAAGTTGCGTAAGAAGCCGCCCGCGAAGATTCCCTTGCGGCCCGATTCTGGGTGGACCCGCACCAGCGGGTGGACCACCGGCGGATGGTTGCGGCGGCGCTCGGCCTGCAACTCAGGGGTGTAGCGGTGGAAGTCGGGCGCGAGGCTCACGTCGTGCACCCCCTGAAGCGTCTGGGCGAGCGCCTGCATGCTCGGCGACAGCGCCTCGTAGGCGAGGTACATGTTGGCGAACATCGTGTCGCCGCCAATCGGCGGCAGCACCTGCGCAAGCAGCCAGCTCGCCGAAGCGGAGCGGACCGAGAAGGACATGTCGGTGTGCCACTTGTCGGCGATCAGGGTCTGCAGGGTCTTGCCGCCGTAGACGAGCGGCTTGTTCGCGACGATATTGATCTCCGGGAAGTCCGGCCGGTTCCAGTGCGGGCGGCTGCGGTGGTCATCGAGCGTGCCGAAGCGCGAGCAGAAGTCGATCTGTTCCTGGGGCTCGAGGTTTTGCCCCGGGAAGAGCACCAGAAGGTGGTCGACCCAGGCCTGGCGGATTTCGGCAATGGTCGCGTCCGAGTGACGCTGTTTGAGGTCGATCCCGGTGATCTCGGCGCCTAGCGCGTAGGACAGGGGGCGGATCTGCAGTGGCATGGCGAGCTCTCCCAATGTGGGGTCGGGTCCCGGCGCGCCGCCGCGGCGGGGGCGATGGCGCGAGGCTTGATGAAATCAGCGATTGAGGCTTATAGTTTGTATAACCTTGATCAGGAGCGCAAGATGCCCATGAATTCGTCAGTCGTCGCTTCGCCTCTCGGCGTCCCGGAGGTGGTGCCGATGGACGCACCGATCGGCGCCGAGATTCGCGGCGTCGATCTCGCCCGGTCGATCGGCGATGCGCAGATGCAGGCAATTATGGACGCCTTGCATCAGCACGCGGTGATCGTGTTTCGCGGTCAGCAGATCGAGCCTGGCCACCAGAAGGCTTTTGCGAGCCGCCTGGGCGAGATGCGGACGTCGTTCTACAACCGGTATGGGGTACCCGGGCACTCCGAACTGACGGTCGTCTCCAATCTCAAGAACGAGAGCGGCGAGGCGATCGGCATCGCGGATGCCGGGATGCTTTGGCATACCGACGCGTCCTATCTCAAGACGCCGGATATGTACACGGTGCTCTATGGCATCGAGATCCCCCACCGCGATGGCAGGCCGATCGGCGACACCCTCTTCACCAGCGCGGGGCTCGCCTATGACGAATTGCCCGACGACATCCGCCGACGCGTCGACAACCTGCGCGCGGTCCACAGCTTCAGTGCCCATCTGGCGAAGAAGCAGGCGCGCAAGCAATTGCGGCGCGCGCCGCTCACCGACGAACAGAAAAAGGCCGTCCCCGACGTCGATCACCCGGTCGTTCGGCGGCATCCGATCACTGGCAGGAAATGCCTGTTCGTCACCGATGGCCACACCAGCCACATCCTCGGCCTGCCTGAGCAGGAGGCCGAGGAATTGCTCCATTTCCTGACCGGCCACATCCAGCAGGAGCGCTTCCACTACCGGCACAGCTGGCGCAAGGGCGATCTGATCGTCTGGGACAACGCCGCCGTGCAGCATCTCGCGGTCTTCGACTATGGCGATATTCCGCGTCGCCTGCACCGTGCCGGCATCGCAGGCCCGGTGCCGGTCTGAATCCGACAATCGATCGGTCCGTCAAAAACAATCGCCCGGAGTCCGCCATGCGCCTGATCCCCGTCCGCCGCCAACTGATTCGATCACTTCCGGCCGCTGCGCTCGCCGCAGTCGCGCCGATCAGTCGCGCTCAGGAGTCCTACCCGTCGCGACCGGTCCGGCTGGTTGTCGCCTATCCGCCGGGCGGTCCGGTCGACACACTCGCGCGCGCGCTTGCCCAGCCACTCGGCGATGACCTCGGGCAACCGGTTGTGGTCGAGAACCGGCCTGGGGCGGGCGGCGTGATCGGTTCGGACCATGTCGCCAAGTCCCAGCCCGATGGCCACGTGCTGCTGTTCGGCTCGACCCCGCTCACAATCCAGGAAAGCCTGCTGAAGAAGCTGCCCTACTCTATCCTTAAAGACTTTACTGCGATCTCCAACATGGCCGAGGGCCCGCAGGCGCTGGTCGTGGGCAACGATGTTCCGGTCAATTCGGTCCGGGAATTGATCGACTATGCGCGCGCCCAGAAGGGCAAGCTCAACTTCGCCTCGCCCAGCACCGGCGGCTCCAACCATCTTGCCGCCGAGATGTTCAAGACCATGGGCAAGTTCGAGGCGACCCACATCCCCTACAATGGCAACGCGCCTGCCGAGATCGATCTGATCGCGGGCCGGGTGGCCTTCATGTTCGGCGCGTTCAGCAGTTCGATGGCCCAGGCAGAACGCGGTCGCCTGAAGGTGCTCGGGGTGTCCGCGCGCAAACGGATGGCAACCGCCCCCAATGTCCCGACGATCTCCGAGGTGCTGCCCGAGTTCGAGGTGATGTCCTGGTACGGTGTGCTGGGTCCGGCGCGGATGCCGCCTGCCGTCACCCAGCGGGTGAATGCGGGTATCGGCAAGGTGCTTGCGCTGCCGGAGATGCGCAAGCGTCTCCTGACCATGGATCTCGAGCCTGCGCCCGGCAGCGCCTCGCATTTCGACGAATACCTTCGGCGCAACGCGGCGCTTTGGGCGACGGTGATCCGCGACGGCAACGTCCGGGTCGACTGATCGATTTCGCACGGAGGCTGCGCAATGGGTTCGATCCGGATCGTGCCAAGTGGCAGGCCGGCCGGCGCCGAGATCGTCGGCATCGAAATTGCGGCCGGCGTCGCGCCCGCCGAGTTCGACGTGATCCGGGACGCATTGCACCGGCACAAGGTCGTCGTGCTGCGGGGCCAATCGATCACACCCGAGCAGCAGATCGCGTTCAGCGCGCGCTTCGGCACCAACGAGCGCCATGTGCTGCCCCAGTTTCTGGTGCCGGGATACGAGGAACTGGTCCGCGTCTCAAACGTGCTGGACCATTCGGGGCAACCGATCGGACTCGTCGATGCCGGCCGGGTCTGGCACACCGACGGCCACTTCCTGCCGCGCCCAAACATGTACTCGATGTTGCTCGCGCTCGAGGTGCCGCACGATGACGATGGAAATCCCCTGGGGGCCACCCGCTTCTGCAATACCGCTCATGCCTGGGCCGAGCTTCCGGCCGCGACCCGCGACCGTATCGCACACCTGAAGGCGGCCAACTCGCTCGCCAACGTCTACCGGCGAATGCACGCCGAAAAGGCGGCGATCAAAAGGCCTCCGCTCACCGAAGCGCAGAAGCGGGAGGTGGTTCATCCGGTGGTCAGGACCCATCCGGTAACCGGCGAACGCTGCCTCTACGTGAGCCGCGCCGCCACCTCGCGCATCGTCGATCTGCCGGCCGAGGAAAGCGAGAGGCTGATCGACGAGCTCTCCGACTGGTGCGTTCGCGAGGCGTTCGTCTACACCCACCGCTGGCAGGTCGGCGACCTCCTCATCTGGGACAACTGCGCGAGCCAGCATCTGGCGGTGGGAGACTATGCACTACCCAGACGTAGGCTGATGCATCGGACCACGGTAGGGGGCTCCGAGACCTTCTGAGGGCTGCTGCTGCCCTTCGGCAGAGGTTGTGTGCGACCGATCCCGAAACGATGACGCTCTGGGTCCGGCCAGAATCCGGAGCCCGATCGGCAGCCGGTTCCAAGGTCGAGCGCCTCGGTTAGCCGAGCGGCGCGCCCGCGACCGTCGCGCGGCGCATCACGCGTCGCTGGTGAGGCTGATAATCGAAGGTGGCCCGGTGGAGGGTCGACCGGTTGTCCCAGATCAGCAGATCACCGACCTGCCAGCGATGCCGGTAGCCGAAGGCCGGATCGACAACGTGCCGGAACAATCGTTCGAGAAGCCGGTCGCTCTCGTCGGCGGGCAGGCCCTCGATCTGGATCGTGTAGCCCTCGCTCAGGTAGAGGCAGGGCCTGCCGGTGACCGGGTGCCGGATGATCAGCGGGTGCGAGACGGTGGCAAACTTTCCGGTGCGCTCGGCCTCCTCGGTCTTGCCATCCTTGATCGTGTAACGGTGAAAGAGGCTCTGTACGCCTCGCAGGCCCGCGAGCCGGTCGCGCAGATCCGCCGGCAGCGCATCGCACGCAGCTCCCATGCTGGTGAACAGCGTGTCGCCGAGCGCTGTGCCGTCGGCCGCCCGCGGGACCTCGATCGCGTAGAGCATCGACACGCTGTGCGGATTGGGCAGGTAGGCCCCGTCGGTATGCCAGAACTTGCCGGCGTCCGCGCTCCCAAGCGGCTTGCCGTCTTCGACGACGTTCGAGACATAGAAGAGCTCCGGATGCCGGGGCGACAGCGCCTCCCGGATGAAGATCTGCTTCAGTTCGCCGAATCGGCGGGCGAAGGCGATCTGCTGCTTTTCGGAGAGCTGCTGGCCATGGACCGCGACGACGCCACGATCGTGCAGCAGGTCGCGCAACCGCCCGAACTGGTCCTCGTCGATCTCCTGCAGTTGCAGGCCGCTGACCGACGCGCCGATTGCCGATGACGGGACGTGAATTTTCATGCTCATGACGCGGTTCCGGGCACTCAATCGAAACGGATCCGTGCCTGTCGAATCACGTTGCCCCAGGTGTCGACGTCCCGGCGCAGCACCTCGCCGAATTCGGCTGCGCTCGAGGTCAGAACCTGCATGCCGATCGCGTCGAGCCGCTCGGCCAGTCGGCGCGACCCGAGCACCTTGACAGTGTCCTCGTTGATCTTCCGGATGATCTCCGGCGCCGTGCCCGCTGGCGCCATCAGACCGAACCAGACCGAGACGTCGAAACCCGGCAGGCCGGATTCGGAGAGTGTCGGTACGCCCGGCAGCGCAGCCGCCGGCCGCTTGGTGGTTACGGCGAGCGCACGCAGTTTCTGCGCCTTGACATGAGCGCCAATCGCGGCCGGCGTGTCGAATATGAAGTCGACCTGACCGCCGATGGTGTCAAGCATCGCCGGATTGCTGCCCTTGTAGGTCACGGTCGTCGCGGAGATGCCGGTGGTCGTGCGGAACAGCTCGAAGGTCAGGTGGGAAAGCGTGCCGTTGCCCGGCGAGGCGTAGTTCAGTCGGCCGGGGTTGGTCCGGGCGTGGCGCAGGAACTCTTCGACCCGGGTCGCGGGCACCGATGGGTGAACCGTCAGCACATAGGGCGTGTCGGCGAGCAGCGTGATGGGTGCGAGGTCGCGCAGCACGTCGTAGGGTAGCTTCGGATAGGCGGCCGGGCTGACCGCGATGGTGTTTGCCGTGACCAGCAACGTGTAGCCGTCCGCCGTGGACTTGACCACCAGATCGGTACCGATGGTCGCACCGGCGCCCGGACGGTTCTCGACGACCACCGACTGCCCCCAGGTCTCGCTCAAAGACTGGGCGAGCGCGCGGGTCAGCTGGTCGCCGCCTCCGCCAGCCGCGTAGGGCAGGACGATCTTGACGGTCCGGGAGGGAAATTGCGCATACGCCGCCGAGCAGGCGAATGCGGCTGCGGTGATCATGGCCTGAGCCAGTCTGCGAATCCTCATGTCCGGTCCTTTGTGAATGAGCGCGCTTCGGGATTTTCGAAGGGGATCGGCAGACCGGCGAGCCAGGACAAGGCCGCCTGTACGCCCGGGGCGACAATCCACTCGTAGCCCTTGCGGGAAAAGCCGCCCAGATGCGGCTGCATCAGCACGCGCGGGTGGCGGCGCACCCAGTGATCGGCGGGCAGCGGTTCGCTCCAGTAGACGTCCAGTCCGGCCCCGCCGAGACGCCCGCTGTCGAGCGCGTCGCGCAGCGCCTGTTCGTCGACCAGCGCGGCGCGTGCCGTATTGACGAGCAGCGCGCCCGGCTTCATCAGCGCGAGCTGGTCGCGGCCGATCAGGCCCACGCTCTGCTCGGTCGCGTTGGCATGCAGGGTCACGACGTCCGCGCGGGAGAGCAATTCGTCGAGCGACACGGCTTCCACGCCCTGCTCGCGCGCACGGGCTTCGCTGAGTCGAGGGCTCCACGCAAGCAACCGCATGCCCAGCGCGCGGCCAATGGTGGTGACGGCCTGACCGACCTTGCCAGTGCTGCCGACGATGCCGAGCGTGCCGCCCGCGAGGTCACCGCCCAGTTGGGTCTGCCAGCCGCCGGAGCGCATTACCGACTGATGGTGTTCCAGCGACTTGGACAGGCCCAGGATCAGTGCCCAGGTCAGTTCGGCCGTTGCATGATGAGGCGCGGCCGGCCCCTGCGCGCTCCGGGTGCAGCTGACCAGCACGCCCGCGCGCGTTGCCGCTTCGAGATCGACGTGCGGCTGCAGCCTGGGGCCGCAGACCGAGAGGTAGCGGAGCGATCGTGTGCGCTCGAAGATCGGCCGGCTGAACATCACCCGGTCACGGATCGTGATG
>JBIKVK010000172.1:0-7171 GCA_044356835.1 Burkholderiaceae bacterium
CGTATTACCCGTCGTCGTGTTCAGCCGGATCTCGGTCCCGACCTTCTGCCCCGCCGCATCAAAGCGCTGGCCGTAGATCCCATATCCGTCGCCATCCGGCGACTGCCATACCGACACATAGCCACCGCCCGACAGCTTGGCCATCGATACGTTGTGCTGGCTGTCTGAGGTTGTCGTGTTGACCAGGCTGTCCGACCGCTCACCCACTGCCACCGACAGCATCCCGTCGGCAAACGACAGCCGCTCGATGCCCGTCAGGACGTCCTCGCCCTCGTCACCGTTGACCGTATCGGTGTCGATAACCAACAGGCCACCCTCGGCTCGCGCCATCACCCGGTAACCCGACTGCGGCCCCGCATACACCGCCGTGTCAGTGCCCGCTCCGCCTTCGATCTGATCGTTGCCGGCTCCGCCCACCAGGCGGTCATCTCCCGCTTCACCGCTCAACGTGTCGTGGCCCGCATCACCGCTCAGCGTGTCGCTCCCAACCCCTCCCGTCACACGGTCCTTGCCCGCCCCTCCGCTGATCGCGTCATTACCCGCAGCGCCAACCAGAATGTTGTCCTTGCTGTTGCCACCAATCTGATCGTCGCCACCGCTACCTGAAATGCCGGAAACCGAATCAGCTTCATCAAGGGTCTGCGACCCGGCGCCAGTCATCGATACCAGGCGAATCAGCGCCTCGTTTTCGCTGCTCGAGACCCGATCGCCGAGCGCCTCCCATTGATCCGTTGTCATGGCCAACGAACCCGCGGCGACCTTGATGCTTTCGAATCCGCTGATCGTTGCGCTGGACAGGTCTACGTCACCTCCCTGGATCCAAAGAGTGTCGTTACCGGTACCTCCGTCGAGGGTGTCAGCAACGAGGGTCTTGCCGGTCACGGTGAGCGAATCATCCCCCTCCCCAAGCGCGAACACAGCCTTGCCTTCACCGACACTCGCGGAGTCAGCACTGTCCGATCCGGTGACCGTGTAGGTCGCATCATCGGCAATACGCCAGCTCACGATTCCGAGCGCTGCGAGTTTTTCGAGGGCAATCGTGCCACCGCCCACAACAGCGACCCGAGGCAAACCGACTGCCGCGTCCAACTGCTGCAGTTGCGCGGAACTCAAACGCACCTCAGCGGGTGTCCACCAAGAAGCAGAGGGGTTGACGCCGACAATCTCAAGTCGTTCCAGTTGTTCCCACGCCCAGCGACTGAGATCGAGGTTCCAAACTGGCGTAGTCGAAGCCGAGTAATAAACCGCATCGCCACCCCAGGCGTGGGTCCACCAGGGGTTCGAAAAATCCAAGGTGAGCCGATCACTTCCCGAGCCCGCATTGATCTGGCCTTCAACCCGATAGGTACGGGTTGATTGATCGGCTCCTGTAAAAAATTGCGCTGCCCAAGGACGGCTTTGAGTTCGGCTCGTGTCGAGGATGATCTGGTCGTCGCCGGCCCCCGCCGCCACTGTGTCCTTTCCGCCACCCTGCCCCAGGTACTCGATCGCCCCGAGATAAATCCGATTGGGCTGCTCATTCCCGACCAGCAGGTCCGACTGATTGGTTCCTCGTAGCGCAACGGAACCCGCCAGACTGGATGCATCCAGCGCCCCGCCTGTGGAGTTGGGATCGAGCCTAAATATGACGTTTTGCCCGGTCACAAAACCCCGTGTAACCAGATCCTGAGGTCTGAGCGTGACGGTGCTCCCGGCACCATCAAACACCTCTACGCCGGTAATTTGGATACCCGCCAGTGTGCTCACTTCGCCATCGGTGATACGGAGGGTATCGGTACCGGGGCCTCCATCGACAATGCCCGTTGCAGCCGATGCAGAGACCACCAGTTGGTCATTACCTTCTCCACCCTGGAGAGTGTTCCGCCCCAACCCGCCTACTAGCGTGTCGTCCCCGAGGCCGCCACCGAGGGAGTCATCTCCCTCAGCTCCCCAGATTTCCTCGGATAAACCGCTGCCCGCAATCGAATCGTTCCCGGCCTTGCCATCAATGAACGACGCTTGCCCCCAACCGGTTGTCGACGAACCTATGCTGTCACCTGCAGCGCTTCCCAACAGCACCCGGTCGATCGTGATCCGATAACCAGCGAGCTCCGGAGCGGTCAACGTGCCTTCATAGGCGCGGCCCCAGACGCGCAGGTCAGCGCGACTTCCATCAAATTCGACACTGTTTCCCCACGTGAGCGGCTTGACGAACCAGGTGGATCCGGTCCCGCCCGACTGGAATTCGGTCCAAGTGTTTGCAGGGTTGGTTACATCCGAGACCTTCAGCATCTCGGAGGTTCCGTTCAAATACAGACCAAATCGAAACTCGGTTCCGCCGGATATCTCGGCTTTGACTCTAAGAACGGTGTCTGGCGTCACCACGCCGGGCGAGAACCGCTGCTGGAAGTAGTCAACATCACTCCAGGTGTTGGTAACCGGCAAAGTGCCGACATGCGCTTCACCAAGCGTCCGAGCCGCTGACGAATCAGGCATCGCTGGCTCAGAGTCGACCACCAGCGTCGCATCTGAAAATTTCAGGATTTCGACGTTCCGCAACAAATCGGTGCCGTCTCCGTCCCGCGCAAGATGCGAAACGCGCAGTCCGAGATCATTACCGCCCGTCCACTGGAGCGAATAGTCGGCACGTTTGCCCGAAAACTGAGCTACGTCGCCGGTCCCGTCCCCACCATCGAGCGTGTCGTTGCCCCCATCCCCCTTGAGGACGTCATTACCTGAACCACCCACCAGCCAATCGGTACGGGCCGACCCCAGAATCGTGTCGTGTCCTCCCGCTCCAAGCAGATATTCATAACGGTCACCCGCCGATAGCGTTTCGCCCGACTCGGTCCCTTCCCCCTGGCGCAGTAGCGTGAAGCCAAAGTTGAATCCCTGGCGAAGGTTTTGCGGGTACCACCAGTTCGACCAACGCCAGATCGAGATGTCGACATCGCGATCCGCCGCAGGGGTCACCGTCCATACCCCACTAGGATTGTCGATTTGCAGCGAAGCCGACGCGCCCGTCCAGACAAAGGTCTCAGCGTTACTCCCCATGACGATCACATAGGGTTGAGACGCTTTCTCCACCAGCCGGAACCAGTCGGTGTCTCCGTAATAGTCGAGGCGCCCGGTCACGGGCCGACCATAGTCCAGCCTAAAATTGCCGGGATCCGCCGCGTTGCTGTGATCGTCCAGCTTCAGCTCGTAATCGATAGACCCGTCGGGCAACCGAAATATGACCTGTTGAACGTTGCGTAGAACATCGATTCCGCCGTCTGAACCATCCACGCTGTCCTGGGGGTTGACGACCTGATCGGTGATGACCCACTCAGCAACGGTACCTTCAGCGCCGCCCATTCGAATCGAACGGGAATACGCATCAAAGTGACCCTCCATAAAAATGGTGTTGAAACCGGATCCGCCATCGATCGTGTCGTTGCCCGCACCACCAGCCAGCGTGTCATTGCCCGACGCACCGTTCAGCAGATCGCTGCCCGCGCCACCGGCAAAAGAATCTGCACCACTTGAGCCCTGAATCGCGTTACCCAGCGCGTTGCCGCTGATCGTGAGCCCCGCGCCGCCCTGCACCGTCAGGTTCTCAATCCCCGCCGGCATCGCGAGCGACACCGTCGTGCGGATCTCATCCGTGCCACCCGGGTCGCTGATCTGATCACCCACGTTGTCGACGATGTAGACGGTCGACCCCGTTCCACCGGTCATCGTGTCGGCGCCCGCACCGCCGTCGATCAGCGATGCTTCGCTCTGCGTGATGACGTCGTTGCCGTCTCCGCCGAGCACGTTGAGCGCCATGAAACCTGACTCGGGATCCCAGCGCCGGCTGAATACGCCCCACCCCGAACCATCCTGCGCGTTCGAGGCTTCCCAACTCACCACGAAGCTGCCGTCGGGCATTGCCAACACATCCGAGTGATACTGGTCGCCGTCGGTCGTTGCGTTGACCCTCAGCTCGCCGCCCACCTTGTTGCCGGACGCATCAAACCGCTGTGCGTAAATGCCCCATCCCGAGCCGTCCTGGCTGTACGACGATGACCACGTCACCACAAAGCTGCCGTCGGCTCGCGTGTCAATCTGCGGAGCCTGCTGGTGTTCGGCAATCGTCGTGTTGACCCGAACTTCCTCCCCAACCTTCGCCCCGTCGGCCCCGAATCGCTGCAGGTACACTCCTCGTCCTGACCCATCTTGACTATCTGTCTGCCAGACCGCCCAAAATCCGCCATCTGCCAACGTCGCCACAGATGGCATCCACTGGGCATGCGCACCATAGGTGTTCAAGAGGAACGGAGCACCCACCTTCACAGCCGCTGCGTCAAAGCGCTGGGCAACAGCGTCACTACCGTTTCCTTCGTCATACCAACTGACGACAAATCCGCCCGCGGGCAAGGCAGAAATCGTTGGCCATAGTTGATTACCAGCCAACGCGGTATTGACCAAAAATTCAGCACCAATCTTCTGTCCCTGGGAATCAAATAGCTGGCCGTACACACCCCAACCGCCCGTATCCTTTCCAGCGCCCGAATCCTGGTTGTTCTCATCCATCCACACGATCACGAACTTGCCATCCGCCAGCACCGCCACGCTCGGATCGCGCTGCTCGCCGTTGGTCGTCGTGTTGACCTTGATCTCGCCGCCTACTGCAATACCCTGTGCGTCGAAACGCTGCGCGATCACGCCCCAGCTACTACCGTCCGAGTTATACGAAGTCCAAGTCGCGACAAAGCCTCCATCTGGCAGTCCCGCCACCGCTTGCAGAGGCACTTCGTAGTCACTGAAGTACTGCTGATCAGCCGTGGCATTGTTCAACCGGATTTCACCCCCAACCTTCCGTCCGACCGAATCAAAGCGCTGACCATAAATTCCTAAGGCACTGTTGTCCGGTGACTGCCACACCGACACATAGCCACCGCCCGACAGCTTGGCCATCGACACGTTGTTTTGGTGGTCTACGGTCGTAGTGTTGACCTGACTGTCCGCCCGCTCGCTCACCACCACCGACAACGTCGCATCCGCAAACGCCAGCCGCTCAACACCCAGAAGGACGTCCTCGCCCTCGTCACCGTTGACCGTATCGGTGTCTATGACCAACAGGCCGCCCTCGGCTCGCGCCATCACCCGGTAACCCGACTGCGGCCCCGCATACACCGCCGTATCAGTACCGGCTCCGCCTTCGATCTGATCGTTGCCGGCTCCACCCACCAGGCGGTCATCTCCCGCCTCACCGCTCAACGTGTCGTTGCCCGCATCACCGCTCAGCGTGTCGCTCCCAACCCCTCCGGACAGGCGATCGTCGCCCGCCCCCCCTGCGAGGCTGTCATCCCCCGCACCCGCATCGACCGTGTCCGCGCCCGCTGCGCCATCAAAGGAGTCATTGCCCGAACCAGCCTGCAAAAACTCGGGCCGATCTGTTCCAACGAAACTACTGGCGGTTTCACTGCCGACGAAACCGAGAGCGTCAACAGCCACACTGCCCGAGCGCGGAAGCTCAGCAAAATTCACAGCGCTCTCATCCAGGCTCACGACCAGCGACGCCCCTCCCGAACCCAACGCGTCGAATTCCGTCATCAGCCGGCTAAAGACGCCCCAATCGGATCCGTCCTGACCCAGTGACTGCCACGTCACCACGAATCGATCCCCGCCTAGAGCGATCACATCAGGCTGCTGCTGGTCACTTTGGGTCGACATATTCACCAACGTTTCGCCGCCGCTTGGCTCCCCTTCAGCGTCGAATCTCTGCGCAATCACCGCATAACCCGCTCCGTCCTGATTCGCCGAGGACCACACCACCGCAAACCGACCATCAGGCTGAACCGCAATCTGCGGCTGGAATTGAACCCCCTCCAGGGTCGTGTTCACACGCCGCTCAACGCCTACTTTCTCTCCCTGATCCGAGAAGCGCTGGAGATAAACCCCCCGACTCGAACCATCCTGGTGTTCCGACGCCCATACCGCCCAGAACCCGCCGTCTGGCGCGGCAGACACCGAAGGCTGGTACTGCCAATGCGGCATGTACGTATTGACTTGAAATTCGTTCCCCGCCTTGGCGCCCTGCGCTGAAAACACCTGACCCTTGACACCGTCCGTACTGTTGTCGCGCCACGTGACAACAAAGCCGCCTCCCGAAAGCGCAGTGATAAATGGCGAGTACTGCTCGTTCTGCGTCACCGAGTTGACTCGAAACTCCGCGCCCGCCTTGCTCCCATCGGCGGCAAAACGCTGGGCAAATACTCCCCAGCCCGAACCGTCCTGGTTGTCGTGCCCCATCCAGGTCACAACAAAGCTTCCGTCACTCAGCACAGCAAGCGTCGGATCGCGCTGTTCACCATTGATTCGGGTGTTGGCTAATACCTCCGCTCCGACGCGCTGCCCGGCCGCGTCGAACCGTTGAACCACCACATCCCAGGAGTTGCCACCAGATTGGGAGTCGCTCCGCCAGGTCGCAACGAAACCGCCATCGGGCAGTGCCGCTACCGTCTGCAACATTCCTTCGTCGACCGTGCTCTGATTGCCACCCGTCGTAGCGTTCAGACGGAACTCGCTCCCCAGTCGCCCGCCGAGCGCATCAAAACGCTGCCCGAACAACCCCCAGGAACTACCGTCCTGACCTTCCCAAACCAGCACGTAACCGCCATCGGACACCTGCGTCCCCGATACCCGGTACTGAGCCGACGCCGTCGTGGTGTTGACCGCTTGCTCGCCTCGGGCAAGCACCGTCACTTCTATCGTGCGGTCAGAAAACTGCAGCTTCTCGATACCAACAAGCTCATCCGTCCCCTCGTCGCCTGCACCCACCGGGTCCAGATCCCGCACCCTGATTCCCGCTCCTCCCGCCAGCGGCGAAATCTCATACGACGATGCACTCCCCGCATACACCGCCGTGTCAGTGCCCGCTCCGCCTTCGATCTGATCGTTGCCGGCTCCGCCCACCAGGGTGTCGTCCCGCTGCGTCCCGATAAGTGAATCAGGCAGGCTGCTGCCCATGAACTCGTCGCCGGGAATCATTGAAGTCGTCATACGAACTCCCAAACAATAAGCAACCGGGCCGATTGAGCCTGAGAGGCCCAATGAGAGCAGTTAACTGGGCTATGTCATCAGATGTTACTCCATCAACTAGATTGATCAAAAGTTGCTGCGGTTGATGGATCGGCAATGTCTTGCAGCACTTCGCGCAGCTCCG
>JBIKVK010000173.1:0-7087 GCA_044356835.1 Burkholderiaceae bacterium
GAACATCTGCTGTCCGCCGCCTACCAGGGTCTGGGTCACAAAAGCGCTGACCGATGACGCGAAGACCAGCAGGCTGCCCGCAAGCAGGCCCGGCACGGACAAGGGGACGGTCACCTGGAAGAACGTTCGCCAATGCCCTGCCCCCAAGGAGAGGGAGGCCTGTCTGAGGTTTGGGTCGACATTCATGAGAGCGGTGATGAGGGGCAACACCATGAGGGGCAACTCGATCTGGGCAAGCGCCACCGTCACAGCACCCGGTGTGTAGAGCAGTTTCAGGGGCGCAGCAATGAATCCAAAGTCGATGAGCAGGGTGTTGATGATGCCCTGCCGTCCGAGGATCACCACCCAGGCGAAGGTTCTGACTACGGAACTGGTCAGGAGCGGCAGCAGGATGAGCAGCATCAGCAGGGTCTGCACCCTGGGGCGGGCATTGACGTAGAGATAGGCCAGCGGATAACCAATGACCATGGTGAGGAGAGTCACCTTGAGGCCCAGCAGGAGGGTGTCTCCGAGCACCGAAAGATTGAAGCTGTCGCCGAAAAATTTCAGGTACTGAGCAAACCCCATGGTGGTCAGCCCATTGTCGTTGTGCAGGCTCACAAACGCGAGCAAGCCGAACGGCATCAGCACAAATACAATGAAAAAGAGCGCAAGGGGCGCGGCAAACGACACGGGCGCCTCGAGGCGAACGCCGGACGGGCGGGCGGGCGCCGGGGCGGAGGGGGTCGGATGGGCCATGCTGCACTCAGCGACTGAAAAAACTCACCGGGGCATCGGGGCGCACCCGGGCGCACACGCGGTCGCCCACCTGCAAACGGTGGCCGTCATGGCCGCGAGGCACCACGACTTTCATGCCCGAGCCATCGTGACGAGAGAGTTCATAGACGAGTGAGGGTCCGAGCGGCAAGACCATCTCGATGCGGGCCTCTATGCCCTCGCCGGGGACGGCGACATCATCGTCGACTGCGACCAATTCGAGGTGTTCAGGCCGGGCTGCAAAAACGACCGGGCCCGGTCTCGAGCAGGGGCCCGCTCGCGGCAGTTCGACGCGGTTTCGACCCGACTCGTCAGCAAACACGTACCCCCCCTGAGAGCCCGCCAGACGCCCCTCGATCAGATTGGCCGTACCGACAAAGCCGGCCACGAAAAGCGAGGCAGGCCGGTCGTAGAGAGTCTCGGGAGCATCGAACTGCTCCAGCAAGCCCGCGTTCATCACGGCGATTCGATCGGCCATCGACATCGCCTCCTCTTGGTCGTGCGTCACAATCAGGGTGGTAATGCCCAGCTCACGCTGGATGCGACGGATTTCGATCTGCATATCGAGCCGCAGATTTTTGTCGAGCGCGGCAAAGGGCTCATCAAGCAGCAATAGACGAGGACTGACCGCCAAAGTGCGGGCCAGCGCCACCCGCTGCTGCTGCCCCCCTGAAAGTTCCCGAGGGTAACGGCGTGCAAAGGTGCTCATGCGCACCAGATCGAGCATCTCGCCAACACGCCTCTGGATGTCGGCGGCCGGCATTGCTCGCGCCCGCAAGCCATAACCGACGTTTTGCTCGACGGTCATGTGCGGGAACAAGGCGTAATTTTGAAACACGATCCCCGCGCCCCGCTCATTGGGCGGCAGGCGATCCACCACCTCGCCCCCGACACGGACCGTGCCGCCGGACTGGGCAATCAATCCAGCGACGATCCTCAACAGGGTGGTCTTGCCACAACCGCTCGGTCCAAGGAGAGCCACCAGCTCACCCGGCGCCACCTCCAGATCGACTCGGTCGACCGCAAGCGCGTCGCCATAGCGGTGAGTCACACTTTCAAGGCGGACCGAAACCCCGGTTCGAGACTGATTTAGGGACATCCAAACTTCCTCAATGGATCAGGGCGACGCCTTCCCAGGCGGCAACCCCCATGCTCATTCCCGGTGGGTGACTATGACCGCCACCGGGTCGACTTTGATAATCGTAACAAGGTTCGTGCCACCCCACGCGCACTATTGGCGCACATCGCCGAACCGAAAAGCGCACCAGAACAAAACAGAACGCGTCATTTCGGTGCAATTCCAGATCCAGGGCGGTGCGCTGGCCGGCGATGTGCCCCTGTTGGCTCATGGCATGGAGTTTGCGCCCGAAGAGATGACCCGGCCAGGCGGCCGGACTCGATCCAGACCCACACCTCCAACGGAGTTCGAAATGTCTCTTTTCTCCTCTGACCGCCGCGCCCTACTGAAGTCCGCATCGATCGGGGCGGCAGCCCTCTCGGCCCCGGCAGGACTTGTCCTCGCCCAGGGCAAAAGCATCTCGGCGACCACCTACCCGGGCGCTTGGGAATCCGCGCATCGCGGAATCCTGATGCCCGCATTCACCAAGGCCACCGGCGCATCGACCAACCTGGTCGCCTCGCTCGCCGTCGACACGGTGTCGAAGATCGTTGCTTCAAAGGCCCGCCCCCCTTTCGACGTGATCATCCTGGACGAGGGTCCCTACCTGGCCGCCCTGCAGCACGACATCTTTGAAAAGATTCCGACCGACAAGCTGCCCAACCTGAAGCACATCCCGAAGAAATTCATCGATCCACGCGGTCTGGGCGTGTTCGTCTCGGGCCAGATCATGGGCATCGCCTACAACACCAACAAGATCAAGACCCCTCCCAAGTCCTGGAACGACCTCCTCAAGCCTGAGTACAAAGGGCGCGTGGGCCTGGCCAGCATGGGCTCGACGCTGATCTCGGCCTGGATGGCGGAAATTGCGCGGCTCAATGGCGGCAGCGAGACCAACATGGAACCGGCCTTCGATTTCGTCAAACGACTGTTGCCCAACGTGGGTGCGGTCGCCGCCAACCCCGGCGCGCTGGCCACCCTGTTTCAGCAGGACCAGATCGACATCTCGGTCCATTACAACAACAACGTGGGCGATCTGCAGAGCAAGGGCGTGCCCGTCGCCCTGGCAAAACCCGATACCGGCTGGATCCACATCATGAGCACGATGCACATCGTGAAGAACTCACGCGAGGTGGATCTGGCTGCCGCGTACATCAATGCTGCGATCAGTCCGGAAGTGCAGACCAGGATGGCCGACGCGCCCTACTTCGTCGCCCCGACCAGCACCCAGGCTCAGTTCAGCAAAGGGCTGCAGGCCTACGCGGGCAGCATGGCCGAAATCGAAAAGATGAACGTAGTAGACTGGGAAAAGCTGAATCCGCGTCGCGCCGAGTACATCCAGCGCTTCAATCGAGAAATCCGCGTCTAAGTCCGGTGAGTCGTTGACGCCCGGGAGGAAGGGGCGGTGAGCGTCCCTCCTCTCGGACTCAAGATGATCTCTCTGGTCCTGATCAATCCCAACACCAACCCGTCGACCACCGCAATGATGGTCGATATCGCGCGAGGCGAAAGCGGGGAACGCGCGCGTATCGAGGGAATGACCGCACCGTTCGGCGTGCCCCTCATCACGCACGAGGCCGCCCTTTTGCAGGCGGGCTTAGCGGTCGAGGCGCTCGCGCCTGCCCTCAAGCGGTCCCGTGCCGCAGGCGTCATCGTCTCAGCCTTCGGAGATCCTGGCCTGCATGCACTGCGGGAGCTCATCGATGGCCCAGTGACCGGCATCGCCGAAGCCTCAATGGCCGAGGCAGCATTCGACGAACTCGGCCGACCTCGGCGCTTTTCTGTGGTGACCACTACGCCCTTGCTTGAAGAGAGCATCACTGCTCGGGCGGCATCCTACGGACTCGCGAAAGCATTCGCTGGAGTGCGCCTGACCCCGGGCGATCCGGCACAGCTGATGGCCGACCCCGAAGCGGTCACCGAAGCACTGGCCCGTGCCTGTGAATCTGCAATTGAGCGCGACGGGGCCGAGGCGATCGTGATCGGGGGGGGGCCGCTCGCGATGGCCGCACGTGCCTTGCGACCCAGATTCGTCGTGCCGATCATCGAACCGATACCGGCTGCGGTGCGGCTTGCGATCAAGCGTTCGGAAACACCGGCTCGCCGAGATTGAGCATCAATCGGTTGGCCCAAGCGAAGATCGCGACCGAATGACTCAGGTCGAGCACCTCGTCGTCACGCAAGCCCGCTGTGCGCAGCTCGATCACATCGCCGGCATTCAACAAATCGGGATGGGCAGTCAGTCGCACGGAATAGCGAATGATTGCGCGCTCTCGGTTGGACGTTCCAGCGGAGTATGGATCGGCAAATACCTGCGCAATCACATCGTTGCGCCGCGCCAGTTGCTCGAACCGCTGCGCATGCACTGAAGCACAGTACACGCAGGCGTTGATGCGGGAGGTGACCGTGGCTCCAAGCTCACGCTCGGCCCGCGACATACCGCCTGGGGCGTACATGCTGGCGTTGAACACGATCGAACGCTGCCTCAGCACATCCGGTTGATGGATCAAGGTCAGGTAATACTGCGACGTGCGGGCCTTGGGGTGGCTCTCGTCGAGCACTTCAAGCTGCAAGGGCGTCGCCCGATTCAGGTCGACCAGGTCGAGCCAGCCGCGCCACTCGAGCGACTCGCTGGTGAATCCGGCGATCCGCAGAACACCCGATGAAGCGCCACCACCAGCAGCTGCTGCCGCGAGGGCTGTCGCTGCGCTGGGCAGAGCCTCTCCAGCGCGGGTTGACTGCGCGCCCGCAGCTCCCTGAGGGTTGGCCGCAGGACCCGCCGCGATCAGTGCCTGAAGTGCAGCGACCACACGGGTCTGCCAGGACACATAGGCCACCAACTGTGCCGCGGCAATGATGCCCGGAGTACTGATCCCGGCCGCGGTCAACGACATCAGAAGGGCCCGGTCGCCTTCGACTGGGCGCACCGCCAGGATGCCTGCAAAACGCGCCAGGGCGCGCATGCGGGGATCGGCCAGTCCTTGGGCGAAATCAGCCGCGGTTTGCGACTGCCCCTGGGACATGAGCGCTCTGAGCGACGCATCGACGGATAGGGCTTCAAGCCGTTTTCGAAAGAATGCTGCCGTCGCAGGCGCCGGCGTGAGGCGACTGACCTGCCAGGCAACGAGCAAACGTTCGGCCAATGAAAGGCCGTCTATCTCTCCCGTGAAATACATGTCGTGAAACGCTTGCGTCGCCGCAGCCAGCTTGTCGCGCCGGTGGCGCAGCTCGTGAACCGGCGAGCCGGGGACGAGTCCCGCAATCTGATCGATGAAATCAACGCTCATGGCGCATACCCCCTGGGGATCTGGTCGACACAGCCAACACTGATGGAAGGGCGCACTCTAATGGCTCGGGCTCACTCGGCCGGCGTCCACTCGTCACCGAGCAGCTCGGGCTCGGCGTATCGCTGGACCGCCTCAAAGTGGCCGTCGATGCCTTCGGCAAAAAGCCGCGCGACGAGCGCTCGGGCAAGGTGCTGGGCGCCCTCGCTGATCGCAGGAATATCGCCCGAAACCTGACCATGGGACAGGACGGCCGGGTAGCAAAAACAATGCACTCGCGACAGCCCAGGACACTGGCCCGGATTTTTTTCGACAAACTCGAAGGCGGGTCCGAGATCGGGCAACGCGGCGAGTTCCTCGTCTTCGTCACCGGCGTCCGGACGGTATCGGTCACCCCAGGTCCGCAGATGCGCCGCGATCGGGGCGAACTCGGGTCGGGCGCCAAAGTTGACCCTAAAGCCGGTCGAAAACAGGATGAAATCAAATTCGAATTGACGCCGCGGCGTACGCAGGCGGATGACGCCCTCGCGCTCGCCGATCTCGAGCACCGGACTGGCCAGGTTGAAACGTACGTTGGGGTGACGCGAGACCCGCAGGGTGCTGCCCCGCGGAGGAGGCGTTTGCTGCTGCTGAACATAACGGCGCAAGCGCCATTTCCAGGCATCCGGCAGGTTGGAATAGCCATGGGTCATCCCCGGCCCGCCCGCGCCCTTGCCCTTGTTGATTCTCGGAAGATCGGGCCGGCGTACCAGCAGGTCGACGCTGGCGGCCCCTGACTCAAGGGCCGTCGCCGCACAGTCCATCGCCGACGCTCCGCCACCGATCACGCCCACCCGCAGGCCGCGGAGCGCCTCGTAATCCAGTACGTCGGAGGAGTGGGCGCGACGCTGAGGCGAAACAGCCTGAGCAAAATCGGGCAACCACGCGCTGCCCAGGCCATCGCGACCGGTGGCCAGCACAACATGCCGGGCATACTCGTCCCATTCCCGCCCCTGGTGATGTAAACGCAGCAGCACGCAATCGGAAGTGAGCGGACGCACCAGCAGCACCTCATGCCCGTTGCGAACGTCTGGCTCGAGCATTCGCCGATACCAGAGCAGGTAGTCCATCCATTGCACGCGCGGGATCTTGTCCAGGGCCTGCCAGGCCTCTCGGCCAAATTGGACCTCGTACCAGGCCCGAAATGTCAGCGATGCAAACCCCAAGGCAGGGCCGGTGAGCTGCTTGGGCGAGCGCAATGTTTCCATGCGTGCAGTGGTGATCCACGGGCCCTCGAGACCCGCGGGCGCGCGGTCGTAGTTGACCGCCCTGACCCCAAGAAATTTGAGCGCTGCCGCGAGGGTCATGCCGGCCATGCCGGCCCCGATGATCGCAACGTCGACCATCGGTTGCCCCTCGAAGGAGCGCGGCAGGACCCAGGGCTTTGCCGGCAACTCGAGCCTCGACAGGTCCTCGCGAAAACGCGCCTCAAGCGCAGCGAGGCCCTGAAGGCCGAGATCCGCGGGCTTCAATTGATGCGCGCCCCTGAGAACTTGACGACTTCGGACCACTTCTTGATCTCGTCATCGAGATGCTGGGCGAGCCGCTGGGGCGTTCCGCCCGCCGGCTCAAGACCCATTTCCATCAGTTTCTTGCGCGCCGCCGGGTCCTTGAGCAACTGGTTGGTGACTTCATTCAGGCGGGTGATCGCTTCGCGAGGAGCCCCCTTCGGAAAGAGGAACGCGAACCAGGTTTGCGACTCGATCGGCATGCCCAGTTCATTCATGGTGGGCACATCGGGCATCACAGGGGAGCGCTCGGGCGCAAGGACGGCAATCGGACGGACCTGGCCCGCAGACACCGCACCCTTGGCACCGACGATCAAGTGGAACATGAGCTGGATCTGGTTGGCCATCAGGTCCGTCGTCGCCTGCCCGACGTTGTTGTAGGG
>JBIKVK010000174.1:0-7065 GCA_044356835.1 Burkholderiaceae bacterium
CGATCTGATCGCGCAGCGGTCACGCGGCGCCATTCCCGCTTTTTCCAACATCGTCATCGAGACCAGCGGCGCGGCCGACCCAGCCCCCCTCATCAATACACTGCTCGGACACCCCCTGGTGCGCCCTCACTTTCGGCTGGCAGCCACCGTGGTCACCGTCGATGCGCAGCATTGCTCGGACAATCTCGCGCGGGTCCCAGAAGTCGCCCGTCAGATCGCCCTCGCCGACCGACTGGTGCTCACCCGATCCGACCTGACCGATGCCGCTCACCGTGAAGCGGCCCGTGCCCAGGCCAGCGCACTCAACCCCGAGGCGCCGTGGTGGACGAGCCCACCGCTCCAGTCGGCCCTTGCGGTGTTCGAAGACGATGGCGGCACGGCCGGGCTGCGGGTGGTTCCGCGGCCGACCGGTCAGCCACCCCTCGCCCGCCTCGAACCACACTCGATCGCGCCGCTCCATTCCTCAGACCGTCGCATTCGCAGCCTGAGCCTGCGGCCCTCGGGAGCCATCACCTGGGCGGGCTGGGCGGGCTGGTCGCGACTGCTGCTTCAGCGAATGGGCGATCGCTTGCTGCGAGTGAAGGGCTTTCTGCAAATGTCCGAGAGCGGCGAGATCGTCTGCGTCCAGATCGTACAGCGCGTCATTCACCGTCCCGTTCGGATCAGCGACTGGCCCAGCGAGGACCAATCAAACCGGCTCGTTGTCATTGGCATTGATCTCACCGAAAGCGACCTTGAGGCCAGCCTGCACGCCTTCGAACTCGCGGCTGGCACGCCGACCGAACATGTCGCGCCTCACCCCAATTTTTGACTGAACGGAGCAAGTCACCATGAACGATCTGGTCATTCGCGGCGCTACGCTCGTGCATCCCGACCGCCCACCTCACCGCGGTGATGTCCTGGTCCAACAAGGCAAGATAGAGGCCATGCTCGCGCCCGGCGCCGCGGCGCCGGAAGGAACGCCAGTGCTGGACTGCTCGGGTTTACATGTGTTGCCGGGCTGCATCGACGCGCACGTGCACTTCGGCATGGGCGAAAAAATCACCGAATATTCGACGGAAACGGTCTACGCGGCGCAGGGCGGCATGTCGACCATCCTCGGCTATTTTTTGAACAACGAAGCCTATGCCGACGTCTACCAGCGCGAGCAGGCCTATGCGCGCCCGCGCTGCCACGTCGATTACGGCTTTCATTTCAGTACCGCCAACGAACTGCACATCGCTGAACTCGATCGCTACATCCGGGACTATGGCGTCACTTCCTTCAAGTACTTCATGAATTTCAAGGGTGAAGAGGGCCGCTACCTGGGGCTCGATGGCACAGACGACGGATTCTTTTACGACCTGCTCGCCCGCTCGGCCGGCGTAGGCCGACCCATGATGGTCTGCCACACTGAAAATATCGAGATCGTCAACCGCCTCCGTCAGCGAGTCCAGGCCGAAGGCGGCAGCACGCTTGCCGACTGGGCACGCTGCAAACCCGCGGTCACCGAAGCCGAACCAGCGATCCGCGCGATGTTTCTCGCCGAAAAGCTGGGCGCTCGCGTTTACTTTCCCCATTTGTCGACCCGCATGGCCATCGACGAGGTCAGAGCCTGGCGTCAGCGCTACGGCGAGGTCTACATCGAGACCTGCCCTCACTATCTGACCCACACCGAGGACAGTGATCTCGCCGGCATGGGCAAGGCCAACCCACCCTTTCACACTCAAGACGACGCCGATGCGCTCTGGGAGGCGATCGCGGACGGAACCATCGATGTTGTGGCCTCCGACCATGTCGCCCGCAAGCGCGCCACCAAAGACCGATCGCTGTGGCTCGCATCGCAGGGCTTCCCGGGAACGGCCACCATCTTGCCGGTGCTGCTGTCCGAGGGCTACCACAAGCGCGGGCTCGCGCTTGAGCGGATCTGTCACGTGCTCACTGCAGGGCCGGCCGGGGTATTCGATCTGGCCCCCGTGAAAGGGGCCCTCGCCCCGGGGGCGGATGCGGACTTCACGGTGGTCGATCTGCAGCGCACCCGCACGGTCAGAGCCGAAGAACTCGGCTCTTACAGCGACTACAGCCTCTATGACGGGTGGACGCTGAAGGGTTGGCCGGTTCGGACCATCGTGCGCGGGGTCACGGTGATGGAGGATGGACGCATCACCGGCCCGGCCGGCCACGGCCAATATGTGTGGCGCAAAATCGGCGAGGCGCCGATCCTTGGCCGGATGGCCTGAGCAGAGCTCAGCCCTCGCGGGTGACCTCAACGAGGCAGTCGTAGAAGGTCGGCCCGCGCCCGAGGTCGGTCTGAGCTGTCGAGGTCACGGCATTGACGTTGCGCCCGCCGGGAACCGATTTCGGCCACCACAGGCCCCAGGCCAGGACGACTCCCGGGCGAATGCGCTCACTCACGCGGGCCCGCACGAGAAAACGACCGCGGTCGTTGAAGACCTTGACCGGATCTCCGTCGCGAATGCCCCGTCTTGACGCATCATCCGGATGCATCTCGCAACGGGGCTCGCGTTCGATGGCGACGAGGCTGGCTACGTTGGCAAAGCTCGAGTTGAGAAAATTGCGTGCGGGTGGCGAGATCAGGGCCAGCGGGTATCGACGCGCGAGTTCCGGGTTGGATTCCCGCGATTCGAGGGGAGGCAGGTAGTCCGGCAAGGGGTCCAGACCCTGCTGCGCCAGACGCTCGCTCCAAAACTCACAGCGCCCGGACGGTGTCGGAAAGCCCCCTTCGGCAAAAGGCGCCGGAGGGTGATGCATGCGGATCCAGCCCCGCTCAAGCACGTCTTCCAGGCACGCACCACCGGCTGCGGGATGGCTCCAGTCCATCGCATCGCGAGCAATATCAAGGTCGCTGGCTGTGAGCGCCGCGTCCTTGAGACCCATCCGTGCGGCCAGCGCGCGAAAGATATCGGCATTGGGCCGCGCCTCGCCGATCGGAGCAATCGCCGGATGATTGGCCAGCACATACCAGTGACCGTAGGCCTTGTGCACATCAAAATGTTCGAGCTGGGTCGTTGCCGGCAAGACGATGTCGGCGAAATCGGCAGTGTCGGTGCGGAACTGCTCGATCACCACGGTAAACAGGTCCTCGCGCGAAAACCCCCGCACCACCTGTTCGGAGTCCGGCGCCACGGCCAGGGGATTGGCGTTGTACACGACGACCGCCTCGATCGGTGGGTCGGCCGAGAGCAGCGCCTGACCGATCTCGATCATGTTGATCGTACGGGGTTTGCGCGAGGGTCCGCCGGGGATCAAATCGGGGCGGGTATGACGGGCCGGCGTGGTCGGCACCATTTGGCTGGACGAGAGCAGCAACCCGCCCGCGGGATCGCGCCAGGCCCCCACGAGCGCGGGCAGGCAAGCGATGGCTCGAACGGCGTTGCCGCCGCCCCGCACACGCTGCATGCCGTAATTGAGCCGTATGGCCGCCGGGCGGATCTGACCGTACTCCCGGGCAAGAGATACGACTGTATCGCTCGGAATGGCACACACCTCAGCCACCCGGTCGGGCGTCCAGACCGCAGCGCGCTCGGCCAAGGCCTCGAAACCGAGGGTGTAGCGCTCGACGTAATCCCGGTCGATCAGCCCGTCTTCGATCAGCACCCGGATCATGCCGAGCGCGAACGCAGCATCCGTGCCTGGGCGCAGCGGGACATGCTGATCGCACTTGAGTGCGGTATCACTGCAATAGGGGTCGATGGCCACCAGCCGCGCGCCTCGGCGTTTGGCTTCCTGGGCCAGGCGCCAGAAATGCACGCTTGAGGTGATAGGGTTGGAACCCCAGATCAGGATCAGCCTCGAATCGACGAAGCGCTCGACATCCATCCCCACCGATCCGCCCAGGGTGTACTGCAGCGCGGTCATGCCCGGTGACGAGCAGATGGTGCGGTCAAGAAGCGAGGCCCCCAGCTTATGAAAAAAGCGCATCGCCATGCCCTCGCCCTGCACCCACCCCATGGTGCCCGCATAGCTGTAGGGAAGGATGGCCTGCGGCTCGCGCGCTGCAATCCGCGCCAGCCGCTCGCCGATGAGATCGAGGGCGCTCTCCCAGGACAGCGGCTCGAATCGGCCCTCCCCCTTCGCGCCCACCCGTCTGAGCGGCACGGTCAGGCGATCGGCGGAGTAGGTACGCTCCGTGTAGCGGGACACCTTGGTGCACAAGGTGCCGGCCGTCGTCGGATGATCGGGATGGCCTGCGACTCGAATCACCCGCCCCGCTTCTACCGTGGTCTGGAGCGCACAGGTGTCGGGGCAGTCGTGCGGACAAGCGCCCTGAACGATCATCGAAAACCCTCCGGCGACTGATGGCGGCTTCTGCAGAAAGAAGGCGGATGCTAATCTTTTGCGATTAAAACACCGTCGCCTCGGCTCCTGCCAGAGCCTGCGTCCATTATGAAACTGATCGAGCAGATCTCCGAATTCCGTTCGGAACTTCAGGCCATCCGTCGAGATATCCACGCCCATCCCGAACTGTGTTTCGAGGAAGTTCGAACGAGTGACCTGGTCGCGGCGCGGCTGACCGAATGGGGCATCCCGGTGCACCGGGGCCTGGGCACAACGGGCGTGGTGGGCATCGTGAAGGCCGGCACCTCAGCCCGGGCCATCGGGTTGCGTGCGGACATGGACGCCCTCCCGATGACCGAGTTCAACACCTTCGCGCATGCCTCCCGTCATGCCGGCAAGATGCACGCCTGCGGCCATGATGGGCATACGACGATGTTGTTGGGCGCGGCACGTTACTTTGCCCGGCACCGGAATTTCGACGGCACGGTCTACCTGATCTTCCAGCCGGCCGAAGAGGGCGGGGGCGGCGCCCGCGAGATGATCAAGGACGGCATTTTCGAGCGCTTCCCCATGGAAGCCGTCTTTGGCATGCACAATTGGCCGGGGCTTGCCGCCGGTCAGTTCGCGGTGTGCCCTGGGCCGATGATGGCGTCGTCCAATGAATTTCGGATCGTGGTTTCGGGCAAAGGCGCCCACGCGGCGCTCCCCCACCTGGGCATCGATCCCGTCCCGATTGCCTGCCAGATGGTTCAGGGCTTTCAGACCATTCTCACGAGAAACAAGCGTCCGGTCGAAGCAGGCGTCATCTCTGTGAGCATGATCCACGCGGGTGAAGCGGTCAACGTGATTCCTGATCGTGCCGAGCTCCGCGGCACCGTACGCACCTTCACGATCGAAACTCTGGATCTCATCGAATCGCGCATGCGCGAGATTGCCCAGGGCATTGCCACGGCGTTCGGCGCGAGCGTGGAATTCGAGTTCAAGCGCAACTACCCACCCACCATCAACCACGCGGCCGAGACCGAGTTCTGCCGGGAGGTGATGCGGGCTCTGGTGGGTGCGGATAACGTTCATGCGTTCGAGCCGACCATGGGCGCAGAAGACTTCTCCTATTTTTTGCAGGAGCGGCCCGGCTGCTACGTGGCGATCGGCAATGGCGAAGGCGGGCACCGGGCGGCCGGGCACGGGCTGGGTCCTTGCACGCTGCACAACCCGAACTACGATTTCAACGACGAATTGCTGCCGCTCGGAGCCGCCTACTGGGTGAGTCTCGCCGAGCGCTGGCTGAAGCCCGGCCACAGCAGCTGATCCATGCTCGCATTCATCGTCAGGCGGCTCCTGCAGGCCACGGCGGTCATGGCCGTGGTGGCACTCATCGCCTTCTCCCTCTTCCGGTATGTGGGTGACCCCGTACTCACCATGCTGGGTCAGGACGCCACCCCCGAACAGCGCGTTGCGCTCACCGAGTCTCTGGGCCTGAACGAGCCTTTCTATGTCCAGTTCGCCCTCTTTGTGGGCAAGGCGGTCCAAGGCGACTTCGGCATTTCATATCGCCAGGGTCGCAAAGTCTCCACGCTGATTCGCGATCGTTTGCCCGCCACGCTCGAACTCTCGGTCGCAGCCGCCCTGATTGCACTGGCGGCCGGGGTCCCCATGGGCGTTTACACCGCGCTGAGGCGGCGCGGGTTTCTGTCAAATGCGTTGCTCTCGGTGTCGCTGGTGGGCGTGTCCCTACCCACCTTTCTGATCGGCATCCTCTTCATCCTGATCTTTGCGGTGTCGCTGGGGTGGTTGCCGTCCTACGGGCGCGGCGACACCGTCCAAATCGGCTGGTGGACCACGGGCCTTCTGACCCTGGATGGCTGGCGGCACCTGATCCTGCCCGCCTGCACGCTGGCCCTCTTTCAGATGACCCTGGTGATGCGGCTGGTCCGATCCGAAATGCTCGAGGTACTCCGCACGGATTACATCAAGTTCGCCCGCGCCCGCGGCCTGAGCGACCGGGCGATCCACTTCGGCCATGCCCTCAAGAACACCCTGGTCCCGGTGATCACCATCGCAGGCCTGCAATTGGGCGGGATCATCGCCTTTGCGATCGTGACCGAATCGGTGTTCCAGTGGCCCGGCATGGGTCTGCTTTTCATCCAATCGGTTCAGTTTGCGGACATTCCAATCATGGCGGCCTACCTCTGCCTGATTGCGCTGATTTTCGTGATCATCAATCTGGTCGTCGACCTGCTCTACTTCGCGGTTGATCCTCGACTTCGGGTCGACCGCGCGAGCGCATCCCACTGAGACAGACTTCCGATGAATGCCCCTGAATCCGGCAGTTACCTCGGCGCAAGCCGCGCGCTGCAGGCCATGCGCGCCTGGCACTCCGAGCTCACCGACATCCGGCGCACGCTGCACGAGCATCCGGAGCTCGGTTTCGAAGAGCACTTCACCGCCGAGCTGGTGGCCCGCGAACTGCAGCGTTTCGGCGTTGACGAAATCCACCGCGGCGTCGGGCGCACCGGCGTGGTGGGGGTGATCCGCGGGCGCTCCACCGCGAGCGGTCGCTCGATCGGCCTTCGTGCCGACATGGATGCCTTGCCGATGTCCGAAGAAGGCGATCCGCAGTGGCGATCGAAACGGCCCGGCATGATGCACGCCTGCGGGCATGACGGTCACACCACCATGTTGCTCGGCGCGGCGCGGCACCTTGCGCACACACGGCAATTCGACGGTACGGTCCACCTGATCTTCCAGCCGGGCGAAGAGGGTTTCGCAGGCGCCCGGACCATGATC
>JBIKVK010000058.1:0-15357 GCA_044356835.1 Burkholderiaceae bacterium
ACTGAAGGACATGGAAGTCACTGCAGCCGAGGGCGGCGTCGAACGGATGTCCAAGAAGGAATCCTTGCTCTTCGCCCGTGAACTCGAAAAGCTCAACCGCAGTCTGGGTGGCATCAAGGAGATGGGTGGTCTCCCGGACGCGCTGTTCGTGGTCGACGTCGGCTACCACAAGATTGCCATCACCGAGGCCAACAAACTGGGCATACCGGTGGTGGGTGTGGTCGACACCAACCACTCCCCTGAGGGCATTTCATATGTCATTCCGGGCAATGACGACTCGGGCAAGGCGATCCGCCTGTACGCCCGAGGCGCCGCCGACGCCATTCTTGAAGGGCGCAGTGCGGCTCTTCAGGAGGTCGTGAAGTCGGCCAGCGAAGAGGAATTCGTCGAGGTCGACTCCGACCAGACGGCAGAGTGAGCTCGTTCGGAGATCGAAACAATGGCTGAAATTACTGCGGGCATGGTCAAAGCGCTTCGGGAGAAGACCGATGCGCCGATGATGGAGTGCAAGAAGGCGCTGACTGAGGCGGCGGGCGATATGGCCAAGGCCGAGGAAATCCTCCGGGTCCGGCTGGGCAACAAGGCCAGTAAGGCCGCTGCCCGGGTGACAGCGGAGGGTGTTGTGGCCGTGCATGTATCGCCTGACGCCAAGCGCGGCGCCGTGCTTGAACTGAACTGTGAGACCGATTTTGTTGCGAAGAACGATGATTTCATCGCCTTTGCCAACCGGCTCGCAGCGCTGATCGTGGCCGAGCGACCTGCCGATGTGGCCGCGCTCTCCGCGCTTGCGCTGGACGGTTCGACCGTCGATTCGGTGCGTATGGCCCTGGTCGGCAAGATCGGCGAGAACTTGTCGATCCGTCGTTTTCAGCGCTTTGAGACCGAGGGATTACTGGCGGCCTATGTTCATGGTGGGGCCAAGATCGGCGCCATGGTGGATCTGGTCGGAGGCGACGCGGCACTCGCCAAAGACTTGGCGATGCATATCGCGGCGCGCAAGCCCAAGGCTCTGTCCAAAGAGGGCGTTCCCTCTGAGCTCATCGAAACCGAGCGAAGGATTGCCACCGAAAAGGCGCTCGAATCCGGTAAGCCGGCCGAGATCGTCGCAAAGACGGTTGAGGGCACCCTTCAGAAGTTCATCAAGGAAGTCACCCTGCTCGGTCAGCCGTTCATCAAGGATGACAAGGCGTCGGTCGAGCAGGTACTGAACAGCCGAAAGGCCAGAGTTCCTGCTTTTGCTCTGTATCTGGTTGGAGAGGGAATCGAGCGTCGTGAAACTGATTTCGCAGCAGAGGTTGCGGCGCAGGCAGCGGCGGCAGCAGCCGCCCGCTGATCTAGCTAGCGAGCCTTGTGCGGGTCGGTTTGGCGTGGTTGAGCGGGTCCCGCGTCTTTCGGGGCGAGGGCTCCCTTGGGCTTCGGGTCGTCCCGAACAGGAGGTCTTGCGTTGAGCGCTAATCCATCGATGAGCACTGCAGCGTCATTGCGCCCACCGCGGTTCAAGCGGGTACTTCTGAAGCTGTCGGGCGAAGCCCTCATGGGTGACGACGCATTCGGAATCAATCGGGCCACGATCGAGGGCATGTGCGACGAGATCGCAGCGGTCGTCTCGATGGGAGTCGAGCTTGCGGTCGTGATTGGGGGCGGCAATATCTTCCGCGGGGTCGCAGGCGGGGCCGCCGGCATGGACCGCGCAACGGCCGACTACATGGGCATGCTCGCCACCGTCATGAACGCTCTTGCCCTTCAGGACGCACTGCGCCACCATCAGGTCGTATCCCGGGTGCAATCGGCACTCAAGATCGAGCAAGTCGTCGAACCCTATATCCGCCCGAAGGCGCTCCGATACCTGGAAGAGGGCAAGGTGGTCATTTTCGCGGCGGGGACCGGGAATCCCTTCTTCACGACCGACACGGCTGCCGCGCTTCGAGGCGCGGAGGTCGGGGCTGAGATCGTGCTGAAGGCGACGAAAGTGGATGGGGTGTACACGGCCGATCCGCTCAAGAATCCGGCCGCAACGCGGTATCGCGAGATCAGCTTCGATGAGGCGATCGCCCGGAATCTCAAGGTCATGGATGCGACTGCTTTTGCGCTGTGCCGTGATCAGAAGCTGCCGATCAAGGTCTTCTCCATCTTCAAGTCCGGCGCCCTCCAACGCGTGGTTCAGGGCGAGGATGAGGGAACATTGGTATTTGCCTGAGCGTTCAGAGGAGTCATCGATGAGTGTCGCCACCATCAAACAGTCGATCGAGCAGAAAATGAACAAGTCGGTCGATTCGCTCAAGACCAGCCTCGGGAAGATCCGTACGGGCCGGGCTCACGCCGGTTTGCTCGACCACATCACCGTCGACTACTACGGCAGCCAGGTACCGATCAGTCAGGTGGCCAACATCAGCGTCCTCGACGCGCGTACCATTGGTGTGCAGGCCTGGGAAAAGAAGATGGGTTTGGCGATCGATAAGGCGATCCGCGAGTCCGATCTCGGGCTTAATCCGATTGCGATGGGGGAACTCCTGCGGGTGCCGATGCCACCGCTTTCCGAGGAGCGCCGCAAGGAGCTGGCCAAGGTGGCCCGAAATGAGGGTGAGCAGGGCAAGGTCGCGATTCGCAACCTGCGGCGCGACGGAAACGAGCAGCTGAAAAAGCTCCTGAAGGACAAAGAAATTTCCGAGGATGAGGAGCGTCGGGCGCAGGACGACATCCAGAAACTCACCGATCGACACATTTCCGAGGTTGAGAAGCTGCTGGCTGCAAAGGAGCAGGAGATCCTGACGATCTGAGCGCCCTTCGGCGGTATCCATGAGCGCATCGTTCGTCAGCTCCACGCGGTCGATTCCCGAGACCGCAACGGTACCTCGACACGTTGCAATCATCATGGATGGCAACGGGCGGTGGGCGACGCGGCGTCACCTGCCTCGGGTGGCCGGTCATGCACGGGGGGTCGAGGCCGTACGGACGATCGTTCAGGCGTGCGCAGAGCGGGGCGTAGAGTTTCTGACCCTGTTCGCGTTCAGTTCAGAAAACTGGCGAAGGCCACCGGACGAAGTTGGTGTCTTGATGCGGCTTTTTGTTGCGGCCATGGAACGTGAAGTCGGTGAGTTGGATGCCAACGGCGTCCGATTGCGGGTGATCGGCGAGATGTCCGCGTTTGAGCCACGCTTGCGCGACCTGATTACCAAGGCCGAGGCGAAGACCGCGCACAATCAACGGCTAACTCTGACGGTCGCTGCGAACTACGGTGGGCGTTGGGACATCACTCGAGCGGTCCGCAGAGTGCTTGAGAGCCATCCGACTCTGGCGGCCAACCCCGCGGACTTCAACGAGGCGCTGATTGAGCCCCATCTCGCTATGGCCTATGCGCCGGAGCCGGATTTGTTTATCCGAACGGGGGGCGAGCAACGCATCAGCAATTTTCTGATGTGGCAAATGGTGTACACGGAGCTCTATTTCACCGACGAATTCTGGCCCGATTTCGATGGGGCTGCCCTGGACCGCGCATTCGATTGGTATCGTCGCAGAGAGCGCCGATTTGGTCGAACGAGTGGACAGCTGCAAACGGCTCAGCCGGGCTGAAGGCAAATTCGTGCTCCTTCAACGGGTCGTCACGGCAATCATCCTCCTCGCCCTCGCGATTCCCGCCGTGTTCGTGGCTCCGGTTTGGGTCTGGGGCGTTTTTTCTCTGCTGTTCCTGTCCGCTGGTGCCTGGGAGTGGGGGCGCTTGCTGAATCGTCAAGCCTCGCCCCTTCCGCTCGCCCTCACCGTGACCCTTCTGGGCAGCCTGATCCTGGTGTTGCGCGAACTGGGGTGGGCCCACTTGACCGCGTTGGCTCCCCTAGTAGCTCTTGCTGCGGTGTTTTGGATCGGCGCCGCGGGCGGGCGGCTGCATCGCCATCAAAGTCATGGCGGCGGCTGGCCGCTAGCCGCAGTGCTATTGCTGGGCTGCTGGATGGCCCTCTATGAGTTGCGTCGGCTCGGGCCGGAAGTCTTGATCACCGCGATGGCGATTGTCTGGTTGGCTGATATCGGCGCTTATTTCGCGGGCAAGGCCTTCGGAAGAAGGCGGCTGGCGCCTACGATCAGCCCAGGCAAGAGTTGGGAGGGGGCAATCGCCGGTGCGTTGCTGGTGATTGTCGCTGGGCCGTTCGCCGCCTTGCACGATACGCTGGCGGCCGCATTGCCTGCCCGGATGTACGAACAGTGGGGGCCGTTTGCAGCATCGATGATTCTCGGATTGCTGGTGGCGCTGTCCATCGTGGGCGACCTTTACGAATCCCTTCTCAAGCGTCAGGCGGGTGTCAAGGACAGCGGTTGGGTCTTGCCAGGACATGGCGGCGTTCTCGACCGGATAGATGCTCTCCTTCCTACGATGCCGGTGATGCTATTGCTCCACCTGATGCTGCGATAATGGCCGAATGAGAACGATCTCTGTATTGGGCTCCACCGGGTCGATTGGGGCCAGCACGCTCGACGTCTTGGGGCGTCACCCCGAAGCGTTCTCGGTGTTTGCCCTGACCGCACATCGCAGCATCGATCGGCTGGCTGAGCAGTGCCTTCAGTTCCGTCCCCAGCGGGCCGTCGTTGGCGATGCTGTGAGCGGCCAGGCGTTGAGTCGTACGCTGGCCCAATCGGACTGTCCGACCGAAGTGAGCTGGGGGGCGCAGGCCCTGTGCGAGGTTGCAGCGGACCCGCTGGTCGATCTCGTGATGGCTGCCATCGTCGGGGCTGCGGGCCTGCCTTCGGCGGTCGCGGCGGCCCGCGCTGGAAAGACTATTCTCCTGGCCAACAAAGAATCGTTGGTGATGGCCGGACCGGTGTTTCTGGAGGCGGTGGCGCTTGGAGGGGCCTCTGTGCTCCCGATCGATAGCGAGCACAATGCGGTGTTCCAGTGTTTTCCGACGAGCGCGGAGGCCCGGGGTGGCGTGCGCCGGATTCTGTTGACCGCTTCCGGGGGGCCGTTTCGCAAGGCGACTCCGCAGATGATGGCCGCGGCGACGCCCGATCAGGCTGTCGCGCATCCCAAATGGAGCATGGGCAGGAAGATCTCCGTCGATTCGGCCACGATGATGAACAAGGGCCTGGAGGTCATCGAAGCGCATTACCTGTTCGGTTTGCCTTCCTCGGCGATCGACGTCGTGGTGCATCCTCAGAGCGTGGTGCACTCGATGGTTGAGTACGTGGATGGTTCGGTGCTGGCACAGTTGGGGCACCCTGACATGAGGACACCGATCGCTCATGCGCTGGGCTTCCCCTTGCGTATCGAAAGTGGCGTGGGATCGCTGGACTTGACACGTATGGGCGGGCTCGAGTTCGAGCCACCCGATCCGGATCGTTTTCCCTGCCTGAGGCTCGCTCGGGAGGCGCTCGCGGCGGGAGGCGCCGCTCCCTGCGTCCTTAATGCCGCCAACGAGATTGCGGTCGAGGCCTTCCTGGAGCGCCGATTGGCCTTTACAGAGATCGCAGCGATCAATGAGGCCGTTCTTCAGCAGCTCGGTCGGCTGGGTCGTGCTGCAGACCTCGAAGCCGTGCTTGATCACGACCGCCAAGCCCGAGCCTTAACGCGGGAAAGCGTTGCGGGGCTTGCGCGATGAGTATGCTTCAGACCATTTTCGCCTTTCTGGCTGCTCTGACGCTTCTGATCTTTGTCCATGAGATGGGACACTTTCTGGTCGCGCGGGCCTGCGGCGTACGGGTTTTGCGTTTTTCCATCGGCTTTGGTCGCCCGATTTTCATGTGGGTCGACCGCAGGACCGGTACCGAGTGGGTGCTGGCCCTGATTCCGCTGGGCGGTTATGTCCGAATGCTCGACGAGAGCGACCCCGATCGGGACAAGCCCATCCCCTCCGAACAGCTCGCCGAGGCGTTTTCTCGCAAGCCCGTCGCCTCCAGAGCCGCCATTGTCGCCGCGGGGCCGATCGCGAATTTCCTACTGGCGATCCTTTTGTATGCCGTACTCGCCTGGGGCGGATCAGAGCAGCCAGTGGCGCGAGTGGATCAGCCCGCGCCTCACAGTGCGGCAGCGGCCGCAGGCTTGGTCGAGCGCGATCGGATCATCGCGATCGATGGTCGCGATTTGCAGTCATGGAACCAACTGCGACTGAGGATGATCGATTCCGTGCTCAGTCGCCAGCCGGTGCAGCTGACCGTGCATCGCGAGGGACAGGCCCGAACCGTGATCCTACAGACGGCGGGTCTGGCTGCGGGAGCGGCCGAGCGTGACTTCATGCTGGAGCTTGGACTCGTCCTGGCCCCAGGCGAGGTCCGGATCGGACGGCTCATGGACGGCGAGCCCGCTCAAGCGGCGGGTCTGCTGGCGGGAGATCAGGTATTACGGGTGGGCGACCAGCCGGTCCGGCGGGCACGCGATGTGATCGAGCAGGTTCAGCTCCATGCGGATCGTCCGCTCAACCTGCTGGTCCGCAGAGGCTCTGACGAAATCAGCATTCGGGTGACACCGGCCGGACGCACGGTCGGTGAGCCGGGTGAGGGCCGTAAGATCGGGCGAATCGGCGCCGCTCTGCAGGACCGTCTGCACACGGAATCTGTCCGGTATGGGCCGATTGAAGGCCTTGCTCAAGGGGCTGCTCAAACCTGGGAGATGACTGCGTTGTCACTCCGGATGATAGGTCGTATGCTGATGGGCGATCTTTCCGTCCGGAACCTCAGCGGTCCCGTCACGATCGCGGATCTGGCAGGCGACACGGCGCGATCAGGGTGGGTCTCCTACATCGGATTTTTGGCCCTCATCAGTGTCAGCCTGGGGGTACTCAACCTGCTGCCCATTCCTGTACTCGACGGGGGGCACCTCGTATATCATGCGATCGAGGCTGTCAGGGGGCGCCCCCTGTCCGAGCCGTTCATGATGATTACTCAGAAAATCGGCATGTCGTTGGTGGTGCTCCTCATGGGAGTGGCTCTGTTCAATGACATCGTTCGACTGATCGGATCCTGAAGATGATTTTGAGAGCTTTCCCGAAGCTGCACGAGCGCGGCACGGCGGATCGTGTGCACGGACTCGCTGGTCTGCGGATGCGCGCGGCATTCGTTGTGATGGGCCTGTTGAGTGCTGGGAGCGCTCTGGGATTTGAGCCCTTCACCATCCGGGACATCCGGATCGAGGGGGCTCAAAGGATCGATCCCGGGACCGTATTTGGCTACCTCCCCGCCAAAGTCGGGGACCGCATCGACGCCGACGCAGCGAGCGCTGCCATCAAATCGTTGTTTGCAACCGGGCTCTTCCGGGACGTGAGCCTCGCGTCCGATGGCGACATTCTCGTAGTACGAATTTCCGAGCGTCCGGCCATTGGCGACGTCGAGGTTTCGGGCAACAAGGAATTCGATCGGGATACCCTCAGGCGCAGTTTGCGGGACATGGGCCTTGCGGAGTCCCGGATCTTCGATCGCTCATTGCTCGAGCGGGCCGAGCAGGAGTTGAAGCGGCTTTATCTGTCGCGCGGCAAGTACGCGGTCAAGGTCACCAGCACCATCACGCCGCTCGAACGCAACCGGGTGGGGATCGTCTTCGAGATTGAAGAGGGCGAGTCGGCCCGGATTTCCGCTCTTCGATTCGTCGGCAATAGCGCGTTCAGCGAGCAGGATCTGCGCAAGGAAATCACTTTGGGTCCGGGCACCTGGATGTCCTGGTACACCAAGTCCGATCGGTATTCCCGCAGCAAGCTCGATGCCGACCTTGAGGCCTTGCGATCGTTTTACCTCGACCGGGGTTACCTTGAGTTCGCCATCCGCTCCACCGAGGTGTCGATCAGCCCGGACAAGGAGTCGATAGACATCGTCATCAGCCTCGATGAAGGTAAACAGTATCGGGTCTCGGCCATCGGATTCACCGGCGATCTGATGGGACGCGAGGACGAATTCAAGGCCATGCTGGGGCTCAAGGCCGGCGACATCTACTCCGGCAAGATCATGTCGGACTCCACATCAAAGATTGCTGATCGTCTGGGGTCTTTGGGCTTCGCGTTTGCTGCGGTCAACCCTGTGCCGGCGATCGATCGGCAAAAGAACGAAGTCGCTTTCACGATCGCTGTGCAACCCGGGCGTCGCGCCTATGTACGCAGGATCGAAATTGCCGGCAACAACCGCACGCGGGACGAAGTGATCCGCAGGGAGCTGAGGCAGTTCGAGGATGCCTGGTACGACGCCGACAAGATTCGACTTTCGCGCGAGCGGCTTGGACGGATCGGATTTTTTACCGACGTGCAGATTCAGACTCAGCCGGTGTCTGAGGCGCCGGATCAGGTCGATCTTCGTGTCGTCGTCACCGAGCGACCCACCGGCTCGATTGCGTTGGGGGTGGGCATTTCCAGCTCGGAGCGGCTGATCGTCACCGGATCGATCGATCAGCAGAATTTTTTGGGAACCGGCAAGGCCCTGAGTTTGAACGTCAACAGCAGCCGGCTGTTCAGGACGGCGGTTCTGCGCTACGTAGACCCGTACTACACCGATGATGGCGTCAGCCGCACCTTCGAAGCGTTCACTCGACGAAATGATGCGCGCATCCTGAACCTTGGCGACTATGTCCTTCGCTCCGACGGGATTGGCGTGCGCTACGGCATCCCTTATTCCGAACTCGATCGGATTTCCCTGGGCATTGGCGCTGAGGTCAACGATCTAGAACTCGGGCCACAGGCGCCCCAGCGCTTCCGGGCGCTGGTGAGCGAGTACGGTGAGACTCAGGATGCGGTACTCGCCAACTTCGGCTGGTCGCGCGATTCTCGAGATAGTGCCTTGACGCCGACCCGTGGCCGAGTCCAGCGGGCGTCTGTCGAATTCACCTTGCCGGCTGCGGAGCTCCGCTTCTGGCGGGCAAACTACGCGCAGCAGTACTACATGCCGGTCACGCGTGAGTACACTCTCGCCTTTTCGGGCGACCTCGGTTACGGCGGGCAGATCGGTGATCGAACTTTTCCGATCTTCAAGAACTTTTACGCGGGTGGCATCGGCTCGGTCAGGGGGTTCTACACCAGTTCCCTGGGCCCCAAAGAAATTGATCCGCTGCCTCAGGGAGGTTTCCGGCAGGTGTCTCTAGGCGGGCCGGTTCGCATTTCGGGCAGTGCCGAGTTCATTTTTCCGTTCCCCGGCGCGGGCTCGGACCGCTCTATCCGAAGTTTTCTCTTTACCGACGTCGGCAACGTCTTCGAGCGCGATGACGTCGATCTTTCAGAGTTGCGCACTTCCGCGGGCATCGGGGTCAACTGGTTGACTCCGATCGGGCCCATGAAGCTCAGCCTGGGCCGGCCGATCCGGCAGCGCCCTGGGGACCGCACCCAGGCTTTTCAATTCCAGTTCGGCACGTCCTTCTGAGGCGGCTATGAGACAATCGGCCCATCGACTTTTGAGAGGTATCCGAGCATGAAGGGTGTGCATCCGCTGGTTGCCGTTGTCGGCTTGTCCGCAGCATTGGGCCTGTCGCAGACGAGCGCGCACGCTCAGGAAGTGCCCCGGGTCGGGTTTGTCAGCACAGAAAGGATTCTCCGCGACGCTGTGCCTGCGAAGGCCGCGCAGACGAAGCTCCAGGCCGAGTTCAGCAAACGCGAGAAGGAATTGCAGGACATGGCGGCTCGCCTGAAGCAACTCGGGGAGAAATTCGATCGTGACGCGCCTGTGCTCGCCGAATCCGAGCGGGCGCGGCGTCAGCGCGAAATCGCCGATCTGGACAAGGATTTTCAACGGCGCCAGCGTGAATTCCGCGAAGACCTCAATCAGCGTCGCAATGAGGAACTGTCGCAGGTCGTCGAGCGAGCCAATCGCGTGATCAAGCAGATTGCCGAGAAAGAGAAGTTCGACTTCATCCTCCAGGAGGCGGTCTACGCCAGTCCGCGGGTCGATATCACTGAACGTGTCCTGAAGGCGCTCGCCGATCCCTCTGCGGGCAAGTGAACGGTACTTTTCCTGTAGCGGCGCCCCATCCTTTGGAACCCCATGCGACGCTTGCCTCAACCGGTGACGCTGGGCCAAATCGCCTCACACCTGGGTGGCCAGGCGTCGCGTCACGGTGACCCGGGTTTGTCACTGTCGAGGCTCGCCAGTTTGTCGGCTGCGGGGCCCGACGATATCAGCTTCCTGAGTGCAGCCCGGCACGGGCCAGAGGCTGCTGCGAGCCGCGCCGGTGCCTTTCTCACGTCGGCGGCACTGTCACACCATTTGCCCTCTGGCGCCGCCTGGATTGAAACCGCCCAGCCCTACCGGGCTTATGCAGCGGTCGCGCGCTGGTTTGAGCGCTTGTTGCGTGAAGACGAGCCTGGCCGAATCGACCCCAGGGCCACGATCGCGCCCGATGCCGTGATGGGCGCCCGCTGCGTCATCGGTGCTGGAGCGGTCATCGGGCCCGGATCGTTTTTGGGCGATGGCTGTCAAGTCGGCGCCGGAACGGTCATCGGGGCTCGTGTGCGCATCGGCGAGGGCACGGTGCTTCGTGCGCGGGTGACGGTTGAGGATGACTGCCTGATCGGTTCGCACGGCCTCATTCACTCGGGAACCGTGGTGGGCTCAGATGGGTTCGGATTTGCCCGTGGAGACACGGCCTGGGAGAAGATCCCGCAACTCGGTGCGGTTCGAATCGGTGACGATGTTGAAATCGGGGCAAACTGCGCCATCGATCGTGGCGCGCTCGAAGACACGCTGATTGGCGATGGCTGCAAACTCGACAATCTCATTCAGATTGCGCACAACGTACAGATCGGTCCGGGCACCGCGATTGCCGCCTGTGTCGGAATCGCAGGGAGTGCGAAAATTGGAGCCCGCTGCATGATCGGTGGTGGTGCGGGCATCTTGGGGCACCTCGAGATTTGCGACGAGGTCACGATCTCTGCGATGAGTCTGGTCACGGCCTCGATCAGTCGACCCGGGGTTTACTCCGGGGTGTTCCCACTCATGGACAATGCACAATGGGAGCGGGCGGGTGCGATCATTCGCAATCTGCCCGACTGGCGAGCCCGGTGGCGACGCCTTGAAGCCCACATGAAGGAATCTTGATGACGACCGTCCTCGATATCCGTTCGATCCTTGAGCATTTGCCCCATCGCTACCCCTTTCTGCTCGTCGACCGTGTCCTGGAAATTGAAGCGGGCAAGCGTATCGTCGCAATCAAGAATGTGAGCATCAATGAGCCCTATTTTGTCGGTCACTTTCCGCACATGCCGGTGATGCCCGGGGTGCTTCAGATCGAAGCCCTGGCGCAGGCGGCAGGCATCCTGTCGTTTCAGACGATGGGGCGGGTCTCCGATGCAAATTCCGTGTACTACTTCGTCGGCATTGACGGGGCCCGCTTCAAGCGCCCGGTCGTGCCGGGTGACCAGTTGAGACTTGAGGTCGAAATTACGCGGGTCGCCCGCTCGATCTGGAAATATGCAGGTCGCGCGACCGTCGACGGACAGGTGAGCGCCGAGGCTGAGCTGATGTGCACCTTACGGGACATCCCTCCGGTTCAAGGCTCGAGCGTTGCGCCTTCCGAGCCCTCCTGAGCGCGGCTTCCGATGTCCCGTATCCACAGCACTGCCGTGATTCACCCGGACGCCCGACTGGCGCCCGATGTCGAGGTCGGACCCTTTAGCGTCATCGGCACCGGCGTTGAAGTCGGCGCAGGCTGTCGGATCGGTCCGCACGTCGTCATTGAAGGCCCGGCGTCCATTGGCCACGACAACCATTTTCATCCCTTGTGCTCCATTGGGGGCCCGCCTCAGGACAAGAAATACAAGGGCGAGCCGACCCGTCTCCAGATCGGCGCGGGTAACACCTTTCGGGAATACGTCACCGTCAATCGAGGTACGGTCCAGGATCAGGGCGTGACCGTGATCGGCGACGACAACTGGATCATGGCCAGCGTGCATATTGCGCATGACTGCCGAGTGGGCAGTCACACGATCTTCGCCAACTCCACCAACCTGGCGGGACACGTCGAGGTGGGTGACTGGGCGATTCTGGGGGGCTGCACGCAAGTCCATCAGTTCTGCAAGATTGGCCCCCATGCGATGACCGGCGCTGGAACCGTTGTGCTCCACGATTTGCCTCCCTTTGTCATGGCCTCCGGCAACACAGCCTCGGCACACGGACTGAACGCTGAGGGACTGCGCCGACGAGGCTTTTCTGCCGACCGCATTGCGTTGCTTCGGCGCGCCTACAAGCTGCTCTACAAGCAGAGTCTCACCTTCGACGAGGCTCGGGCACAGATCGATACCCTCGCATCGGATCCCGGACTCAGCGCAGAGGCGGCTGCCGATCTGCAACTGCTGTCCAGCTTCTTTTCCCGGGTCACTCGCGGCATCGTGCGTTGATGAGCGTTCGAGCCGCTGACCGCGACGACCTGTGCGTCGGCATGGTCGCAGGAGAGCGAAGCGGCGACCTGCTCGCGGCTGCAATCCTGAGCGGCCTGCGCACGTTGCACTCCTCGCTGCAGGCCTGTGGAGTGGGTGGGTCAGCGATGATCGAGCAGGGCTTCGAGACCTGGGCCGAGCTCGAGCGGCTGTCCGTCATGGGCTACGTTGCGGTGCTGAAAAGGCTGCCCGAATTGCTCTTTTTGAGAGCGACGCTGGCCCGACGGTTCGAGAGGGTCCTAAAGCACGGAGTTTTCGTCGGCATCGATGCTCCTGATTTCAACCTGGGCCTGGAGCGCCGGCTGAAAGCGCGCGGTATTCGTACCGTGCACTTCGTCAGTCCTTCGATCTGGGCCTGGCGAGCCGAGCGGATCGAGAGCATACGGCGTTCAGTCGACCATATGCTGCTGGTCTTTCCCTTCGAGCAGGCGATCTATGATCGGGCAGGCATTCCTGCCACCTTCGTCGGCCATCCCTTGGCCGACCGACTGCATCCGGTCGACGACCCGGGCCCTGCACGCAGTCGACTGGGGATCGATGAAGCGCGCAGCGTCGTGGCCTTGCTGCCGGGCAGTCGAGCCGAAGAAATTCGACATTTGGCTCGCGTTTTGATCGAGGCAGCACTGCGGATGCACCGCGAGCGCTCGGATCTCAGCTTTGTTTTGCCTGCCGCGAGCGGGGCGATTTATAGTCATCTCCGTACGCTGGTGACCGCGATGGCCTTGCCCGAGGGTTTCCCGCTCACCTTGGTCTCCGGGCAGTCCCATCTTGCGATGGCGGCGTCGGACACCGTATTGGTGGCCAGCGGCACCGCCACCCTGGAGGCTGCGTTGATCGGTCGCCCCATGGTGATCGCCTATCGGATGGGGTCGATCAATTATCGCCTCATGCGTCGCCGAGCCTACCTGCCCTGGATTGGTCTACCCAACATCCTCGCGAATGAGACCCTGGTGCCTGAGCTGATTCAAGATGATGCATCGCCCGAGCGATTGGCTCGGGAAACGCTTGATCTGCTTGATGACGTCGCCCGACGTTCCCTCCTGAGGGAGCGATTCATGGCCATGGGACATTCGCTCCGCCGTGGTTGTGCTGCCCAGAGCGCCGCGGTGATTTCGGACATCGCACGAAGATGAACCTCATGGCCGAAGGTTTGGACCCCCGATTCATTTGCGGTGTGGATGAGGCCGGCCGTGGGCCATTGGCGGGCCCGGTTTTCGCTGCGGCCGTGATTCTCAATCCGGATCGACCCATTGCGGGCCTTCGGGATTCGAAGGTGCTCTCAGAGCGGCAGCGCGAATCGCTCGCGGGCATGATTCGCGAGCACGCCTTGGCCTGGGCAATTGCGGAGGCCAGCGTCGCAGAAATCGATCGTCTGAATATTCTTCAGGCCACCATGCTCGCCATGCAAAGAGCCGTGACGAGCCTTGCCGCGGCGCCCAAACTTGCGCTCGTGGATGGGAACCGGGCGCCGAATTTACCCTGTTCCGTTCGGACGGTGGTGCGGGGCGATGCCAGCGAGCCTGCGATCTCGGCCGCCTCCATCCTCGCCAAGACCGCGCGGGATGCCGCAATGCTGGAACTCCATAAGCGATATGCCGCTTATGGATTTGATCAACACAAAGGCTATCCCAGTCCGCTGCATTTGCGCAGGTTGAATGAGCACGGACCGTGCCCTGAGCATCGCAGCCAGTTCGGACCCGTACAGGCGGTGATTGCCGCGCGATCCCTGCGCGTGGATTCGGCCTCATGAGCGGATCGCTGCAGTCGATCTCGTCCAGCTCGAACCCTCTGTTTCGCAGCTTGCTCAGCATGGCTGAACGCGCGTCCGCCCGACGGGAGTCCGGCCTCGCCTTGATCGAGGGAGAGTACCTCCTCGGCACCTGGTTGGATCATGCACCTCATCAGCTTCGCGAGGTCTTCATACGATCGCGATCGGTGCTGTCCCCGTCAACGGCCCGCGTGCTTGAGCTGCCGGGCATTCAGGCCTACGAGCTGAGCGAACCGCTCTTCAGGCGGGTCTCTTCACTTGAAAACAGTCCCGGGCCCGTCGCCCTGATCCGCATTCCCATTGCTGCCGAGGCTCCTTCCTTCGATGGGGATGCAATTTTTCTGGACCGCATCCAGGATCCTGGCAATGTCGGCACGATCCTGCGAAGCGCTGTTGCATTCGAGGTCCAGACCGTGATCGCGGCCCCCGGCTCGGTCGACCTTTGGTCTCCCAAGGTACTGCGTTCGGCGATGGGGGCCCACCCATTGCTGCGGATCATCGAACAATGCCCCATCGAGCAGCTGATCGAAAGGGCGCGGGTGCCCCTGTGCGCGACGTCGTCGCATGGAGGAGCATCGATCCGTGCCGTCGACCTCCGAGCACCGCGACTCTGGCTGTTCGGGGCCGAGGGCGGGGGCATAGGTCAGGAGGCCCTTCGTCACCCGTTGGTGCAGTGGTTCAGAATTGAACAGACCCCTACGATGGAATCGCTCAATGTCGGGGTTGCGGCGTCGATTTGCCTCTACGAGCAGTATCAGCAGCGGATGAGAGTGGCAGGTTCGGGCGTTCCGCCCGGTTAGTGCTCCGTCGCGCCTAGGGCTGCTCAGCCGCGTCGCTGCTCGATCCGTTGCAGTACCGTCGTTGCGATTTCTTCAATCGACTTGGTCGTGCTCGAGAGCCATTCGATGCCTTCGCGTCGCATGAGGGCTTCGGCTGCAACCACTTCGTCGCGACAGTTCTCGATCGACGCGTAACGACTGTTGGGACGTCGCTCTTGTCGAACCTCCGCCAGGCGCTCTGGACTGATCGATAGGCCGAACAACTTCTCGCGATGCCCGTACAGCACTTTTGGTAGACGACCTCGCTCGAAATCCTCAGGGATGAGCGGATAGTTTGCGGCTCGAATACCGTGCTGCATGGCGAGATACAACGAGGTTGGCGTCTTACCACTGCGTGAAACCCCGACCAGAATCACGTCCGCATGACCCAGGTCGGTCTCGGTTTGGCCATCATCGTGGGACAAGGACTAGTTGATCGCCGAGATCC
>JBIKVK010000155.1:0-7749 GCA_044356835.1 Burkholderiaceae bacterium
TGCCTCGAGATTGGCCGCGGTATGTGACTGGCCCACGGTGTGGCTGGATCGGGTGGCCAACTCCTGCTCGAGCGGCTCGATAAAGCTGGCGAACATGTCGAAGAAACGGCACTGCGCTTGCCGGACAATGTCGTTGATCTGGGCATCTACCAGCGTACTGAACACAAGCGGGCGATGGCGGTCGAGTTGGGCCTGACGATTGATCCGGGTCACCGCTTCGGCGGCTTTCTCGGGCGAGTCGATGAACGGCAGCCGTTGACCGCGGAGCCTTACCGATGAGAATTGGGTCAGTAGTGCATGGCCGAAGGTTTCGGCCGTGATTCCGGTGCCGTCGGAAACATAGAAGACAGTCCGGTCGTGCAAGCCATCGGGCGAGGTGCTGGGCATCTTGAAGGGTCCAAAGCGGGAACGATTGGGCTCGGGGCAGTATGACCGCAGGCTATTGTGCACTGCTCTCGTCCGAGCCGTCAGGTCGGGATGACGGCCGAGAGTGATGGCTGCGACGTACAATAGCGCCTTATTCTACTTCCGGGTTTTCCCTGGTCCTCCGAGCCAATCCTTTTCTTTCAGCGAAGCCAGATCGTTCGAGTCGCGGCCGTTTTCAATCACGGTCGCGACTCAAGCGATTTGACGCGACCGGTTATTAACCATGTCAGGACCCTTCGATGAACCTTCCTTCCAGGCGCCGCGTCGTGCCGCTCGCGCAGTTGCGCATGAGCGATGTCGACGCCGTGGGCGGCAAGAATGCTTCCCTTGGCGAGATGATCAGTCAGCTTTCAGCCGCGGGCGTCCGAGTCCCCGGGGGCTATGCCACCACGGCGGACGCTTTCCGTGAATTTCTTCAGCACGATGGCCTTGACCAGAGGATTCAGTCGCGGCTGAGAGGCCTCAATGTTGATGACGTCGCTGCGCTCTCAGCCTGCGGCGCAGAGATACGGGCATGGATTGCATCAGCGCCCCTGCCGACTGCGCTTGATGCCGAGATCCGTACCGCCCACGGGCGTCTGGCGGAAGAGGGTGGCGCAATGCTGCCCGTGGCGGTTCGCTCGTCCGCGACGGCCGAGGACCTTCCCGACGCTTCGTTTGCGGGCCAGCAGGAAACTTTTTTGAACGTGAGCGGAGTGGATGCCGTGATCGAGCGGATCCGGCAGGTCTTCGCCTCGCTCTACAACGATCGTGCGATCGCGTATCGGGTTCATAAAGGCTATGCCCATGCCGAGGTCGCTCTCTCCGCGGGGGTCCAGCGGATGGTTCGGAGCGACCAGGGCAGCTCCGGCGTCATGTTCACGATGGACACCGAATCGGGCTTTCGTGAGGTCATCTTCATCACCAGCGCGTGGGGACTTGGCGAGACTGTGGTTCAGGGAGCGGTGAACCCTGACGAATTCTATGTGCATAAGCCGATGATCGGACGCGCAACCCAACCCATCATTCGCCGCGAGCTCGGATCAAAGCTGATCAAAATGGAGTTTTCCACCGAGCCCGGACGACTGGTGCGCACGGTTGACACCCCGCCGGAGTTGCGCAACCGCTACTCCTTGACGGATGCGGAGGTGGTCGAACTCGCACGCTACGGCCAGATCATCGAGACGCACTACGGGCGACCGATGGACATCGAATGGGGGCGCGACGGGCTCGACGGTCGCATCTACATTCTTCAGGCGCGTCCTGAGACGGTCAAATCCCGTGAAGAGGGGCGGGTGCAGCAGCGCTATGCGGTCAAAGGCCGCACCGAGGTCCTGGCCTCGGGGCGTGCGATTGGCCAGAAGGTCGGAGCAGGTCCGGTCCGGGTCATCATGGACTCGGCCGAAATGGAAAGAGTCCGCCCCGGGGACGTTCTGGTGACCGACATGACCGACCCGAATTGGGAGCCGGTCATGAAGCGCGCCTCGGCGATTGTCACCAATCGGGGCGGACGCACCTGCCATGCAGCCATCATCGCCCGCGAACTGGGCATTCCTGCGGTGGTCGGCTGCCATGACGCCACCCACAGCCTGCGCGACGATATGCTCGTGACGGTCTCCTGCGCCGAAGGAGACACGGGATTCGTCTACGAGGGCTTGCTTGAGACTGAGGTGACCGAGGTCGAATCCGGCGAGATGCCGGACATTCCGGTCAAGATCATGATGAATGTGGGCAATCCTCGCCTTGCGTTCGAGTTTGCCGTTCTGCCGAATGCCGGCGTGGGCCTTGCACGGCTCGAGTTCATCATCAACAACAACATCGGCGTTCACCCCAAGGCCATTCTTGACTATCCCAATGTCGATGCCGATTTGAGAAAGGCAGTGGAGAGTGTTGCGAGGGGCCACAGCACGCCTCGCGAGTTTTTTGTGCAGCGTCTGGCCGAAGGGGTGGCCACCATTGCCGCTGCATTCTGGCCCAAGCCTGTGATCGTCAGACTGTCCGACTTCAAGTCCAACGAGTATCGAAAGCTGGTCGGTGGGTCGCGTTATGAGCCTGAAGAAGAGAACCCGATGCTGGGATTTCGGGGGGCGTCCCGCTACCTCGCCCCCGGTTTCAGGGACTGTTTCGATCTTGAATGTGAGGCCTTGCGCAGGGTACGAAACGACATGGGGCTCACCAATGTCGAATTGATGGTGCCCTTTGTCCGGACGGTCAAGGAGGCCGAGGGAGTGATCGGGCTTCTACGAGCCAACGGATTGCGCAGAGGTGAGGGCGGCGATGCCGACGGAAACGGTCGGCTTCGGATCATCATGATGTGCGAGTTGCCCTCCAACGCAGTGCTGGCCGACGAGTTTTTGGTGCACTTCGACGGGTTCTCCATCGGCTCAAATGACCTGACCCAGCTCACCTTGGGTCTGGATCGGGACTCCGGCCTGGTGGCCGAGGCTTTTGATGAGCGGGACCCTGCGGTCAAGCGCCTCCTGGCGATGGCGATCGAGGCGTGCCGCAGGGCAGGGAAATACGTAGGCATCTGTGGGCAGGGACCCTCGGATCATCCCGATCTAGCGCAGTGGCTGATGGAGCAGGACATTGCTTCAATTTCGCTTAATCCGGATACAGTGGTGCCCACCTGGCAGCGGCTCGCTCAGGATCGTTCCGCCTGACGCTCAACTCCGATTGTCGGATTTCATCAAGCGGGCGCGTTCGCGCTGCCAGTCGCGGTCGCGCTCGGCGTTGCGTTTGTCTTGCTGTTGCTTACCCTTGGCGAGCCCCATGGCCAGCTTGACCCGGCCCCGCGTGTAGTGCAGGTCCAGTGGCACCAACGTGTAGCCGGCGCGCTCGACCTTACCGATCAGTTTTCGGATCTCATCGGCTCGCAGCAGCAGCTTGCGGGTTCGGGTTGGGTCGGGACGGACATGGGTGGAGGCCTCAGGCAGGGCGGTAATGTGGGCGCCGATCAGGTAGAGCTCAGCCTGCCGAACGATCACATAACCTTCCTTGATCTGAGCCCGTCCTGCCCGGATCGCCTTGACCTCCCAGCCCTCAAGGACCATTCCAGCCTCGAAGCGTTCTTCGATGGAATAGTCGTGAAGCGCTTTTTTGTTCTGAACGATGCTCATGACAGAATGCGTGCCTCGATTGCGATCGCTTGACCATGCCGCGCGTCCAGAAAAAAGTACTGTTGCCCTACTCGATTGAGCAGATGTACGCGTTGGTGTCCGCGGTTGAAGATTATCCGCGCTTTCTGCCTTGGTGCTCAGGCGCCCACACCCGTGAAGGGCCGGATGGGCTGATTCTGGCCAGTGTCGACATCAATTTCCGGGGTATCCGGCAGCGCTTTTCCACGCTCAATCGAAACCGAGCGAGCGATTCCATCCAGATGAATCTGGCCGATGGGCCGTTTCGTAGCCTGATCGGCGAGTGGAGGTTTATTCGACTGTCGGAGACGGCCTGTCGGGTGGAGTTTGACCTTGAATACGAATTTGCGGGTGTCCTTGGGCGGATGCTCGCTCCGGTCTTCGAACACATTGCCGGTACTTTCGTGGATTCGTTCGTGAAACGGGCTGATGCCCTCTACGGAAGTCACTGACATGGCCACCGACCGTTCACCCGACTCAGGTACGGAGATCGAAGTTCAGGTGGCGTACGTAATCATCGCAACCGATTCGCTTCCTGCCGCCTCGAGCGCGGGGTACAGGGAGGTTGAAATTCGGACCGTCAAAGTTCGCCAGGGTGCGACGGTGGTCGATGTGCTGCAGAGCCTGCCCGTGCCCGGCTTGCTCGAGGCCCTGAGCAACGGGCATCTATCGGTGGCGATTTTCGGCGAACGTGCTTCGCTTGCCTCGCCTGTGCGAGCCGGCGACCGCGTCGAACTGCTGGGCCCGCTTCTGGCGGACCCGAAGCATGCCCGGTCGCACCGGGCTGCGCTGCAGCGCAGCCGAGGTGGGGATGGACGCTGGACGGGGCGTTGAGAGGCCCATTGCGAGGCCCGGGATTCCGCTCGAGAGGCCCGGTATAATCCGGTTTTGCGCTCGAGGTGTTCATGCGATTGGCCAAGAAGGCTCTGACGTTTGACGACGTCCTGCTAGTTCCCGCCTATTCAGACATCCTGCCCCGGGATACCTCGCTCAAGACGCGCCTGTCGCGCGATATCACGCTGAATATCCCTCTGGTCTCCGCCGCAATGGATACCGTGACCGAGGCGCGCTTGGCGATTGCGATCGCTCAGGAGGGCGGCGTCGGGATCGTCCACAAGAATCTCAGTCCTGCGAGGCAGGCTGCAGAGGTTGCGCGGGTCAAGCGGTACGAATCGGGCATCGTGTCGGATCCAATCACCATACCTCCGACCCTCACCGTGCTCGAGGTCATCCAGCTGACCCAACAGCACCGGATCTCCGGGCTTCCCGTGGTCGAGAACGGGCGGGTGGTCGGTATCGTCACCAACCGGGACCTGCGCTTCGAAACCCGACTGAACGAGCCCGTCCGTCACATCATGACGCCTCGCGAGCGTCTGGTCACGGTGCGTGAAGGAGCCTCCCTCGAAGAAGCCCAGGCGTTGATGCATCAGCATCGCCTCGAGCGGGTACTGGTCGTCAATGAGGCCTTCGAACTGCGTGGCCTCATCACCGTCAAGGACATCCTCAAGGCGACCGAGCATCCAAACGCCTGCAAGGACTATCAAGGCAAGCTGCGTGTCGGAGCCGCGGTCGGAACCGGCAGCGACGTTGAAGAGAGGGTCGAGGCTCTGGTTCGTGCGGGGGTCGACGTGATCATTGTGGACACCGCTCATGGACATAGCCGCGGGGTCATCGAGCGGGTGCGCGCCATCAAGCAGGCCTATCCGGGCTTGCAGGTCATCGGAGGCAACATTGCGACGGGCGATGCTGCGTTGGCCTTGGCCGAGGCTGGAGCCGATGGTGTCAAGGTTGGAATCGGTCCGGGCTCGATTTGCACCACCCGCATCGTTGCAGGCGTTGGCGTTCCACAGATCAGCGCCATCAGCGATGTTGCGGCTGCGCTCGCCGGATCCGGCGTCCCCTTGATTGCCGATGGCGGCGTGCGCTACTCAGGCGATGTGGCCAAGGCCATTGCTGCGGGGGCTTACGCCGTGATGATGGGTTCGGTGTTCGCAGGCACTGAAGAGGCGCCCGGAGAGGTCATTCTGTATCAGGGCCGCTCGTACAAGAGTTATCGGGGCATGGGTTCTCTGGGTGCCATGACCGAGGGCGCGGCAGATCGGTACTTCCAGGATCCTGCCGCGAACACCGAGAAACTGGTTCCCGAGGGGATTGAAGGCATGGTTCCCTACAAGGGCCCGGTGTCGACCATCCTCTACCAGATGTGTGGTGGCTTGAGGGCCAGCATGGGCTACTGCGGCTGCGCCGACATCGAGGCCATGCGCACTCGCCCTCAGTTCGTCGAAATCAGTTCTGCTGGCATGCGCGAGTCGCATGTACACGACGTGCAGATTACCAAAGAGGCTCCCAACTACCACGCCGACTGATCGCGCGTGGGCTGAACCAACCCCGATTCGTGCGGCCGGGGCTTCCAGCACGGCGGGTCGCCGACCGCACGTTCATGACGCTGATGGCGCATCCACCATGCACGACCGTATCCTGATTCTTGACTTCGGGTCCCAGGTGACTCAGCTCATCGCGCGGCGGGTTCGCGAGGCCCACGTTTACTGCGAAATCCACCCCTGTGATGTCGATGACGCGTTCATACGGGCCTATGCGCCCAAGGGCATCATCCTTTCGGGCAGTCACATGTCCGCGCATCATGAATCGACCGACCGGGCTCCCCAGGCGGTGTTTGAGGCTGGGGTTCCGGTCCTTGGCATCTGCTATGGCATGCAGACCATGGCCCAGCAGTTGGGCGGGCGCGTAGAGAGCGGTCAGACGCGCGAGTTTGGGTATGCCGAAGTGCGGGCCCGAGGCCACACTCGTTTGTTTGACGGCATCGAGGATTTTCGCAATGCCGATCATCACGGCATGCTGAAAGTCTGGATGAGTCATGGCGACAAGGTGGTCGAGATGCCACCCGGATTCAAACTGATGGCCTCTACAGCGAGCTGTCCGATTGCCGGAATGGCCGATGAAGCCCGAGGCTTCTACGCGGTTCAATTTCATCCTGAGGTCACGCATACCCTTCAGGGGCAACGCATCATCGAGCGTTTCGTACTGGGGATCTGTGGTGCACGTGCTGACTGGGTCATGGGCGACTACATCGGCGAGGCTGTCCAACGGATTCGTGATCAGGTCGGCTCCGAAGAGGTGATCCTTGGGTTGTCCGGAGGCGTGGATTCGAGTGTCGCCGCTGCACTGATCCACCGGGCCATTGGGCCACAGCTCACCTGCGTGTTTGTCGACAACGGCCTGTTGCGCCTGGGTGAGGCGGCGCAAGTCGTGTCCACCTTCCGCGAACACATGGGCTTGAAGCTGATCCATGTGGATGCCTCTGAGCGCTTCCTGGGCGCGCTGGCCGGGGTGTCCGACCCGGAAGCCAAGCGAAAAATCATCGGCCGTCTGTTCGTTGACGTCTTTCAGGACGAGGCGGGCCGCCTGGCGCAGGCGCGCTGGCTCGCACAAGGGACGATCTACCCCGACGTCATCGAGTCGGCGGGCGCGAAGACCAAGAAAGCGACCACGATCAAGTCGCACCACAATGTCGGCGGATTGCCTGAGACGCTGCATTTGAAGCTGCTCGAGCCGCTGCGGGAGCTGTTCAAGGACGAGGTGCGAGAGCTGGGGGTTGCCTTGGGCCTGCCGCGCGAGATGGTCTATCGACACCCATTCCCGGGACCGGGACTCGGTGTGCGCATCCTGGGGGAGGTTCGCCGCGACTTTGCTGAGCTGCTCCGCCGGGCTGATGCCATTTTTATCGATGAGCTTCGAGCCACCGTCGACCCGGCCGACGGTCGGAACTGGTACGACAAGACCTCACAGGCCTTTGCAGTCTTTCTGCCGGTCCGTTCTGTCGGCGTGATGGGGGACGGGCGTACCTATGAGCATGTGGTTGCGCTGCGCGCGGTTCAAACCCAGGACTTCATGACCGCCCACTGGGCGCATCTGCCTCACGAACTGCTTGGCCGGGTTTCGAACCGGATCATCAACGAGGTCCGGGGCATCAACCGGGTCGTCTACGACATTTCGGGCAAACCGCCAGCGACGATTGAGTGGGAATGACGGGAATTTTTAAGTGATTGATTGGTAAAGACTTTTGATTTTTGAGTGTCACGCTAACAAATCACTAAGTCATTGATTCTATTTGTTGTGAAGGTTTTAAGTTACACATAAACTCACACACAGAAGTGGCTCCGCAAATTCGGACACTGGGATAAAGAAG
>JBIKVK010000175.1:0-7016 GCA_044356835.1 Burkholderiaceae bacterium
CTCGACATTGGCATCGGTCACCGCGGAAATACTCACGCGCTTGCTCGTTTCGCCCGGTGCAAAGACGACCGAACCGCCCGGAAATACACCGCCCGCAAAGTCGGCGGCCGCCGCAGAAACCGTATTTACCGGCCCAGCAATGGCGGACCACTGGATGGTATGAGCGCTCGTTGAGGGTGCATTCAGCTGAATTTCAAATTCGTAAGGCCCTGCCCCTTCCAGCAAGGTCGCCGTGGTGACCGGCTGAACCGACACCTTGAATTGCGCGGGCATGCCGAGCGGTCCGACAACCGAGATCGGAGCGGTCACGCCTGAATTCGAGTCCGATAGCCCGTATTCCCAATTCTGGTTGTCGTCAAAAGAAGTGATGACCATGCGGACATCGCTGATCGATGTCACCTGGGCCTTGGGGTTCAGACGGAGTGCGAAGAGGCGCTCACCTGCGGGCGAACCCGCGCCGGCCGTCGTGCTGTCGCCGAGCAGCAGCGCCGTCACGCCGCCCCCTTCGGCCAAACCAAGGGCCAGTGGCGCATCCCAATCGGCGGGGCCGACCGCGGCACCCGCGCCCGCGACGAAGTCCGCATCGGCCGGATCGAACTCGACATCGAGCGACGCACTCGTCACCTGTCGATCGCCCTTGACCCAGAGCTCGATGACCGGCATGCCGTTATCAAACACGGTTCGGAGCTGGAATAGCTGCTGAACTTGCTCGAGCGTGAGGGCCGGAAGCCCTGTGGTGGTCGACGTAGTAAACATCTGGACATCACTCGCAAGGGTGTTGTCGAACTCCGAGCCTGCCTCGATCTCGGGCCAGTCCGCGGTCGCACGGGAAAGGGGCTCGACCTCGGACAACGGCAAGCCCTCAGCCGAGATCATCACGTCGTCGAACGAAAGGAACTCCACATCGACCAGCCGATCAATGCTGGTACCGGCAGAGGAGGACACGCGCAGTTGACCGCCCGAGAACGAGTCGATCTGGTAACGACTGCGGAGGCCGGCAAAGGCCACCGTGTCCAGCCCAGCCCCGCCGTCGACCCGATCGCTGCCGGCCCCAGGGGCGAGCCAGTCGTCACCGTCGCCACCCATGAGGGTGTCGTCCCCCTCTCCGCCGAATAGGCGGTCGCTGCCACCCTCGCCGTCGAGTCGCTCGCCCCACGCGGTACCCACGAGCAGATCGTCCAGACCCTGCCCCTGCGGCGACTGCAAGGGAACAAAACCGAAATTCACGCCGTCGGTCGTCGAGCCGGCCACTACGGACACCGTCTGAGACAAAGGCGGCGGGCGGTCCAGGATTGCCTCCGCCAGAGCGAGCATGTTGATGCGGCCGAAAGCGAGCCCGGTGTTGGGCAGTGCGCCGTCGCCCTGGCTGGACGCGTCATCGACAATCATGTCGGCGGTCGACGCAATCAGCGAACGCAGTTCGGCGACCGATAGCCTACGACCCAGTTGCTCCAGTGCAAGTTGCTGGGCGAGCGCTACCATCCCTGTGACCTGGGGCGCTGCCATGCTCGTGCCGCTCAGCATCTGATAAGCGCCATCGAGCCAGGCTGAGCGAATCTGCACGCCGGGGGCAAAGATGTCCGACTCTGTGTCGTCACGCTGCGAGAAAGCGGCCAGGTCGTCGATCGTGCCTGCTTGCGCAGGCGAGGTCAGCGAACCGTCAGCCGCCCAGACCGCACCCACCGACATGGCCCATGGGTCGGACGATGGATAGGATACCCCCTGCACCGGATTCCGAGCGTAACCATTGCCAGAGGCCGCGACGACGGTGACTCCGTTTTCAGCCAAGGCCTTGAAGGGCGAGCTCAAGAATCCCGTGGTCGGCTCGGTATCGAAATCCCCGAATCCAAGGGAGAGGTTGACCGCGACAACGTTGTATCGGTCAACATTCTGAGCCACCCAGTCGACCGCCTCACGAAGATCAAAGGACCGCCCTTCGCCCCGCTCGTCGAGCACCTTGAGCACAATGAGTTGGGCACCAGGGGCCACCCCGGCGTACACCCCCTGCCCCGCAGCAATACCGGCAACATGGGTCCCATGCCCATTCGGATCGCTGGCGTCCGAGTCCCCGGCACCGGAGAAATCGTGGTAATAAACAATGCGGTCGGCAACACCGTCGGCGTCGGCATCGGGTCCGAAGGCCGCGTGGTCGAGGTCGATGCCCGTGTCGATGATGACGATCGACGTTCCGCTGCCATCGACACCGGAAAACCGGGGATCGGCCCTGAACTCTCCAAGCTGGGTCGCGTTGCCCAGGTGGGTCGAGATCGCACTGGCCGCCTGGGCGCCGATCTCGGTCGCCTGGTAGTCAAGCGACAGGATGCGGCCGTCGCCCGTGTCATCGTCCAACAAGGTGGCGCCGTCACTGGCCACCGCTCCATCCGCGGGCTGCCAGCCGGGGCGGACCAGCGCCTGTACCGTGTACTGCCCAGCCTCGAGACCGCTGATTCTCCATTCGCCGTCCAGGTCCGTCCTCGTCTGGACGTCCCCCCCAGAAGGCATACCGTCGCCGTCCTGGTCGATGAAGACAACCCAGCCGGCGAGCCCCGGCTCGTCCTCACCGGCAGCCCGGTCCAGATTGACGTCATGCCACAGCCGTCCGCTGATTGCGCCTATCTGAGGGGTATCGTTGTCATAGACGGTGAAATGCAGCACCTGGCCCTGAACGGGCGTGGGCGTAGCGGCCGCGGCGCCCGACACCGCAAATTCGAGGAACGCTCGTTCGACGGATTCGATGAGGGCATCATCGTTGGCGGAAACATTCAAAGTCCGAACCTGATCCCAATCATCCGGAGTGAAGACGACAGAGCTCAAGTCGGCCACAAGGTCCGCCCGAGTTCGTACGGTCACGGTCAGATCGGATTGGGGCGCAGCAGACAGGGCGAGCTTGACCAGGGCAGGCTCGCCGCCCTCGGTCAGCTGGGTCGCGCTCGCGGAAATCACGAGGCGCGGAGGAGCGGTCAGGGCCATCTCCGAGTCGAGAAACACGACACGCTCGATATTGCGAGCGATCATGCTTTGTCTTGCGTACTCGCCCGCATCGGCCCCAAGGGCACGAATGAAGAAGTCTGGCCTCGAGGCATCCGGCTGCGCAATCGAGAAGGCCGCACGGGGTGCGAATAGCACCAGGGTATCGACGCCGGCACCACCATCGATGAGATCGGCACCCCCCAGCCCGTCGAAAATCTCGTCCGAATCTTCGCCCCGCAGAATGTCAGGGCCCGCCGTACCCAGGCGAATGGCGAGCCCTCCTGCGGTTGACAGGGGAACAGGTTCGGCGATGTCCGAAAAAGCCAGCTGCTCGACACCCACCGAAACGACGCGGTGACCCGCATACTCGAAGGCACCCGCCGCCCCGCGGATGCGTGTAATGCCCTCAAGGCTCTGAACACTGAACTCGGATTGCGGCGCAAGAAACGCAAAGGTATCCGTCCCCTTGCCCCCGAAGACAATGTCGGAACCCCCTGCCCCATCGATCAGGTCGTCCCCCTCGCCAGCGGTTAGGCGGTCGGCGCGGCGAGTCCCGAGCACGAGAGGCTGACCCGGACCCGACTGCTCAAGCTCGAGCTCTCCGTCGGTTGCGCTCAACTTTTCGACATGGATCATGCGCGTCGCGCTGCCCGCGTGAGGGCCTGCGGCAAACCCGCCGCGGACGACGTGGAGCCCACCGTAGTGCGCGATTGAGAGGTCTTCAAGGGCTGCGTTGAAGAGAGCGGTATCGGTACCGTCACCTCCATCGATCGTGTCATCACCCCCGCGGCCATCGAAGGTGTCGTCGGCGGGGGTGCCGGCGAGCCGGTCGGCCCGAACCGAACCCACGATCAGGGATGTATCGGAGGGCGGCTCCGGAATTGCGATCTCGGGCATCGAAACCTTGAGCCGATAGGCAGTTTGCACCGGCAGAACACCCACGGAGGACAGGCCAATCAGGAGCCGATCGCCTTCGTCAGCCTTGATCTCCATGGTGAGATTCGAACGCGCAGCCGCCTTGGCCAACACGGACCCGCTCTCGTCGCGAACCTCGACAATCATTAGATCGAGCCAACGGCTGCTCGACTTGAGGTCCAGGGCGAGGCGCATCGAGCCCGAGCGGTCGGCCACGGTGGCAAACCAGTCCTGATCGATTCGGGAATCGAGACGGCCCGTCACAAACTGACCCATCGACAGGGCATTAGCCTCATCGGGCGTGTCGTTTCGCTCGATTTCCTGATCCGGCGCAGGTGGGGGCATCGTTACACTTGGCCGGTGATCAACCCGAAAGCCGTAGTCACGGGAATCGACCAGCCAGTCCGAAGCTGAGCGGACCGAAATGCTCGCGCCGATCATCGGCTGATCGAGCTTCATGTTGAAAAGCTCGGACCGGCCCGCTGCAAATTTGCTGATTGGCTGACCATCTTCGTCATGCAAGGTGATGAGGTAGGTGTCGATCAGACCCAGCATATCTCCGGGCGTCCTGAAAGCGATCTGCACCAGACCCTCGGGGAGATCACCCAGATCGAACCAGTCGACATCGGCATGGGTCTTGAGCGACGCCCGAACATCCATCCCGAGCCGGATCTCGGTGGCTTCCGCGGCGGTATCGTTTGGCTCGGATTCCACGATCATGACCGGGAGACGAATGGGCGGATCGGCAGGAGGCGGATCAGCAGGGGCCAGGTCGGGGGCTGTAGTTGGAGGGGTCTTGCCGGGCTCGGTCGGGAGGAGCGGATTCGGGCTCTGAATCGGGCGCCCGGACTCATCGAGAGGCGGGCGGACAATCCGAACGAACTGATCCAGAATCGGCTGGAGCAATGGGGAGCGGAAGAGTCCGCCTCCAATCCCGTCGAGACCCGGCAGGACGGCCGGAATATCGAGTCTGGGCAATTGACCGAGATCGACACGAATCTGGTCGGGCGAAGGGAAACTGACGCCCGGTATTTGTCCAATGGACTGATGCCCGTCCGTCGCAGATGCGGGCGGAAGGAAGGGCGACGTGATCGGGCCTCGACCTGCGCCGAGCAGTGCACTGCTGATGTCGCGCATCAGCTGATCGACGCCGTTGTTTCCCAATTTGAGAGGGAGCTGAAAACTCATGTCAGGCCTCCACGCGAACTCATCGGCTTATTCGATTTCATGGTCAGAGCACCCCCTGGGTGTATTGGCCATAAAAGGATTGCAGGTCGATCCGGGATCCGTCGCCCGAAAATTCCAGGTATTCGACTTCGGAGAGATAGAAGAACTGGTCGGTTCCTGTCTGAATACGCAAGAAATTGCCGGAGGTGCCGGAGGTTACTTGCATCAGGCTGTCGATTTCTGCTGAACCGGCTCGTCCGAGACCTGAGGGCTTGATCCCGAGGAAGACCACCGCGTCGACATCGCTGCCGCCAATGAAAATGTCATCCTGCCCGATGTTGACGAAGCGATCCTGGCCGCTACCGCCAATGAACATGTTATCGCCCAGGCTGCTGAAATTCGGATCGGTTGAAACCAGCCCGATCACGACGTCGTTGCCACCGCCGAGCCGGTAGATGCCGTCGCCGGAGCCGACCTTGACGGTATCGGAGGTGCTCTGCGTACTGCGGTCGATCAAGGCATCGTCGCCCGCCTGCTCGACCGTCCCGAGGCGGAAGAGCAGGCGCGTCAAGGGCGCGGACCTGTTGCCCGCCGCATCGACCGCCTCGAAACCGAAAGCGGCCCCCGAGTTGATGGTCGTAAGGCCAAGTTGGGCTGCACTGACCGACCATGCCCCGCTTCCGTCTGCGGTCACCGACACGGTGGTCATGGCGACGCCGTCCTTGGAGATCTTGATACTGGCGCTTGCCTCCGAAGTACCAGAGAGAACGGAAGAGTCAGAACTGAACGGGGTAGGGGTCGTTGTAAGGGCAAGGGGCGGCGGAGTGGTGTCGCCCGCGGATACCGTGCTGTTGTTGGTGACCGTGATGGACGTGAGGGATACCGCATCGTTGCCGGCCGTATCCTGCACCGCGTTCTGATCGTTGCTGCCGGTCGGGTCCGTGTACGCGACACTGACCGATTGCCCTGATTGCACCGCGTTCGGCAGCGTCAGGGTCACGATCGAGCCCGATACCGCAACGCTGCTCACAGAGCGGACCTGCCCAGCCACCGTCACCACGAACGACGATGGCGCCGCTGTCACCGTGCCCAGTGCCTCGTTGTAGGTGAGAGATAGCTTGGTGCCGTCGACGCTCGTCGCAGCGCTGACGAACACCGGGAGAGTGGTGTCGTCCGCAGGAAGCGTGGCACCGTAGTAAATCGCGTTCGGCCCGTAAATTTCGCGAAACTCAGCTTCGTTGACAAAGAAGGACCCAACCTCGAGGCCTCCCAGCGTGATGAACGCAAATCCGAACGTCAGCACTGGATCGGGCAATGAGAAGTCGACAGTCATCGCCTGACTGGAGTCAACGTTCAGAATCTGGAGAATGTCGCCCGATCGAAACCCCGATATCGTCGCATTAATGCTCTGGCTTCCATCTATCACGAAAATATCGCTACCGCTTGTTGCGGCATAGGGCGTTGCCGAACTGGTGACGGTCACGGCGCTCACTACGGGCGTGGTCGCCGCGCTAGTCTCGCTCTCGAATTGCCCGCGCAAATCGGTGTAGCTCCCGACGACGGTGATCACCTTGCCAACCTCTGCAGCAGTTAGCTTGTAGGTCGGCCCTGTCGCCCCAGAAATAGCCACCCCGCCCGCTCGCCACTGGTAGTTGATCGGTCCGAGCCCGTCGTCGTCGGCGAGCGTGTTACTTGCGGTAAGAGTCTGGCCGACCAGAGCCTGACCGGTTATCGCTACGATACCGGTATGGGGGTCATTGATGTTCTCAACGGCCAGGGTGGCCGGACTCTCCAATGCGGTCGCGACACCATCAGAATTGGGGACCTTGGCGATTACGCGGAGGAACTTGTCGACCTGACTTTGGTCGCCGGCAATCGCATAGGTCGCCGATGTCGCCCCGGCAAGATCGGTCCATGATGCAGCGTCGGTTGAGATTTGCCACTGATACGTTGCCGAAGCATTG
>JBIKVK010000176.1:0-6988 GCA_044356835.1 Burkholderiaceae bacterium
CAACGATAGGCATCGCGGGTCCGGCCGGACAACGGGTAGCCCGCTAAGATAATCGAAATGACGATTCGGTGCTGAGCCAGGATCAAGCGGGGTCGTGCATTCAATCGCGCCGAACCGGTTCGGCGACCGGCCCGACCTCGCGTTAGGCCGCTCTATAGCGGAAGAGCAGTCTCGTATTTCACTTGCTTCAAAGCGAAACTCGAGCGGATATTCGCGACCCCCTTGATCGTTGTCAACCGATCCAAAATAAAACGCTCAAGCGCAGGAATGTCGGACACAACGACCCGAAGCAGGTAGTCCGAGTCCCCCGTCATCAGGTAGCACTCCATCACTTCGGGCCAGGCAGCGACCGCGGCTTCGAAGCTCTTGAGCGCGTGCTCGACCTGTTGCTCCAGACGGACCTGGATGAAGACACTGACCGACTTGCCCACCCGCAGGGGATCGAGCAGGGTCACATATCGCTGAATCACGCCCGAGCGCTCGAGAGCCCGAACCCGAGCCAGACAGGGTGAGGGCGACAGGTGAACCAGGGCAGCCAGTTCAACGTTACTGAGCTTGGCATTGCTCTGCAGGGCGTCGAGGATGCGGCGATCGGTGGCATCCAGCACGGCTTGTGCAGGAATTGACATGGCAGCGAGGCGAAAGGTTTTGAGGCGGCAGATTATGCCGCCAATCTGCCAGGTTTTGATATTTTGTGCTTTATTGAGACCGCCCAGCACACATTTTCAGCCGATCCTGCTGGAAAGAACCGCCTACACTCCGGAACAAATTCCGGAGGTTTTCCAATGATTCGTGATGCCGTCAACGAAACGCTGACATCGGGCTTCGAGGCCGCCCTCGACATCGATCCGCAGGAAACCCTGGAATGGATCGAGGCCTTGACGGGCGCGGTGAAGCACGCCGGAAGCGCGCGCGCCCGGTTCCTGCTCGACCGGCTGGAAGAGCACGCGCAGGCTTTGGGGCTGTCCCCCCAGATTCAACCCTATTCGGCCTATCGCAACACGATCCCGCTCGACCAGCAACCCCCCTATCCAGGGGATATCGCTATGGAAGAGCGGCTGACAGCGATCATGCGCTGGAATGCCCTCGCCATGGTCGTTCGAGCCAATCAGGCGCACGGAGAACTGGGCGGTCACATTGCGAGCTACGCCTCGGCTGCGGAAATTTTCGAAATCGGATTCAACCACTTCTTCAAGGGCGACAGCAGTAGCGAAGGCCGAGGCGATCTCGTCTTCATGCAGCCCCACTCCGCACCGGGCGTCTATGCACGCGCCTGGCTGGAGGGCCGACTGTCCGAGTCGCAGCTCGCCCTCTACCGTCAGGAACTGGCCGGCGATGGTCTGAGCTCCTATCCCCACCCCTGGTTGATGCCGGACTTCTGGCAGTTCCCGACCGGATCCATGGGTTTGGGCCCGCTCTGCGCGATCTACCAGGCGCGCTTCATCCGATATCTTGAGGCGCGCGGCCTGATCCAAGAGGAAGGACGCAGGGTCTGGGGCATTTTCGGTGACGGCGAAATGGACGAGCCCGAATCGATCGCCGGATTGACGCTCGCTGCGCGTGAACAGTTGGACCATCTCACCTTCGTGATCAATTGCAACCTTCAGCGCCTGGATGGGCCGGTTCGCGGCAATGGCCAGATCATTCAAGAGCTGGAGTCCTTGTTTAAGGGCGCAGGCTGGAATGTCATCAAGGTCCTTTGGGGGTCCGACTGGGACGCGCTGTTCGCTCGGGACCATGAACACGTGCTCTTGCGCGCGCTTGCATCCACGGTCGATGGGCAATACCAGACCCTGGGCGCCAAGGATGGCGCCTACAACATCGAGCATTTTTTCCGGCGCAATCCGGCGGTGCAGTCGCTGGTGGCCCACATGAGCGAGGCCGAGATCGACAATTTGCGGCGCGGGGGGCACGACTTTCGGAAGCTCTATGCGGCCTTCGCAGCCGCGCGGGCCCACAGCGGCCGTCCCACGGTGATCCTCGCAAAGACCAAAAAGGGCTTCGGGATGGGAGGCGCCGGAGAGTCCCGAATGACAGCTCACCAGGCAAAGAAGCTCGACCTCGAAGCACTCAAGGCCTTTCGGGATCGTTTTGCCCTGCCCCTGTCGGATCAGGACGTCGCGGAATTGCGCTTCTATCGTCCCCCGACGGACTCGCCGGAAATGCGCTACCTGAGAAGCTGTCGCGAACGCCTGGGCGGCGCACTCCCAGCGCGTCAATCGTCCACATCTGCCCTCGAGACGCCGCCGGTCGAACGTTGGGGCAGCTTCGCCTTGGAGGCTGCGGGCAAGGACATGTCGACGACCATGGCTGCGGTTCGGATGCTGGCCGCACTGATGAAAGAGCCGGAGATCGGTCGCCGAATCGTGCCGATCGTCGCCGATGAAGCTCGGACCTTCGGAATGGCGAGCCTCTTTAGACAATTCGGCATCTACTCGCCGCAGGGGCAGCGCTACGAGCCCGAGGATGCCGGCTCGGTCGCCGCCTACCGCGAAGCCAAGGACGGGCAATTGCTGGAGGAAGGCATCACCGAAGCGGGCGCCCTTTCCTCCTGGATCGCGGCAGCCACCTCGTACAGCGTGCATGGCCTCCCGATGCTGCCGGTCTACATTTATTACTCAAAATTCGGCTTTCAGCGGGTCGGCGACCTGATCTGGGCGGCGGCCGATCAGCGGGCCCGCGGCATCCTCTTTGGCGCCACGGCGGGGCGGACCACCCTGGGGGGTGAAGGATTACAGCATCAGGACGGTTCGAGCCTCGTCATGGCAGCCATGGTGCCGAACTGTCGGGTTTGGGAGCCTGCCTTTGCTGGTGAGCTCGCCGTGATTCTCGATCACGCAATGAAGCGCATGCTTGGAGAGCGACGCGAGGAATTTCACTACATCACCCTGGTCAATGAAAGTTACCCGATGCCCTCGGTCCCGGTCCAACAGCATGCCGATCTCTTGAGCGGCGCCTACCGGGTGCAGTCCAACGGCTCCGAGGACACACCGGTAGCCATTCGGCTGCTCGGGTCGGGGGCCATACTGCGCGAGGTCATTGCAGCAGCCGAGATCCTTCGGAACGACTGGTCGATTGCGAGTGATGTGTTCTCGGTGACAAGCTACAGCGAACTCGCGCGGGACGCAGCGCAATGCCAGCGACAGCAGCGTCTCGGGCTGCCCCATCCGGTCAGCACCCTCGAGCGCCTGTTTCCGGGCAAGGTGCCTATCCTGGCCGCGAGCGACTGGGTCAGGGCCTGGCCGCAGTCCATTGCCGAGTACCTGCCCGCCCGCCTGACCACCCTGGGAACGGACGGTTTCGGTCGAAGCGATACCCGCGAGCGGCTACGCCGGTTTTTTGAAGTCGATCGATACAGCATCGTCCTTTCGGCGCTCCAAGCCTTGGTGACTGAAGGCACAGTTTCGGCGAACCTACTGGCCGAGGCCCGGCAGCGCTACGCGATCGACCGCGTCAGCCTCGCCCCATGGCAACGCTGAAGGTCGCGCCTTGAGCCGGGTACGCGCTCAACCATAAGGCACCAGTCATCGGTCGCAGCGTCTGGCGCTCCCGGACGACCCCGAGTGTGAGGATCAGGGTGCCTTGGCGGACGACGAATCCGTGGGAAGCGGGGGCCGCAGCATCGCATAGGCGGACAGGGCGTGGATCAGAGCCGACACAGCGAGCGCCCAGCTGTATCCGTCAGGGTGCCAACCACCCGACTCGGTGCGAGGCCAGAGGTCGAGAATCCAGCCGACCATGGCCTGCAGCAAAAATGCGCCACCCAGCGTGATCGTATTGACCGCAGTCGAAACGCGGGCCGTTTGCTCGCGCGGGAACATCTGCCCCAGAGCCACGAAACCAATCGGAGCGGCCGAACCGCAAAAGGCCAGAACCAGCCACAAGGGCGCAACCATCCAAAAATGGGCGGGCTGGAAAATCAACGCGATCTGAACGATCAGCATGCCCATGACGCCGGCCACCGGAACGACGAAGGGCCCGAGACCGGCCGCCCGGGCGCGACTGCCCAGCTGGCCGGCGACCAGATTGCCCGCAATCATCGCAAGCGTATAAAAGAAAAGCAGTCCTGACCGGGTGAGGTCATCCTGCCCGGCCACGTCGCGCAGCCAGGGCCCCGCCCAGAGGCCGAGGTAGGCAAAATTAAGCATCGAAAGGGTCGATACGGCCGGCCCGTAACGCAAGAAGGTTCTAGATCGAAGGATCTGAACGCTGACCGCGATCTCCTCAGAGAAACCGGGTCGCCTGACCGTCGGATCTCTTTCTCGCTCGGGTAGACGGAAGTAAATCCAGAGCGCCACCCCGAGCGTCAGGGCCGCGAGCAACCAGAACACCCCGCGCCATCCGACCCAAGGGATGACCGCCTGAACAGGCATGGTGGTCAGCGCACTGCCCAAGGCCCCGATCGCCACGGCGATACCCGTCATGTTGGCCACCCGGTTGGGCGGGAACCACTCCACATGCCCCTTAAGGATCGCCATCAATCCAGCCGAGATGCCGACCCCGATCACCAGGCGAGCGACCACCAGCCAATCAAAACCAGGCGCGACCGCGAGGATCACAAAGCCAACCGCCGTCAGCAGCATGAGCGACGACTGCATGCGACGCGGCCCAAACCGGTCGAGCGCGACCCCGAGCGGGAGTTGGGCTGCGGCATAGGCCGCAAAGGTGCAGGCTGCGAGCAGTCCCAGCTCGCTCGCAGACAAGCCGAATTCGACCGCGAGCAGCGGGCCGACGATCGCCATCACGGTGCGCGCAGCCTGGTTGACGAAGTTGCCGAAGGCGAGCGGCAGAGTGACGCGGGCAAACATTCAGTGGACGAACTTCAGAAAGTGGGCCGATGCCAGGCCGAGGGGACGCACTCTTGAGACGATACCTCGTCCCGGCCCAAAGCACCACCCCGAGCAGAGCCTCCGTGCGGGATTCGGAGCGGCTGACGCTATGATCGGAACTTCCGCCTTGGGACCCTTCGCTTTGTCGACGATATGTCGCATGAAGTGCCTCGGGCCCGTTGCAATTCGAGACGATCTTCAATCCATGACCCTGCCCTTCCGATCCAAGTTGCCCGACACCGGCACCACCATCTTCACCGTCATGAGCGCACTCGCCGCGCAGCATGGCGCGATCAATCTCTCTCAGGGGTTCCCGGACTACGCCGCGGATCCGGGTCTGCTGTCAGGCCTCAACGAAGCCGCTCAAGCCGGGCATAACCAGTACGCGCCCATGACCGGTCTTTCAGCGCTCCGCCAGGCCATCGGAGCAAAGCTCGATCTACAGCACGGCCTGAAGCTGGACCCCGATCATTCGATCACCGTAACAGCGGGGGCGACCCAAGCGATCTTCTGTGCGCTCGCCACGGTGCTTCACGCCGGGGATGAAGCCATCCTCTTCGATCCGTCTTACGACTGCTATGCGCCCGGCGTTCTTGCTCAAGGCGCCCGGCCGGTGCGAATCGCGCTGACCGCGCCACATTTCACCGTGGACTGGGATCAGGTCGAGCGCGCAGTGACACCGCGAACCCGCCTGATCATGATCAACAACCCCAACAACCCCGCCACCTCGGTCATGTCGACCGAGGATCTGGATGCCCTCGCAAGAGTCGTCCGACGGCACAATCTGGTGGTCTTGTCGGACGAAGTCTACGAGCACCTTGTCTTCGACGGTCGGGTTCACCGAACGGTGTTGACTCACCCGGAACTGGCCGAACGCAGCTTCGCCTTCTTCTCCTTCGGGAAGACATTCCACGTGACAGGCTGGAAGGTTGGATACTGCGTGGCGCCAAGGGCCCTCACCGCCGAATTTAGAAAGATCCACCAGTTTCTGGTCTTTTCGGTGAATTCGCCGGCCCAGCACACCATCGCAGCGCACCTCGCCGACCCGCAGCACTGGCGAGTTCTTCCCTCGTTTTTCGAATCCCGCCGCGACCGGCTGGCCGTAGGTCTCAAACGGGCAGGGTTCGAGCTTTTGCCATGCCGGGGCACCTATTTTCAGCTCGCCGACTACTCCCAAATCCGACCCGACCTGGAGGACGATGCCTTCGCGCGCTGGTTGACCGAGGAATATCGGGTCGCCTGCATACCGATTTCAGCCTTTTACGGGACGCCGCCCCCCGATCAACGACTGGTCCGCTTCTGCTTTGCCAAGCGGACTGAAACGATCGACGCCGCGATCGAACGTTTAACACCGCTCTCGTCCCGGGCATCGGGGGCCTAGCCTGCCCGACGCGCTTTGGATCTGTCGGCCGTTCGTCTCTCGAACTCCCCTTCGAGTTTCATCCGCATGGAGTTTCTCCCCATCGCCTCGACTAGTACCCATCGGCATCGCGGATCCGACGGGAGCGCTGCGTCGCCTCGGTGGTATCGCGCGCTGGGATTGGCTGCATTCTTCGCCCTTCCCGCTGCAGTCGCGGCGTCCCCGCCCGGCAACGACCCGACCCAAGCCAACGCTGCGGTGCCCCGGATCGAATTCAAATCCGCGTTCGAGGGCTATCTCCCAGCCCGTGAGGTCAATGTTGGCTCGTGGCGTGCGGCCAACGAGACCGTCGGGCGCATTGGGGGTTGGAGGGCTTATGCCCGCGAGGCCCACGGCCAGGGGAGCCCCGCCGATCCCCGGCCCTCTTCCGACCAAAGCAGCAACTCTCCAGCGCAACCAGCGCACCCTCCGGGACACGGGAAGTGAAACGTCTTCTGGGTATCGTGCCCGCACTGGCATTGTTATCAGCCTGTTCCACCGCCCCGGTCGACCAGGCTTTCGATGCGGTCAAGCAGACCGTCTTCCCGCGCCTTCAGGCCGAAGCGGTCTGGGCGCGTGACTCGACTCAGCGAGGCGAAGTTGACCAGCGCATCGCACGACTGTTGAGCCAGGTGTTGACCCAAGACAATGCCGTCCAACTGGCGCTTCTCAATCACCGCGGTCTGCAAGCCGAATTCGAACTCTTGGGGGTCGCGGCCGTCGAGGTCGCTCAGGCCGACCGGTGGCCCAACCCGGGCTT
>JBIKVK010000177.1:0-6967 GCA_044356835.1 Burkholderiaceae bacterium
CTTCACTCTGGCTGGTCAACGTACTCGTGGAAGGAATATCGATGGTCTCGACATCGACAGACAAACTGGTGGAGCCCAGGTCAACGTTATCAATGACCAGACGATCGATCCCGCCTTCGCCGCGAATGCCCAAAATGCTGCTCGGCTTGGCAAAGACCAGTTCGTAGGGTGTAGAGCCATCGAGGCGCGCAAGACGCAGCATGCCGTTGGCGTCATTGCTCAGAGACATCTGACTGTCGCCGTCGCCCAGATCAAGCACCAGGGCCTGCAACTGCGAATTGAGCTTGAGCAGTGCGGAAGTCGAACCGGTCCAGTTGAATTTTGCGTTTTGCTGTGAATGCGAGCGGGTCAGGTCGATCAGGGTCGCAACGCTGGCGACGGTCTCGAGATCAAGTGGATCCGTGGGGCGTTTCTTCGCACTGTGCTCAAGGTTTTCCACAGCGAGCGGCTGCTCGCTGTCTGCGCGGTTGAACGAGATCAGCGGCTCGGCCGACAGCAGAATGCGGTCCTCGAGCCGCTCGACCGTGTTGCGCGAACGCCGGAACGCTCGGCGAATGCGGTTCGAACCCCTGGCCTTATGATTTTTCATGATTCAACGTTTCCGCAGTCACATCGCCAGCTGCAACGCAGCCGATTCGTACTTCGACAGTACAGAGCGAGCCTGGTCATGAGGAATCGCTCCATAGATGATGATGAAAACCTCACCCCGGCCATCAAGCCCAGCGTGGAGCCAGCCCAACTCCTGATCAGCCCAAAACGCAAGAATATCCGGACGGGCCTCGAGATTCAGGCCCCAACCCCGACACAGCGCCCGCAGCGGCTCCAGTACGGCGCCCACCTTCAGATCACTGCCGTAAAAGCGCAGACCCACGCCCCTGCGTGCACTGCCCGCATCCCTCACCAACAACAGACGCGGTTCACGCCAATGGGGCGCTTGGTTCAGCGCCGCCAAAAGACACTGCGCGAGCGCCCCATAGGCCTGCCGCAGGCGATCTTCGAGCGCCTCCTGCGGCTCCTGCAACAACGCCACAATGGCTCGCGCATCCACGCCCGACAAGCGCCAGTATTCCGTCTGCCGCAGCGCGCCAGGCAACTCCTGCGGCCCCTCTATCAACCACTTGCAAGAGGAGATCTGCAAGGCGACTTGACGCCGCTCGGGCGGACGCTCCCGCAGGTCCGGTGCCGGCAGAGGCCACTCCAGATACAACTTGGCTACCGACTGGGCAGCTGTCTGCTCTACCGCCAATCCGATCTGGCGCGCCAGAGGGCCTTGACCCGCGAACCATCGCGCAGAGGCCGCATCCAGGCCAAGACGCCCGCTCAAGCTTTGAAGGCGCGAGGGCGACAGGCCAGACGTGGAAAAACCGGCCAGCCAGCGCCCGCATTCGATGGACTCGGGTGTGAGCCGTACCGAAAACTCTGCTCCGGTCATCGGCAGGCCTTCGAGACCGCCGATCATGGCTTCCAGCATCCGGCGGGACGGCTCGCGCCACACGGGCCAAGGGGGCCTCGGGCTCATGCACCACCTCGCTGCTCGAAGGGCAAAGCCGAAGACAACCAATCATCATGCCGAAGGACGGAAAAGCGACGAGAAAAGGCATCCGACTCGGCGCGCGCCTGCGCCCGCGCAAACGCCCAACGTACCAGCGGGGCGATCAGCGGCGGCACCTCGCCCGCGCTGACGCGGAGCGCGTATCGCAGCGGCACCGGCATGTAGCGAATCGCCAGGTTGTCTTCGAGGCACAGATGCAACGAGACACTGCCCGGATCTCCCTGGCGGCCGCAGCGGCCGGCAAGCTGCCTGTCGATGCGGGCGGATTCGTTGATCTCGGCAATGATCACATGCAAACCACCACTGGCTTCGACGTCCGAATGCAGTTTGATGTCCGTGCCTCGGCCCGCCATATTGGTAGCGATTGTTACGCTGCGGGGCTGACCGGCAGCGGCTACGATATCGGCCTCCTTGTCATGCTCGACTGCATTGAGCACTGCAGGCTCCATACCCGTCTGACGCAGCAAATCAGCGAGGATCAGGCTGGACTGAACGCTCCGCACGCCCACCAGAACTGGGCGATTGTCACCGTGCAGCCGAAGCACCTCATGGGCCACCGCCCGCCACTTCTGCTCGGTGCTCTGAGCCAATTGGAGCGGGAAAGTGACCGTGCGGCGCCGGCGGTGGGTGGGAATTCGAACCACCGGCAGCCGATAGACCCGCCACAACTCGTCGACCGCCTCCCAGGCCGTGCCTGAGCTACCCGACAACCTGGCAAAACCCCGGAAGAAGGCCTGAAAGCTCATTTGACTGAGCGACTCGTTGGGGTCGGTAATCGCCACGCCCTCCTTCGCCTCGATCGCCTGGTGCAGACCGGCGGTCAGCGTCCGGCCAGGCGTCATTCGGCCGGTGAATTCATCGAGAAGCACGATCTCACCGTCTTGAACGAGGTACTGGTGGCCTGGCGAAAAAAAACAGTGGACCTGGAGTGCCTGGCGCAGCAACTCCTCGCGCCTTGGGGCTGGACGCCAAACGGGGGGTAAACGATCGGCCAAACGTCCCAGAGCTGCGATCGCCCCGCTTCTGAGCTCGATGCTCCGGGTTCGCTGCACGCGCTCGTAGTCCTTCCCGGGCTCAAGCTGAGGCGCCAGTGCCGCAAGCAGGGTCACCGCCTCAGACAAGCCCCGGCCGGGCCGACGCGCCGACAGGATGAGTGGGGTCACGGCTTCATCGATCAGGACACTGTCGGCCTCGTCAACAATCGCCGTGTGAAGGCCACGCATCAGCAGCACGGGCTCAAATGGCTCAGACTGTCGCTGACCCAGCCAGCGATCGAAGTCCCGCCGGTGGGTATCGTGGCCGGCATCGGCTGCGAGACGGTCGCGCAAGTAGTCGGCCAGCAGCTCTTTAGGCGTGACATAAACCACGTCAGCGGCGTATCGCGACGGTCGCTGTTCGGGCTTGATCTGCGCATGAACCGACGCCAAACTGACGCCACAGGCTGCAAACAGCGCCTGCATCGTCTGGGCGTCGCGCTCGGCCAGGTAATCGTTTGCGGTGATGACGTGACACGGCCGTCCGCTCCAACCGGCCAACACGGCCGACAGCGCAACCGTCAGTGTCTTCCCTTCGCCAGTTGCCATCTCGGCCAGCCAGCCCTCGTGAAGCGCCAGGGCGCCCATCAGTTGAACCGGATAGGGCCGCATTCCAAGCACCCGCCAGGCCATCTGCGCCACCAGCGCAAGCGCAGGAAGCAGCAGACCCCGGGCTCGCAGCGGATCGCGACGCAGGTGATCCTTCGCCTGCGCAAGGGCCTGCGTCAGTCCAACATCGCCCATCGTGTCGAAGGACTCGCACTGGGCGTGGCAAGCCAGCGCCTGCCGCCAAAGCTCGGCCGCATGCCAGCCACGACGCCGGTACCACCCGTGGGCACGATCCACCCACGCATCAAACCCTTTGGGCAGCTTCTCCAGGGCCCGCAATGGGTGGGGAGCTTCCAGGGGGTCAACCCCGGTTCGCGAGGCGTGCGACGGCGGCCAGGTCGCGCTCATACGCGGAACTTTCTCTGAAGAAACTGTCGGGCTCCGCGTTCCCATTGTTCAAGGAGAGGGGAATCGGGCAGGGTGATGCGCATCGTGCCCAGACGGCCATGCGCTAGGAGCAGCCCCTGTGTCTGCTCTTGCGGCGGAAGCTGGGCGTGAATCCGAAAGAAAGGCTCGGCAGCGGAAAGACCCTTGGAATCGCCGCTTTGGACCGCGATGTTGCCGCCCCCGGCCATGCCCAACGCTGCCGAGGGCAGCTGCCCCTGCTCGAAGGGCATGATCTCGGTGTTGGAAGAAATCACATTGAACCCCTGCTGCCCGCGGATGCGAATCTCACTCAGAACCACGCCAGCTCCGAACAGGTGGGTGCTGACCTGAGGCAAGACTGCAACAAACCGCCAGCTGCGGTCGTCGACCACAGTGCCTAGACTGGCACCGCGAGCGAGCCACTGACCACGGCTTGCCTCAAGCTCACCAGCGCTCCATACGCCCTCGATGGGTGAAACCACAACCAACTGCTTTTGCTGTTCCCGCAGCTGTTCGAGCTTCTCCTCGATCGCCCGGCGCTGGCGCACTAAAGGCTCCAGATTGGCCACCGCAAGGCTCACAGCCTGCACTTCTTGCGCCAGAAGCTGTTCGCGCTGATAGAGAGCCGCTCGAATCTCGTAGTCCAAGTCGGGGTTTTGAAGGCGAGCGAGTGGCTGACCCGCCTCCACCCAGCTGCCTGGACGGGCCAGAAGCTGCTCCAAAGTGCCGCCGCTCTGGCTGTAGAGCTCACGAAAGTCCTTGGCCTGCAACACTCCATCGACCCGCACCCGCTCTGGCATGGGCACACCCGCAAGCGTGACAAACACCAGGCCTCCAATCACGCATGTGCTGGTCACCGCACGCCATCGCTGGTGCTGGAGCCTTGGGCTGCTGACCAGGTACTTGGCAAACTTCAGCATCGGCAGAACGATCGCCGTGAAAAATGTGATCCACGCCAGAGCAATCCCTACCTCCAGATACTGCTCGGCAATGAAGAAGATGATGGTGGACATCAATACCAACCAGTAGCCCAGACTGATCAGTCCGTACATCGGCAGGAGCCACACCTCCTTGCGCGTCCGGGCCGCGGGCTCGGCGTTGTTGAGGCCCAAGGCGAAACGCTCGCCCAGGTACTTGAGCTGATCGCGCGAGCGCTGGAACAGATTGGGTACATCGATCCAGTCGACGAGCATGTGGTAGCCGTCAAAACGCATCAGCGGATTGAGGTTGAACAGCAACGTCGAAACGCTCGCGACAAATATGACGTTGTAAGCCAGGGCATTGAGCGCACCCGGCGCGCTGTGGGCCCAGATCAGCGCGGCCACCGCGGCCACCGCGAATTCGGCCAGCACGCCGCTGGCTCCAACCAGCATGCGATGGGCACGGCTCCGAAAGCCCCAGCTGGCGGTGGCGTCCATATAGGGCAAGGGCGCAAACAGAAGCAACATCACGCCCATCTTGTGGACCTCGCCTCCAAAGCGCTTGCACGCCGCAGCGTGACCGAACTCATGCACCAATTTGGCCAACACCAGGCCCACGTAAAGAAGGCCCAGGTTGCCCGGAGCGAGCAAACCGGCAGACTGGTCGAACAGGCGGTGCGACTCATCCATCAGCGCCTTCGCGCCCAGCACCAGCAACACCAAATAAAGCAAGGCTCCGACCGGGCCGAAGATCAGCCTGATCAGCGGCATGGCCCGATCCAGCCCTCGGTCCGGATCGATCAGCGGTACCTTGATGGCCAGAAAGCCCATGAGCAACGCCTTGATCTCACGCCCGCGACGCTCGCGGTAGCGCTCGAACAGGCTGGCCGCAGCCGCGCCACGGTCAAACTGAAGCAGGTTCGACATATGCAGCTGGCCCAGCAGCTGAACCACCTCCTCCTGCGTGAGGGCCAGCTCCGGCTCGGCCTCGATCAGTTCGCTCCAGACTTCGTCGATCGTGCGGTCAACGCCCAGCCGGCTGACAAACGCGTAGGCATCGGCTGTGACACGGAAAAAGTCACTGCCCAGGCTGTCGCGCAGCACGAACCACACCTGTCCGCGAAAGCTCTGACGGTGCGCTCGCACGCTGCTGCGCAGGCAGGCACGAACCCCTGCGACACGGTGCCAGGTATCGCTGTACGTGCGACCGCTCGCCTGGTCCAGACTCATATCCAGAAGAACTCCCGCAAAAAGCGCACGGTCCGATGCGTCATGACCCAAATAAGGGGTCGTTCGCCCGCATCGATGCGGGCAGTGCCGCCCATGCCCGGTCGCCACCACTGTGCGATGCCTTCCTGCAGCTGGCCGCGAGCCAGGTAGACATTGCGGCCCTCGCGCAAGGTGGAGGCCGGGTCGATCCGATCGATTTCGATCGAGAAGCGCTGCTCCGGGCGGCCCACCAGAGCCAACTGGCCACGCGAGCCGACTTTCACATCGTGCACATCAGCTTGGTCGACCTCAAGCTCGATGTAGATGTCATCCGTTTGAACCAGCTTGAGCAGCAAATCGCCTTTTCGGAGGGGCGCACCCAGGTTTTTCTTGAGCTCGCCCTCCACGACCACGCCGTCCTGCGGCGCGACCACATTGGCGTTGGCCAGTTGATGGCGAATCAAGGCAAGGCGGGCGGCCGACTGGTCTCGCCGGGCCATGGCAATCTGCATCTCAGCCAGCTGGCGCAAGGCCTGCGATTTTTCAACTTCCCGGCTGTAGCGCAGAACATCTGCCTGCGCCATGGACTCCTCCAGGACGAGCTCCCTCGTATCGAGTTGCATCAGCACCTGCCCGGTCTTGACCTTGTCACCAATCTCGACATTCACCTGGCGCAGGTACCCATCGAAGGGCGCTGGCACAAAAAGCATGTCCTTGCTGCGCACGGTCAAGCGGGCATCGATGCGATAGTCCCAAGGTACGAAGAACAAGGACGTGAACCCTATCAGGCCGAGCACAGCGGCAAGCTTCCAGGCACTGTTCCGGGGCCCCGTGCCCGAGCCGAACAGACTGTTCCTGCAGGCCCCCCAGAGTCGCGCACCCCACCATCGGTCACGCTCGCGCAGTTCGGCCAAGGGCAGCGCGGTGGCCCGGGCGATCAATCGCAGCTCCCACAAATCGTCGAAGCTCCATTGGCCCTGGTTTTTTTCGAGGGTCACCACCCCCACCACTGTCTGGCCATCCATCAGGGGCACACTGGCCAAGGTGACCACGCCCTGCATCAGCGCATACGATTCATGCGCTCGCTGCACCTGCCGCACACCCGGCTCTGCCGGATACACCATGACTCGGCCCTGGTCCGCCGCCTCCTCCATGGCACCTTCGAGCGCACGACTGACGGCCGAAAGTCGATCGAACTTCTCCACGTGACTGATGGCTGTGAGGCGCACGTAGGGCGACTTAACCCAACCCAGTGAAACTCGGTCGGCGTTAAAGCG